>URGO01000001.1 GCA_900547435.1 uncultured Parabacteroides sp.
CGGAATCGGTAGACGCGCTGGTCTCAAACACCAGTGGATTCACTTCCATCCCGGTTCGACCCCGGGTCTGGGTACGAGGATAAAAGCTAAGTGTTGAATAGTCAATCGCTTAGCTTTTTCTTTTTTCTGGATTTTCCCCACACGTGCAAAATATGGGGCATGGAAGTGCAGATTTTGCTTGGTGGAACAACGCAAAAAACGTACCTTTGAATAAAAATAAAGCCAATTAAACAGCAATCAATGGAACAAGGTATATGGCAGGAGATAGAAGCACTGCTCCAAAAGTTTCAGAAACTTGGTATCGGTGAAGCGGTGGACTATGAAAAGTACTACCTCTATTCCCTTATTGCCCACTCCACAGCCATTGAAGGCTCTACGCTGACGGAAGTAGAAGCCCAGCTCTTGTTTGATGAAGGTGTGGTGGCTGGCGGCAAACCGCTCATTTATCATTTAATGAATGAGGATTTAAAGAAAGCCTACGAATTGGCGAAAGAAGAAGCAAGGCACAAAACACCTATTACTTCGGTTTTCCTACAGATGCTAAACGCGACCTTGATGCGCACAACCGGGAGTGTTCATAATGTGATGGGTGGTTCTTTCGATTCCTCGAAAGGCGAGTATCGCTTGTGTGGCGTTACGGCTGGCATCGGTGGACGTTCTTATATGAACTATCAGAAAGTTCCTGCTAAGATCAATGAACTATGCAGCCAATTGCAAGAACGTATTGGCACTGCATCCACCATTAAAGAGCAATACGAGCTTAGCTTTAATGCCCATTTGAACTTGGTAACTATTCATCCGTGGGTGGATGGCAATGGGCGTACCTCCCGATTGTTGATGAACTACATCCAGTTTCTTTATTGTCTTTTCCCGACTAAGATATTCAAGGAAGATAGGAACGAGTATATTCTCGCTTTGCGGCAATCGCAAGAAGAGGATTGCAATTCGCCTTTCTTGGTATTCATGGCTGAGCAATTAAAGAAATCCCTCTCTTTGGAGATTGAATGGTTCAATGCTTCGCAAAAGAGAGGATTGGGGTTTATGTTTTAACATTTTTGCAAAGCGATACAATAAACCTGACATAAACTTGCATTAATTGGGATTTTTCGCTGACCTGAAAAATGTCAATTTTTATAGTTAACTCGCTGATATATAAAAGCAAAGTGTCGCAGAAAAACGAACGTTTTTTTGCGACACTTTTGCTAAGTAGACTTTGCAAAATCGAAGGTCGATTTTTATTATGTAGAGACGCAAAATTTTGTATATAGGAGATTCTTCGACTGCGCTTACGCTTCGCTCAGAATGACGATGGATATAATTAATTGGCAAAAATGCTTATCTTTACACTCCGCTCAATATGCCCCAATTATAGAATCCGGCAATTTTCAACTTTTGCCTTTTATTTTTAAGAAAGCATCGGTTATTTATGCTTATAAATCCTTGCATTTATGCCGATTTCTCCAGACAAACATAGGCATAAACGCCGGCAAAAATAGGCATGAATTCTTATACCTTATTATATATATAGCGAATAAAGTCTTCCCTTCGGAAGAGATTTCGTTACGCCAAAAAGCGGTTTTGTACTCGAATCTCTGCACCCTTGATAAGAAAGCCCCAATTAATTCAAAAAAAATTTGGTGATTGTTTGCTTGTATGAAAAAAGGTTGTACTTTTGCATTTGAAAAGTGTCGCAAAAAAACGTTCCTTTTTTTGCAACACATTAGGATTAGAGGTCAGGTAGTTACCTCAAAAATGAAGAACGATATACTCAATATTTTACTAACTAAATAATTAATTTAATTATGAACAAAAAAGTACTTACGCTTTGTGCGGGCTTCCTGCTCGCCGGTTCACTGACTGCAGTGGCTCAGTACTGCCCTCAAAATGGGGAGGTAGATTATCGTACCCGTTTGGTTAAGTCGGCAGAATTGGATGCTACTTTTGAGGATGTGTACAAGATTAATCAAGAGTATTACTATCAGTTGGAAGTAGATCCTGCGACTTTACCAGTCGGAGAGGAGCAAGGTCAGAAAGAAAATGTAACTTATGTATTGTCTGTTGAGCGCGATTATTCTACAGGTAAATTGTATTTGACCGCACAGCCTATTACAAAAACTACATTAACTCATACTTTGTGGAAAATCAAAGTAACAGACCGCTCTGCTAATGGTCGTGTCTATTCTTATACCAACTTGGAAACTGGTTTTGAATTAACATTTGATCATACTAACGCATTGCAAATTGATCCGGAATCTACAGCTGATGCAAAGAGAATCGTTGTGCCGGATGAGTACGGCAAGGACAATGGTAAAAATGATGCCAATGTAGGTTGGGATTACGAAAATGATGGTTTGATGGACGGTTGTACATCAAATTGGGCTTGGTATACTACCGATGATGTAACAGGCAATGATGCTTTTGGTTATAAGAAAATCTTCTCTTATTTCCATAATCAGACTGACTCTGTGATGACTTTGGTTGCATTGCAAAATAGTACGGTTACGGAACACAATTTAGGAAATCGATTGGCTTATGCTCCAACTGATCCGAAAATCCGCAAAATCACAGACGGTTTGGCTGAAGATGGATTGAATGGTGATAGAGCTACGGGCTATGCTGTGGTCGCTATTAAGGATTCTAAGTTTGGCGCTGATGATTATATCGAAAGCTTAAAGACTTGGCCGTTAAAGATTAAGCCGGTTGTCGCAGGTGCTAAAGTTTTGAATGCAGATGAAATCAATTCAATGATTGATGCTGATGGTTCTTGGCTAAGCTTCAATGATCATATTTCAAGCTATGATGCATGGAATGAGACCAATAATAATAGAAAAGGTAAAGAAACTAAATTTACAGTCTATAAGCCTGGAACCGAAGATGCGTTGACCTTATCAACAAATCCGTTTGCAGATAAGCTTGTTGCTATTGATGCGGCTGAAGAGGCTAATTTGGATAGAAATAACACAAGTGCTTATGCAGGATATAACATCTTGTTCGAAACAAAAGATGCTATTCTTGCAGCAGAAAACGGAGATAAGCAATATGGTTATTTGTATGTGTCAGAATATCCGTATGAAGGTAAAGCATTCCAAGGTATTTACAATGGTTTGGAAGTAAAAATTGCTCCGTATGCTTGGTTGGAAAAAGAAAAAATGGCGATAGATGGTAATTTAGTTGCCAATCCGAAACATATCGAAAAACGATATAATAAGGATGCTGCTTATGCAAGTATAGATCATTATTCAAAATATGATGCATTACAAGCGCGTTACCATTGGAAGGTTACTTATTATGCAACTAATGACAGTGTTGTATTTGAGCCGTTGAATGCTTCTCGTATGTCTCAGTCTGAAATGACATTAGGTAAGAAGTATGAGGAGACAGCTTTAGCATCTGCAAAACATCCGGGAGCTTTCTTGAACACCGTTAATCGTGGTGCTGCTTATGGCACGGTTGTTAGTGGATACGAAGCAAATAACACTATGTTCGAAAAAGCTGCAGGTGTTCCAGTTGCATTGTATGCAATGAACTTTGGAGAACCTAATGCTGATATTGCAAGCTATTTGACTGTTGGTTATGCTTCTGGTATTTTGGATGATGAAACAGCTGTAGATGCAGAAAATAAGAACTTTGCAGCAGTAAAGAAATCAGAAAAAGGAAATCCAGCTTATGTAACTAATAAGGAAGGGTTTGACTATCAGTCAGACATGGAAATGACTCTTCGTTTCGTAAACGATTATACTTATTTGACTCGTGCTACGATGGAAGATGGCGTTTACTTCATGAACTTGAAGACAACGAAGTTTAGCTCATCATTGACTGAAAACCGCGTAGATGGTGCTTATATCGTGGAAGATATGAAGGGTCATGTTGTATATGATACACAAGATGAAACTCAAGATTTCACACACATGCCGGCTACTCAGTGGGTTATTGAACGTCAACCGTGTTTGACAGGAGATGATGTAAATACAAATGAAAATCCGACTGTTGCTATTTACAACCGTGAATTTAACGGTAAGGGTAGCTTGAACGGTGTTTACACAAATCCTGCACCTGTATTCGAAGGTCAATTGTACACAGCTGGTGATGGCAAGTTCTTTACGATCAATCACCGTGCTTACGGACATAAGAATCCGGGTACAGTAGATCATCATACAAACTTCTTGTATAATTGTGCGGATACCGTAACCTTTACTCCGGTTGAAGTTAATGAATTGGGTTACTTCAATGAAGAGGAAGATGTATTGCGTGATAACGTATATCAATTCCAGCACATGTATGACATGGGTCTGAATGCTTTCTTGGGTGTAGGTAAAGACAATGTAGTTAAGTTGGTTGAGAATGGCGAAACGCAATTCGAATTGTTCCGTGCTCAGGGTTGGTATCCGGTTGAAGAAACTTCAACTAAGATTGAAGGCGATAAAGTTGTTGAATACAAGACTGGCACATACAAGTTCGCTTATCAAGATTCTATCAAGTATGGTTATGCAAGTGAAGCAGCTAATGCTACTCAGTTGAGCATGACATTCTACAAGATTAAGGTGAAAGATGCGAACTTAATCGACAACGATCATACATTCTTGGCTATCAATAACCAGCATGTATATGTAGTTGCTACAGAGGAAGAAATCGAAAACAAGGCTAATCACTTGTCTTATGCTGTAGTTGCTTTGAAAGAACACAATCACTTGGATGGCAATCATGGTTATGCATTCATCAATGTTCCGGAATATACATTCGTAGATGGTAATGCAAGCGAACTGAAAGGTTTGAAGAAGACTACTTTGAAGAACGAATTAGGTTTGGATTATGATGCTTACTATGTAGATGTTGATCCAACAGATGAGGAATATAACGCTTCTAAGGATGTCGTTAAAGTAAGAATGAACATCGACAACTACCGTATCACTGGTAAGTTGGCAGTTGAAGATGCAGATTTGAATGCTAAGATTGCTGACTTGTGCGAAACGACTACAAGCTCATTTGCTTTGGTACAGGGTGACAACAAGCGTTATGCTACATTGCCGGCTGAATATGTAAACAATGCTAAGAAAGTTATCGACTTGGTAACTATCGACGAACAGAGTAACCAGAGCTTGTATGAAGATTCAGGTTCTAAGTTGGCTATTGCTAATGGTTTGAACTATTTGGCTGCTGAGAACTTAGGTGATCAGACTGACCGTGAAGGCTTCTATGTTGATAAGGTTGCTGCTTCTTCAACTGTAATGCCGCAGTACATGTTGGTTGTAGCTGCTGACAGCGTTCCGGCTTATACATATTGTGATTGCGATATCCACAATGTTAAACATGGCATCAATAGCGGTTGCGAACACTCTGAAAACTTTGCAGGTTATGTAGAAGGTCGCTTCTTGGTTAACTTCAATGATTCTGTACAGAATGCAATCAACCGTCTGGAAAATGCTGATAAGTTCCGTTCAAGCAACTACACTCGCTTAGGCTTCGTTGAAGCTGTACACCGTGGTGATAGCTTGTATGTATTGAAAGCTCCTTACACATTGGAATCTATCAAGGAAGCTGCTGCTGACGGTTCTGGCGATATGATTATCAATCCGTTGTTCTTGTCTGCTGACAGCTTAGGTAAAGTTTACGATATCGTTCCATTGGATGGTAAGCACAACAATGTTGTATTCGCATTCAGAAATACAGGCGATGAATACAACAGCATTATGCTTGAATCTAACGACTCAGCAAACAAAGATGGCAAACCTTACTCAGTTTATTCAGGTGTAGGTTCATTTGCTGGTGCTTGGGTTAAGTTGATCAACGGTGTACCTGTATTGGCTAAGTACTACGATGTAAACGGCAACCACAACACAGGCGATAGCACTGATTCTTGGAAAGATCAGGCAGATTGGCAGCCGAGCGAAAGCACGGGTGAAGTTATCAACCAAGGTGCTCGCTTCACATTCTCTGCAATCGACAAAGACGCATCTGCTACAGCTAACGAAGAAATCACTGCTGGTACTGTAACAGTAGTTGCAACTGACGGTGCTGTAATCGTTAAGGGTGCAGAAGGCAAGAATGTAATCGTAAGCACAATCTTAGGTAAGGTAGTTGCTAACGAAACTATTAACTCTGACAATGAAACAATCGCTGCTCCGGCAGGTATCGTGGTAGTATCTGTTGACGGCGAAAGCTTCAAGGTGGTAGTTAAATAAATATAGGAGTTAGAAGGAGTTAATGGAGTTAGAGGAGTTAAAGCCGATACTCTTGGAATACTTTCAAAAGCATTTGGCTTAACTCCTATAACTCCTGCACGAAGTGCTAACTCCTTTGACTACTAAAGAAGTTCATAACACGAAAATGTTGAATTGTTAATATAACGATATAATTCAATTTTCCGTCCAATTGGAAACCAGTTGAAGAGTAACTCGCGAGAGGGAAAGACGGAGTTAGTAATAATAGTGTAATTAAGAAAAGTTCTATTTTAAAGCAATGCCATCCGTGAGGATTCGCAATGCGTAAAAACAAAAGCCTCTCTATTCAATGTAGAGGGGCTTTTTTCGCAAAAGCGAAAGCTTAAGGATGCCGATTGCAGAACAAACTGAGTAATAACTTAAAAATTAGAATCATGAAACAACGATTACTTTTAAGCCTACTGATGCTGTTTGTGTCGGTGGGGTTGGTGAAGGCGCAATCGCCAACAACGCAGTATATCGATTTGTCGATTCCTGCCGGTACCTCGGGTAAGGTAACGATTACTATCAAAAATACCGAGGCGGTGATGCAAAAGGGGACCGGGGCATATTATCCTGTATTTACTCCTGCTGTAGAGCCGACAATAAGTGCAGATAAGAAAACGGCGACTTATGAAATTCCTTATAAGGCAGATGCTCCACAAACCATAAAGATTGCCGGTGCTGCTGATAGATTGAAAGATGTAGAAATCACGATTGACGGTAAAGTCACGAGTTTTGATTGTACAACGTCAGACAAGCTGTTTGAGAATGTAAAGTCTTTAACATTTACCAATAATGGCGAATTGGAGAGTCTTAAATTTAAAGGACTGACCAACATTGTATCGGTAGACGCATCAAACAACAAACTGAAATCTACAGCGATTTATCCGCAAGAAACACCGATGTCGAAGTTGGAATCATTCAACGTGTCTAACAACCCATTGGAATCAGTTCCGGAAGTGGTCATCAATTCACCGTCTATTAAGACCTTAAATCTGTCAAAGACTGAATTATCTGGAGACGGTTTGAATTTTTCTGGCTTTTCGGCGTTGGAAGATTTGGATTTGTCGGATAATGCTTTAACAAAGCTGACTGTTGGCAACGGTTTGAAGAAGTTAGATGTCAGCAACAATAAGTTGCTCCGTGTTGATGGTATAGGAAAAGACACGAAAGTAACCATGGGCAAGCAGGAAATCACATCCAATGTTGAGGTGGAAGCTTCTGCCGGACTGAATATGGCTACAAAATGGAATATGAACTTCGGTTTGCCGGCTTTTGGAGAAAATGATTGGACATAGGTAACAGACATTGTTTGGGAGCAATTAGCCGATGGTAGTACATATAAGAAAGTAGACCATGGTCAGAAAGCCTATGGTGTTTCCAATCCGGCTACTATCTTGTTCTATTCTCCGAGTGGAAATAATATATTCCAAAGTGGTACGTATCGGGTAACTATTAAATATAATGGTGCGGAAATGGTTATTAGCAATATTAAGGTTACTCCGGCTAAGTTTGATTTGGAGATAGTAAAGAATTATATTAAAGTAACTCAAGATGGAAATGCTGTTGCCAATGGTGGCGAAGTATATCAAGGTAATATCCTGATCGCTTCGATTGACCGTGAAGGCTTCGAATTGGATAAGTTTGTACCTGACGGTTTGGTGGAAGAACCGGAGAGCAGTGTAGATGAAAACCATATTGCGTTCCGCGTAGCCGGTTATTGGGTTGCGAATGATCGTAGGGCGGTAGCTCCTTCGATTGACGCCACGTTGAAAGACGCGTTGTTGACGGTAACAGCCGAGTCCAATGTGGATGGCGAAATGAACACGGTTTCTATTGTTGCTCAGAAAGAGGATAAGACAATCAACATCCAGAATAATGGAAAGACAGAAGGTATTCCTTATCAAAGTAAAGTGGTGATTACCCTGAAAGCGGATGTGGGCTATGATCCGGAATTGACGATTGACGGGAAACCGGTAAAACCGGAATTGAAACCGAATTCGACTACAGAGTATGAATATGTGATAGAAGAATTGGTAAAAGACAATACACATATTGTAGCTAATGTGGTGAAGAGTTCGAATGTCCGTATCGACATGAAGATGGAAGGTGAAATTAAAAATATTAATGATGCTTTTGTAAACAATCAGATTCAGGTTGTCAACAACAAAACGACTCATGTTTACATATATAATGATATGTCTGATCCGGGATATGTTCCAGGTACAAAAGCAACTATTACTATCCATCTGACCGAAGATGCGGTAAATGGCACAGGTAATTATAATGACAAACCGATTGTAATTGACCAGATTCTGTATGGTTCTACGGAAATTCCTTTTGAAGAACCTAAAAAAGTAACCGATCCTACAGGTGCGGCTCTCCAATATACTGCTACTTTTGATGTGCTTCCAACCGGTGGAACGATTACGATTGTAACGAAAGTAGCACCGGCGGTAACGATTAACCCGGTTTATGGACAGGGAATCAGCGACAAGATTCAGATTCATACTTACGATGGTACAGCAAAAGCATTCGAATACAAGACCAATCCGGTGGAATATTACGATGATGTGAAGGTGCAGTATAAGAAAGATAATAATGATTATACCGACAAAAAACCGGTAGAAGCCGGGGATTGGAAAGTCCGTTATTGGATGGAGTCTACTTCGGACCACCAGGCTACAACACCGAAAGAAGATTGGATAATCCGCATCAAGAAAGCGGTCCCTGAAATTACCGCTATTCCGAAGGTGGATGTACAGAATGGTAAATATGTAATTACCGGTGGTGAAGTGAAGTTCAATGGCACGGCATTAACCAATGGTTACTTCCGGGTAGTTGGAAAGAATAGTTCTGGTGAATGGCAAGAAGTTTCTAAACAGGAAACTACGCAGACAGCCGCTCACTTGGTACATGTGGGTTATTTCGTAACGAATGGCGAAAGTAGTTCTTTGAATGAGAACTTCGAAATAGCAGTCGTATCGACTACGGCAACAATTAATGGCCAAGGCGAAGTGGATCCGGTTGCTGTATCTTTCGAAGGCCTTTCAGACAAGAATTTCGGCATCGAGATGTTCAACGGTGATTTCCCGTTAGAAAACAATGAAACTGTTCCGACCGGAGCAACCGTTAAGGTTAAACTGACTGTACCGGCTAATTGGAAGAATATCAAGTTGTATGCTAATGGAATTGTCATTCCGGATACAGATAAAGAAGATTTGACTGGAACAGGCGAGCGCATCGTTATTTTCTCTTACCAAGTAACCAAACCGACCGTGTTCAAGGTGGAAGGTGATGAAGTAGCGTTGAATAAGGAATTTACAGTTACAGTCCGTGATTATGAGACTATTTATAACGGGGAAGAACAAGCTTATCCGGAAACGAAAGATTATTTGATTGTACTTTTGGATGATGCAACCTCTTCGACAAGTAATACGCAAGTTTCGAATATTGCAGATTTGAAACCTGAGTTCTCTTATGCTAAAGTGGAAAATGGATCAGAAGTTGCCGTGAAGATTCCGAAAGATGCCGGAACATATAAAGTATATGTAACTATACCTTATCCGGGAGCTTCATCCGGTTGGAATGAATATAAAGAATCCAAAGATAATGTCGGCACAATGGTCATCAAGCAAGCTGAGACGACCATCGTTGAATCTCCGAAACCGACCTTGATTCCGCAAGGCCAAACGTTGGAACAGTCTAACCTGATTGACGGTTTGGCTAAGAATCTTGTAAATGGTAAGCCCGGAGACAAGACGGTTGCCGGAACATTCAAATGGGCGGATGATGTCATCAACACGATACCGGAAGACGGTAAGCAGTATGATGTAGTATTCGTGCCGGATAATGACAGTTATGCCGAGTCTTCTGTAAAGGTAAAGGTTACGGTATCTGATAAGAACCTGATTACCATTAAGAATCCGGGAGCACAAGTAGGAACAATTGTTGTGACTGACGCTGTAACCGGCAAGCAATATTTTGGCGAAGAGGAAATCACTCCGGGTACAAAGTTGCGCATTCAGGTAACTCCGACCAAAGACTTTAAGTTTGAATACTTAGAAATCAATGGCGAGAGAATAGAACAGAGCGATTATATCTATACGGTAGAAGACAGCTCTATCGCTATTTCCGCAGAGTTCAGTGTTGTTGAACCGGATCCGGAATTTGATCCGAGCAGCCAGTATCTTGTAACGGTCAACCCAAGCGGTCGTGGCTTTGAAGTGGATAAAGTAGGTGATTTTGGTGTACTTCGCGAAGGCGACTTCAGCTTTACGGTGAAGGCATTGGCAGCAGATATGTCGAAGATTGTCGTAAAGACCTCACGTGGTGAGACCCTGACCGGCAAGAACGGCGTTTATACGATTGAGGAAGTAACCGAAAATATGAGCGTCAACGTATCGTTGCCGAATCCGACGGAAATCAAGGTAGAGATTCCGGCTGAATACGAAAACGAAGGCGGTTATAAGATTGGTACCGTTCAGGTAGAAGGCAGCATTGACGGCAAATATTACTATGGCGATGTGATTACGGTTATCGCTATCCCGGTAGACGGAACCAACTTTGAGAAATGGTCTGACGGAAGCAAGGAACAAGTTCATGAGATTGCTTTGTATAAAGATACGACATTGAAAGCAACATTCAAGGGCGTTCCGACCGGCATCGAAGATATCGAATCCGCTTCTATCTCTACAGGCCGTGGTTTCATTCTGGTGAAGAATGCAGCGCATGCAGATGTGAAAGTAATCAGCATCAGCGGTCGTTTGCAGGCTCAGCAGGAAGTAAACGGAGATACCCGCATTGATGTGCCGCAAGGTATCTATGTGGTCGTATTGGAAAGCGGTTCGGATGTGAAACGTGTGAAAGTAATCGTTAAGTAATATCTTAACTGGTTAACCCAAAGCGTGGTTAACGAGTTGACCCACAGACGAGGGGCAAGCAAACAAGCGAACAGGAGGAATTTCAACCTGCCGGCTTGTCGGCTTGCCCTTTGTCGTTAGAAAAATCTGGAATAAATTCGAAACAGCTTCTTAGAATATCTGCAATTTCAATCCGAAGGAGAGGCTGAGGTAATCTTTGGGCTTTAACGAGCGATTACCTATTTTGTTAATCAGATACAGGTCGCAGGTACTCAGTTCATAAAAGAAAGAAATCGACTTATGCCAACTTTTGCTTTCATTCAGTTTCAGGGTGATACGTTCGCCCACGAAGGCATGAAACCGGAAACGGGTAGAGAACCAATAATAACCGTCCGGGTATTTGTCGGGCTGTTTGCCCCAAAACTCGCGGTCGAGCAAAATGTTGATGTATGCGCCGCAAGCCAGAGGTTCGAACGAGAAACGGTCGCTCAACCGGATATTCCACGGATAATAATTCTGTTTGCAGGTAAAGGTAAACTTGGCGTTATCGTCCACATAAGCGGGGATAAATCCCAGCAACACATCCGTCTCCCAATGCTTCCGGTAATAATCCCAACCCAATCCGGCAGAAATCATCCCCATCGAACCGGCAAATTGCAACTTGGTGTATCGCGGAATGAACTTCTCCCATCGGGCTTTATACTTCTCCAGACGTTCCTGATAACGCGTCTCTTCCTGCGCATGAAGCGGGAGAGCCAGTGCCAGGAGCGGAATCATCCATTTAATAGTCGACCGATTCATACGTATAAGCGTTAGGCGTTAGCGTAAATTTCAGATAATTGCGTTTTCCCATATTGGCACAACCGTAATACATGATACCGTCTCCGAAGATATCACTTGCCTGTACCGAATGATTGTGCGCATGGAGACAAAACAACAAAGCGGGAAATCGGCGGATATATTCCTGGAAAACCACTTTTACATTATTATTAAACTGGTCGCTTCCGGGTGGGGCGTGCATGACGACTATCGTCCGTTGGGCATTGTTCTTTTGGAGTTCGGAAAGAATAAATTCGAAGTCCGGCACCGGATTCGAGTAATCATACTCCAGCGCGTTGGTATTCAGGCAAACGAACTTAACATCGCCCGCTACGAACGCAAAATTATCCTTGCCGAAAAGTGCGCGAAAGACGCTGTCCCCATTTCCTAATACGTCATGATTTCCAATCAGTCCGACGTACGGAATCTGCAATTTAGAGAGAATATTCTCTGTCCAATCATATTCTGTTGTAGTCCCGAACTCGGTATAATCACCTCCATGAATCAGGAAATCCAGGCTGTCCTTTTGCTCGTTGATATGCCGGACGAAATCTTCCGTCTCGTCATAGCTCCGCTGAGTATCGCCGAAAAGGACAAAGCGGATGGTATCTTTCCCCTCCGTCGCCTGTTCGATGAGTGGAATGTTCGTCTCATTGATATGCGCCTCTCCGGCGGATAGTTGTCCGTCGTAAGGATGATAATCTATCAGTTCGCACGCTTGGAAAGCGAGCAGGCACAGCCCGTACCCTATGTATCGCACCTTCATAAGTCCAAATAGTAAACTTTTCGTGCAAAAGTAGGGCTTTATCGGAAAACCGAATTGGTCTGTTTATCGCCAAAGGTGGTGCTCTTTTTGACAAACCGGGTGGAAATCAACTATGAAGCAGGCAACTCTGTGTGTACTTTTTTGCTGAATTTATAATTATTTCTGTAAATTTCCACTCAAATTGATTCATAATTAGAAAATATAGGGTATTTTTGCAACATCTTTGCGGGGAGGAGCCGTTGAAACGGTTGGATAGAGAACAAAAGGGCGTATCCCTATTCTCTAATAAATATTAATTCAGACGATTTTGCCGGCTCTTCTTTGCGGATAGCGGAATTATGCTTTATTTTGCACGAAAATGCAGGAAAATGGCATTGTATATATGTTGGCGAGTTTATCAGTTATGAACTCTAAGACTTACAAATGTGATATAAACAAAGTCATTATAACATTTTAAACTTACAGTAAAATTATGAACAGAAAGTTTTTATTGCCATTCATTATGTTGGCAGCAATTCTGGCTTTTTCATCTTGTTCTAACAAGTTGAAACCGCTGGCTGAAGAGTACATCAAGGCAGAGCCTCAACCTCTGGAAGCTATTGGCGGAAAAGTACCTGTGACTATTAATGCCACATTCCCGGCTAAATGGTTCAACAAGAAAGCCGTTGTAACTGTTACTCCGGTACTTCGTTATGAAGGCGGAGAAGCTTGGGGAACCGCTTACACGTATCAAGGTGAGAAAGTTCAAGGTAACAATCAGGTAATCCCTTACAAGGAAGGCGCTAATGTTACCATGAAATCTGCGTTCACGTACAAACCGGAAATGAAGAAATCCGAACTGTATCTGACTTTCGACGCTAAGGTTAAAAACAAGACCGTTAAATTGCCGGATGTAAAAATCGGTGAAGGCGTTATCGCTACTTCTGCTTTGGCTGATGCCGCTACTGCAAACGCAGCCGTTGCTGCTGACAAGTTCCAGCGTATCATCAAGGAAGCTCACGATGCAAGCATCATGTTCTTGATCCAGCAGGCTAATCTTCGTTCTCAGGAATTGAACAAAGAAGAAATCTCTGACTGGAAAGATTTGGTAAAGAATGCTGACGAAGCTCCGAACCAGAATGTCGCTATCGAAATTCAGGCTTATGCATCTCCTGATGGTGGTGTTGAACTGAATACAGGTTTGGCTGAAAGACGTGAACAGAACACAGACAAGTATCTGGCTAAGGAATTGAAGAAGATGAAGGTTGACGCTCCGGTTGACGCTAAATATACGGCTCAGGACTGGGAAGGCTTCCAGGAATTGGTCTCTAAATCAAATTTGCAAGACAAAGACTTGGTATTGCGTGTATTGTCTATGTACAAAGATCCGGAACAACGCGAACAGGAAATCAAGAACATCTCTTCTGTTTACAGCACATTGGCTGAAGAAATCCTTCCGCAATTACGTCGTTCTCGTTTGGTTGCCAACATCGAAATCATCGGTAAGTCTGATGACGAAATCACAGCTTTGGCAAAGAACGATCCGAAGGCTTTGAACGTTGAAGAAATTCTGTATGCAGCTACATTGACTGACGATGATGCTGAAAAGACTCGCATTTACAATGAAGCTTCTAAATTGTATCCGAGCGATTATCGTACTTGGAACAACGTAGGTATGATGGCATTCCGCGCAGGTGACCTGGCTAAGGCTGAACAGATGTTCAACAAGGCTAATTCAGTTAAGAACAATCCGGAATCAAATATGAACTTAGGTTTGATTGCTTTGACAAAGGGTGACCAGGCTAAGGCTCAGCAATTGTTCGGTAACGCAGCAGGTGTTGCAGAATTAAGCGAAGCACTGGGTGTTCTGTATTTGGAACAAGGCGAATGGGCAAAAGCTGCTAATTCATTCGGTTCAGTGAAATCTAACAACGCTGCTTTGGCTCAAATCCTGACTAAGGATTACAGCAAGGCTGCTCAGACTTTGAACGCTGTTCCTAATCCTGACGCTACTACTTCTTACCTGAAGGCTATCGTTGCAGCTCGTACTAACGACGCTAACGGTGTGGTAAGCAACTTGAAGCAGGCTATCGCTAAAGATTCTTCTTTGAAGAATGAAGCTGCTATCGATTTGGAATTTGCTAAATATGCAACCAACTCTGATTTCGCAGCATTGGTTAAATAAGTGATTTTTCCAATCCATCAAATAAAGGTTCTTCCTTTCGAGGAAGAGCCTTTTTTCTTATCATAGGATCTACATGAACACTTCAGAGATTAAGGGCCATGCGGCGATGATCGGCGCGGAGACGATGTGGGGCCTGATGGCGCCGATTGGGAAATTCGTTCTTTCCAGTGCCGTGATTACGCCTTTGTTGATGACCGACTTCCGGATGATTGGTGCGGCTTGTCTGTTTTGGATTGCTTCGCTCTTTGCCAAGCCGGATCATGTCCATCATAAGGATATGCTGTCCCTGTTTTTTGCCGCATTGTTTGGTATCGTATTCAACCAAGGCTCATACATATTCGGATTAGGTATGACTTCGCCCATCAATGCCTCCATCGTAACGACCAGCCTTCCGATACTGACAATGGTTATTGCGGCTATTTACTTGCGTGAGCCGATTACGGGTAAGAAACTGTTAGGCGTATTTATGGGAGCCGTGGGCGCCTTGCTTCTTATTCTAAGCGGACATCCGTTATCCGGTGGACAGGCGGGGAGTATCTGGGGAGACCTGTTGTGTCTCTTCGCACAATTCAGTTTCTCTCTTTATCTGGTCTTCTTCAAAGGGCTGATAGGGAAATATTCGCCGATTACGTTGATGAAATGGATGTTTACCTACGCTTCTATATGCTTGATTCCTTTTTCCTATTCAGAGATAGTGCAATTAGACTGGAGCTTGTTGGATTATAAGCTGATAGGCGGTTTGGTGATGGTTGTCTTTTGCGCTACCTTTATCAGTTATCTGCTGATACCTATCGGGCAAAAGAGCCTCCGCCCTACGGTAACGAGTATGTATAATTATCTCCAACCGATTGTGGCCAGTATTATTGCTGTAATATGGGGGATGGATAGCTTTAATGTCCTTAAGATAATAGCGGTAGTGCTGGTCTTTACCGGCGTATTCTTTGTTACACAAAGCAAGAGCCGCGCGCAAATGGAAGCCTATCAGAAGCAATTGGAACAGCAGAAAGAATCCGTATAAAAAAGAAGAAACGGCGGAGCTTCACGCTTGGCCGTTTCTACATTTAACCGTTTTAAACAAAAAGAAAAAGTTAGCTAAGGTCAACAATAACCCATGTACTTAATCATTTTAAGATGATCATTAAAAAAATCATTCTTTAGATTAAAAAGGACAGCGAACAAAAATACCAATATAAATTGATATAAAGCAAGAGCTTCCTTTCTTTTTTTGTATTTTTCACATTAAACCCTCCGAATTCTTGTATCTTTGCAAGATATTTTTCCGATTAACAGAAAATTTCAGAGAAACAGAGTTTAATATGGCAGATTTTAGCGTACAGATATTAGGGTGCGGATCAGCGTTGCCGACGACCCGCCATGCCGCCTCTTCTCAAATTGTCGATTTACGCGACAAACTGTATATGATTGATTGTGGCGAAGGCACACAAGTCCAAATGCGCCGGATGCGAATTAAGTTCGCGCGGTTGAACCATATCTTCATTACCCATGCGCATGGAGACCATTGCTTTGGTATTCCGGGATTAATTTCCACATTAGGCATGTTGGGACGGAACGGCGACTTGGTTATCCATGCGCCTGCCCATTTGGAGGAGTATCTGCATACCATTATAAAAATATTCTGTCAGGGGATGCCCTTTCAGGTCCGGTTCAATCCGGTCAATCCCCATGAATATGGGCTGGTTATGGAGGATCGTTCCGTATCGGTCTATTCTTTGCCGTTAAAGCACCGCATTCCTTGTTGCGGATATCTGTTTGTTGAAAAGCAACGTGAGGCACATATCATTCGGGAAATGATAGATTTTCATCATATTCCCGTCAAAGAGATTCAATATATCAAACAGGGCGCTGATTATGTTACGCCGGAAGGAAAGGTCATTCCGAATGCTTGGTTAACCCGGCCGGCCGCTCCGTCCCGGAAATACGCTTATTGTTCCGATACGGCTTATTATCCGAAAATTCTTCCTTATATCCATCAGGCGGATTTGTTGTACCATGAAGCGACCTTTGCGGAAGCAGATGCGTCACGCGCTAACGAAACGTTTCACTCGACGGCCAAGCAAGCCGCAACGATAGCGCGTGACGCGGAAGTTAAGCAATTGCTCATCGGGCATTATTCGGCCCGTTATGAAGATTTGAAGCCGTTGCATCAAGAGGCCAAATCCATTTTCCCGGAAACGCTATTGGCCCAGGAAGGCATGAGTCTTTCACTCTGATACGCCGATGGTAAGCTTGCCGTAACCTCCACCATCAAATTCAATGCTCCCGTTACGGCCATTGTTTATCTCATAATAATCCGAGTCGTCATGCTTTTCCCGGTGCGTATCTTTAAATCGGCGAGACACATCGCAATCGCCATACGCAATATCATCGGCTTTGACCTTGAAAGAGGCATTGAGCGGTAATCCGACATACAGATTGCCGAACTGAGAGTCCACTTCGATATAATCAAACTTCGCATCGGCTTTAGTTATGTCAATATTACTATAATCCAGGCTCTCGCAATTAAGCCGCCGCTCCAAATAGCCGACCTTCGCTTCGCTATACTTAATGCTCGCATTCAATGTATTTACCTCTTTGATACTGAGCTGTCCGTACTTGTTTTTGATTGTCAGAGTACCTATTTTATTTATCTGAAGGTTGGAATATTTGCTGTCAATGGCCAATTCTTCCGCTCCATCCACAGAGGCTTTTCCGCTATATGCCAAGTCTAAGTTTCCCCCTGCCAGATATCCTAAAGTAACATTACTGTATTTGGCATTCAATTGCAAAGGCTGTGTAAAGCTACCCGCCTCCAGATTTCCATATTTAATCTCAATCGTACACAATCCTTTGTTCGACTCCGGCATTTGAATGTTACCATACTTCTGTTCGATGTTTGTTGTCATCCAAGAAGGCATACTGATATAATAATTAATGGAGAAATTAGCGTTATTAAATTCTGTTGCTGAGCGAACCTCTGTAAGTCCCATAATTGTCTTACCTTCTTTCTTCAACGTAATTCGAACACGTTCCAATATTTTTTGTGCCTGTTGTTCGCTTCTTGCTTTTGACTCCACAACAACCCGGAAAGCAACCTCATCTTTCTTCCAGTGTGTAATCGTTATGTTTCCGTACTTGCTATCCAAGAACAGATTGTTATCCGGCCTGGCAGCGAACGATTGGGTGTATTCTTTTTTGCGGGCAATCTCTTGATCTTCCGCCCACAACAAGTTAGTACACAGAAACAACATCAATAGTAATGTCGTTCCGACAGATTGTAATTTTCTTGTTTTCATATCTCATTTTATTTAATCATTTGTCCATACAACCGTTGAAGGCTATTTAAACTATTCCGGTATTGCTGGTTGAGGGCAAAAACACCCTCATCCGAACAGGGCAGTGTTGGCAACACCTCCCGGTCAAATTGCCGACAGGTATTTTGGATATGTTGCCCAGCCTCCAACAATTTGTGGGCTGCCGGACTATCCGACTGCAGGCTTTTTTCTTCCATCTCCATAAGGATTCCGTCCATCTGCATCACATAATAGGCACGTAATTCCGCCATTTCCGAATGTAATTCGCAAACATATTGTGCTTCATCAGACGTATTTTCTCCCAAAGGCAATGCCCAGTAAAGAAGCAGAGCAATGGCCGCAGCAATCGGAACAGTCACCCATCTCAACCAGCGTCTTTTGCTTCTCAAATCCTCCGCTTGTTCCATTTTTTTCAGAAACCGGTCCAAATCGCCAACCGGCAAGTCGTCAGTATCGAATGCTTCTCGGTTCTTATCTATGAAATCTTTCAGTTTATCCATGCTTGTTTCGGTCTATTATATCTAACAATTTCTTCTTTCCTCGCAAATACTGGCTTCGGGCCGATGTCGGCCGGATATGGAGAATCGAGGAAATCTCTTCCATATCATACCCCTCAAAAAGATAAAGGGAAAGAATCACACGATAGCCCGGAGCCAACTGTTTCAAGCCCTCTTTGATAGCTGCTATCGAAAGTTCTATGGCTTCCCAATCTTTTGTGTCTTCGTCCGCCAAAGTGAAATTCTCCGGAAGCTCCTCCCAATCCGGAAGCATTTTCCGCAGATGGTCGATGGCGGTACGGACTGCAATCTGTTTCATCCAAGCTTCGAACGATTGTTCGTAATGATACTGGCTGATTTTTGTGAATATTTTCAGGAAAGAATCCTGCATAGCCTCTTCTGCATCGGCCGGATTACCTATAATGCGCAGGCAAACGTTATATAACCGTTTCGCGTATGTCCGGTATAACGTCACCTGCGCTTGTCGGTTTGCTCTGCTACATTCACTTACCAGTTGTTTTATCGAATCTTTCATTCCTTCATCATCGTTCTTTTGCTTTCGCTTTCATTTATAAGAACGCATCCATTTCTTCAAACGTTGCATATTCCCGCGAATTTTTTTCGGGAAATTTGCAAATTTCGAAAGTAAAAACGCTTATGTGTGTGCTTGGGGCTAATATTTCTTTACCTTTGTTGGAAAATTGAAAAATCATGAATAATTCAGCAGTATATGTTCAAGCTACAAAAGCAATCAAGGATGCTATATTAAGTAGCCAATACCGTGCAGCTTCTTATGCTAATAAAGAACAGTTGTCATTGTATTATGGTATAGGCAGATATGTGTCTGAAAATTCTCGTGAAGGGTTTTGGGGTAAGGGTGCTATAGAAACTATTAGCCAGCAATTACAAAAAGAGTTGCCTGGGCTTCGCGGATTTTCTGCTGCTAATATTAAATTCATGCGTCAATTTTACGAAACTTGGTGCGACGACTTGAAATCGCTAACTGCAATTAGCGGAATAAGTGAGCGCAAATCGCTAACCGCGGTTAGCGAAATTGACACTCAATTGTTGATTCCTTGTGAAAAGCCGGATAGAGAAGACTTTGACTTTTCTTCGTTTTTAGGACTGGGATTCACTCATCATATGATTATTGTACGTAAAGCTAAATCTCTTGCAGAGCGTCTGTTTTATATCCGTCAGGCTGTTGCGAACAAATGGAGTAAGGAGGTCCTGACTGCAAGAATCGAGGATGATTTATTTAAACATCAAGGAGAAATTGCTCACAATTTTATTCAAACTATTCCAGGTTCCCGTCAATCTCTAAAAGCTATTGAAATGTTTAAAGATGAATATCTTTTAGATTTTATTAATGTGGAGGAACTTGCTGAGCGTGACAAAGAAGATATTGATGAGCGGGTAGTAGAACAGGCAATCATACACAATATAAAGAAATTTATCCTTAGTTTTGGACGTGATTTTGCATTTGTAGGTAATCAATATAGGTTAGAGGTATTCGGGGTTGAACATTTTCCGGATTTAATTTTCTTCAATCGAGAACTGAACGCCTTGGTTGTTATCGAACTAAAAAGAGGGGCTTTCAAATCTTCTTATTTAGGGCAGCTATGCACTTATCTCCGCTTAGTAGATGATCAAATGCGAAAGCCTCATGAGAATCCTTCTATTGGTATAGTCCTATGTAAAAGTGCAGACAAAAAATATGTGGAATATGTCATTCAAGATTATGACAAACCATTAGGTGTTGCCACGTATAAAACATCGGATGATATGCCTGAGAAATTAAAACGAACGTTGCCAGACATCGAAGAGTTAAAGAAAATACTCTAATCGAAGGGGGTGTGTCTAATTGGAATTTTAAGAGTCTTTTCACGTATCGACGCACCCTCTTTTTGTCTGAAAAATCACATTTCGTCAGAATCTTCTTCTGTCTTTATCTGTTCCAGGATTTCATTGATCCGGCGTTTGGTGTTTCGGTTATGGATAATTCCACCTATCAGCCCACATACTCCGCCAATGATTCCACCGGTCAAAAGAGGCATTCGTGCATCACTTTCTACAAAACGTAAAGATTCAATGACGAACCAAGCGAACCAGCAGCAGAGGAAAGGGATGCTGAATTTGAGCCAATTGGCCTTTGATTGCTTCAGGCGTAACAGTTTCCGACTTACTTCTAACAAGTTTTTTTCCAAAAGATCCCTTGGCTGGATGAATTGTTGTTGGTAAAGCATATAGCCGATGGCAATCAAAAGGAATAATGAAGTAATAATCCGGTATGATAATGAGAAGCCAATCATTGAGAATATCCAATAACAATAGGGAATACCCAATAACGCCACTCCGCCAATGACAAATAAATCTTTCCGGAGTTTTCCTGCTTTTTCGCTCATGGTACGGCGTACCAATTGGTCGTTGATAATTTTCTGATGGTCTAATTTGGATTTTAACAGATCCATTTGTTGCTTCATTTCATCCAATTCCCAGTTTTTAAAATTCTTTTCCATTTTCCTGTAGTTTTAATCGTTCGACATATTCTTTAGTTCAATCCGGATACGGAAGAGACGCACCGAAACATTCTTCGTGCTGATTCCCACAATCGCACCGATTTCCTCATAACTGATACCTTCCAGCCAAAGCAATACGATAGCCCGGTCCAAAGGTTTCAGCCGGTGGATGCGCTGATAGAGTTGTCTGATTTGCTTTGATTCATCATCTTTGTCCTGAAACAAATCGATGTCCATACTGAGCGGAACCGTCTTGTGTTTTTTCTTTTTCCTCTCCGAAGAGATACAGGTATTGAAACTGACTTTCCAAATCCAGGTGTCGATACCGCTGAGCATCTTGAACGAGGAATAGCCTTTCCAGAGATTAATCAACACCTCTTGGAAGAGATCGTTCACCTCGTCCGAATCGTTGGAAAACATAAAACATACCGTATAAATGGTATTTTTATGCTCCTGAACCATTCTTTCAAAATCTGTTTTTATTGTGTCCATAAAATTTTTGGTTGTTTCTGTACGTTAGACGCTCTAAGGAGTAGGAAAACTACATGGAAATGAAAAAAAATTTTCTTTTTCCCGAAATAACCGATGTTTTTCCACAAAAAAAGATGCCTATCTTTCGTGTAAAAGGTAGGCATCTTTTTCTTCAATTGTAACTATCTTTTCTTCCGAAGATAGGCATCTTTTTTTAGCTTCTTAGATTTTTTCCAACGTACGCTTGATCAGCTCCCAAGTATGTTGTACGGAAGCAATGCGTACCCGTTCGTCCGGAGAATGCGGATGCTCTAAGTCCGGACCAATGGAGATCATATCCATATTGGGATAGACACCCTGTATAATTCCACATTCCAAACCGGCGTGCATGACTTTTACCTCCGGTTCTATGCCGAACAGTTCTTGATAGGTCTCTTTCATCAGACCAAGGATAGGAGAATCGATGTTAGGTTGCCATCCGTTATAGCCTCCGGTTTCTTCCACTTTCGCACCTGCCATGGCGAAGATACTTTCCAGACTGGAGCACAATGCGTCTTTCCGGCTTTCGGAAGAGCTGCGTATCAATAATTTTATTTCGATTAACTCATCCGAAGTCTTGACTATCGCCAAATTGGACGAAGACTCTACCGTTCCGGGGAAATCATGCAACATCGTAATCACTCCGTTCTGGCATCCTTCGATGGCATTAATCAAATCATCCTGGATTTCCTCCGGAATCAATGTTGCGGGCAACTCTGCCATTTCGGCTGAGAAGCAGATATTGTCTTCGATTCCGGCATACTCTTCGCGATACATATCCTGATAATCCGAAACCAGCTCCCATAATGCTTCAACGTTATCTCCCGGAATCGTGATGACGGCCTCTGCCTCGCGCGGGATAGCGTTCCGGAGGCTTCCTCCCTCTATGGCCGAAAGGCGTGCACCATAATCGCATACCGCTTCTTTCAGGAAACGGAACATCAGTTTATTGGCATTGGCACGGCCTAAATGGATATCCACGCCGGAATGCCCGCCTTTCAATCCCGTCAGGCTTAGCTTTACAGCCACATCCCCTTCGGGAATATACGTATCTTCCTTGAATTGGAAAGAAATGTTCATATCTGCACCTCCGGCACATCCTACAAACAATTCGCCTTCCTTCTCCGAATCGCAATTCAGCAAAATATCTCCTTTCAGGAATCCGGGCTTCAGACCGAAAGCGCCGTCCATTCCCTCCTCTTCATCAATCGTAAACAACGCTTCGATAGGCCCGTGTTCCAATGAATTATCGGCCAAGACCGCCATAGATAGAGCAGCACCTATCCCATTATCCGCTCCTAATGTTGTTTCATGGGCTTTTACCCATTCCCCGTCAATATAAGCGTCAATCGGGTCGGTCAGGAAATTGTGGTTAACGGAAGAATTCTTTTGAGGAACCATATCCAGATGTGCCTGCAACGTAACCGTCTTGCGATTTTCTCGTCCGGTAGTCGCCGGTTTTCGGATAAGTACATTACCCGTTTTGTCTACAATCGTTTCCAAGCCTAAATTTTTGCCGAACTCGGCTACGAATTGTGCTACGGCGGCCGTATGGCCCGTTGGACGCGGGATTTGGGTTAGCTCATAAAAATAGTTCCACACCGCCTTGGGTGACAATTCTTTGATTTCTGCTGACATAACTTTTATTATTAAAGGGTTGTTTTTGAGTTTGTTTTCCTGTTCAGAATTGGTAATGCCGCCACACCCACCAATCCGCAAATCCCTGTCCAGGCGGTTTGCAGCGTGTGTACCACCAAAGCGAAAGCAGCCGCATCGTTCTCGTTTACACCGAAGCACGTCAACGTGGCAATTACCATAAAATGCCAAGGACCGATTCCGCCCTGTACTGGAACCGCTACGCCGATGCTGCTCATGGTAAAGGCAATCAAACCGACCGATATGCCTAAGTCGCGCGTAAAGTCGAAAGCGTAAAAAGTTATATAGAAATAGAAAAAATAACCCACCCAGATTAATAAGGTCTGGGCAAGAAATAATCCTTTACGATCCATGACCCAAACGCTTTTGATGCCCGTCCAGATATTATGCAACATCCCTTTCGCTTTCTGAACCAGCGTAAAGTTACTCAAATATTTGAATACGAACCAAATTCCGAAGATAAAAAATACAGCAAAGGCATAAATCCAGATGGAATTGAACATGGAACGGAAGCCATCTATCAGTTCCGGATTCTTTCGGAAGAAGTCTAAGAAGAAGTCCATATTAAAGGTTACGATAGAGAGGGTAATCAATCCTACCATAATCGTATCGCTAACCCGGTCAATTAATAATGTTCCTAAAAGTTTCGTGAACGAGATATTGTCGTACTTGGTCACCATACCGCAACGCCAGACTTCACCAACGCGGGGCAAAACCAGATTGACTGCATAATTCCCCAATACAGCATATACGGCATTGCGCATTTTAAACTTCTCGCCTAACGATTGAATCAGCAATCCCCAACGAAAACCACGGACCAGATTCGCGCCTAATCCGAAAAGGAGGGAGAAAAGGATAATCCGATAGTCTACACCGCTCTTGATAACGTTCCAAATCTCGGTAATATCCATGTTCCGATATAAAAACCAAAGCAGCAAACAGCCTAAGGTTAAAGGAAGAAATATCTTGATAACGGTGCGAAATACACTTTTTAAATCCATTGGATACTTATGTTTGTTATTTTATTCCTACTTTTGTGTCGGGCAAAGATAAGCATATTATTTTTAATAAGTTTGTAAGTTTCTTAGTTTATGCGCTATTTAGTTTCTAAATCGTAGCGTAACAAGTGTTTATAAACTGACAAACTCAAAAGACAGAAGAATAGAATACAGATAAACCTATTACTCGAAAAGCGAATGAGATTAGTTAAACCGAAAAAGGCTTTAGGGCAGCATTTCCTAAAAGATTTGCAGATTGCCCAGCGCATAGCGGATACGTTGGCAGATTATAAAGGAACTCCTGTCCTGGAAATCGGGCCGGGTATGGGAGTACTTACCCAATACCTCCTGGAAGCGGAGCATGACCTGAAGGTGGTCGAGCTGGACCGGGAATCAGTCGCCTATTTGGAGCAGAATTTTCCGGATCTGAAAGGACGTATCATCGCGCAAGATTTCTTGAAGCTGGATTTGTCGCAATTATATAAAGGTAAATTCTGCGTTATCGGGAATTATCCTTACAATATTTCCAGTCAGATTTTTTTCAAGGTGCTGGATTACAAAGAGCAGATCCCATGCTGCTCAGGCATGATACAGAAAGAGGTGGCGGAACGCCTGGCGGCTGCTCCGGGAAGCAAAACATATGGAATCATCAGTGTGTTGCTTCAGGCGTGGTATGACATTGAATACCTGTTTACGGTCAGTGAGCAGGTGTTTAATCCGCCTCCCAAGGTGAAAAGTGCTGTGATCCGGATGACGCGCAACCAGCGAACCGATTTGGGATGCGATGAAAAGCTCTTCAAAAGCCTTGTCAAAACGACATTCAATCAACGACGCAAGACTTTGCGAAATTCCATCAAGCCAATCTTGGGCAAAGAGTTTCCGGATTACGACCTCCCGGTCTTCAACAAGCGCCCGGAGCAGCTTTCGGTAGAGCAGTTCATCGAACTGACTCGATTGGCAGAGAAATATCTGAAAGAAAAAACTTTCGAGGAGAAATTAGAGTAAGAATAGGATAATAAAATAATAGATGAAGAGCAGGAAAGAAATAATGCAGTCTTTATTCCCCACCCAGCGATACGGTTGGATGGCCATGCTATTTTTTCTGTTGCTTTTGCCGAACTTTTTCGTGTTGTTTTTGGGGAGCGATTTAGCGGGCAATGCATTGAAGCAACTTGCTTATCTGTTCTTTTCCTGCCTGTTGTTTCTCATTCCGGCTTTATTCTTGAAAGCCAGAAGCTATTTCCTGCTGATGAGTGTGTTTGTTGGGCTCGCTCCGATTGAAATCGGGCACATTCTCTTTTTCCGGATGCCTGTTTCGGTCGGGTTAATGACTGCTATTTTGCACACCAATCCGCAAGAAGCCTATGAATTAATCCGTTCTATTGGGGGGTGGTGAATACCGGTGGCTGGAGTTATAGGTTTTTATTATTGGATTATTTTCCGGAAAATTGAAAATAATCCAATTCTAACCTCAAAAGGGAAATGGATGCTCGGATTGTTTTTCCTGCTGTTTAATATTGCCTTGTTTGCCGCGATGTGGCATATAAGCAGACATTCGGATATGCGCCGAGAAATGGCCATAGATGCCTTTTATTCCAAATATAGAAAAGTTTATCCTTGTGATTTGCTTGTTGCCACCTATCGGGTACTTGCCTCTGATAGGGAGGTCCGTATCATGCACCGAAAGCTGGCTGATTTTTCCTTTGGGGCTTGCCGGCAAGATGAGATTTCAGAACGTGAAATTTATGTCCTGGTCATAGGCGAATCAGCTCGTTATGGAAACTTTTCAGTAAATGGATATGCCCGGCAGACCTCTCCGCTATTGGACAAGACCGAAAATCTGGTTTCTTTTAGTCAAGCATTGTCTACGGCTAATTTGACGGAAACGGCGTTACGCCAATTATTAACCCGGGCTACACCAGAGAATCCGGATTTGGCCTATCAGGAAAAGACATTGCCGGAGCTTTTTGCGGAGTGTGGATTCCAAACGGCTTGGATTGGAAACCAATCAGCTGGAGACCGGTTTATTCAACGGATTGCCTCGACCGTAGATTATCGTTATTTTTCGACTACGGAATTTGATGCGACCGATAATTTCGATGAAAAGCTATTGCCGGAAATGGATAAAGTGTTGGACTTGAAGAATCCCAAACAGTTAATCGTATTGCATACGTTGGGAAGCCATTTTCGGTATAATTCCCGTTATCCGCAAACTTTTGCGCGTTATAAACCAACCCTGGAAGAAACGACCCAATACAATGTAATCCATGTGTCTAACAAAGATATATTGGTCAATAGCTATGATAATTCCATTGCTTATACGGATTTCATTCTGCACGAGATAATCCGGCGTATTGCGGATACACAGGCTATCGGTGCCGTTGTTTATATTTCTGACCATGCCGAGAATCTGTTTGATGACGAGGAGCAACGGGTCATGCATGGAACAGCTACTCCAAACCGGTACGAAGTGCATGTTCCTTTCTTTGTTTGGACCTCCGACGAATATCTTCAGGTTCGCAAAGAAAAGGTTTTGGAGATGCAAAAGCATAAAGATTGCCGGGTCAGTACGACCAATCTGTTCGATTCATTTGCGGATATTGCCGGAATCTCCTATAAACAAGAAGACAAACGCTTGAGTGTTGCCGCGCCGGCCTTTCAGGAAGATAGTGTATGGCGGATAATCACTCCGGATAAACATATTATAAAAATGCAATAACTATGGTTGAGTTGACGAAAGAATACATAGAGAACTTGAAGCACGTCATTGAAGAGAAAAATGATGCGAAGGCCAAAGAGTTGCTGGAAGAGTTGTATCCTGCCGATATAGCGGAACTTTACAAGGACCTGAATTTGCAAGAGGCGATTTATCTCTATCTGTTGATGGACGGAGAGAAGGCGGCCGATGTCCTGATGGAGCTTGACGAGGAGGACCGCCATAAGTTATTGAAGGAACTCCCGAACGAGCTTATCGCTAAGCGCTTTGTCGACAACATGGATACCGATGATGCGGTAGACCTGATGCGTGAGTTGGACGAAGATACACAGGAAGAAATTCTTTCGCATATCGAGGACGTCGAGCAGGCGGGGGATATCGTCGACTTGCTGAAGTATGATGAAGACACCGCCGGTGGTTTGATGGGTACCGAGATGATTGTGGTAAACGAGAATTGGAGTATGCCCAAATGTATCGACGAAATGCGTAAACAGGCGGAGGACATGGACGAAATCTATTATGTCTATGTGGTAGATGATGACGAGCGTTTGCGTGGAGTCCTCCCGCTGAAGAAGTTGATTACCAATCCTTCGGTGTCGAAGATTAAGCATGTGATGCGAAAAGACCCGATTGCCGTACACGATAGCGACAGCATCGAGGAGGTTGCTGACGTCATCGAGAAATATGACTTGGTGGCTTTGCCCGTAATTGATAGTATCGGCCGGTTGGTGGGGCGCATCAGTGTCGATGACGTCATGGATGAGGTTCGCGAACAGCACGAACGTGACTATCAGTTGGCTTCCGGTATCTCTCAGGACGTAGAGACCTCCGATAATATCTTTACCCAGACCGCAGCCCGTCTGCCTTGGTTGCTGATTGGTATGATTGGTGGATTGAGCAACTCGATTATCTTGGGTGGTTTTGAGACGGGTATCGCTACGAATCCCAAGATGGCGCTGTTTATTCCGTTGATTGGCGGGACAGGGGGAAATGTCGGTATTCAGTCTTCGGCTATTGTGGTGCAGGGTTTGGCAAATAATACCTTGAAAGAGGGAAATATTTTTGCGCAGGTGTTGAAGGAGAGCGTTGTCTCGATTATCAACGCAAGCATCATCAGTCTTGTGGTGTTTGTCTACAATTTCTTCATGCTGGGCGACCGTGCCATCACGGCTTCGGTTTCTCTCAGCCTGTTTGCCGTTGTGCTGTTTGCCAGCATATTCGGGACGTTGGTTCCTTTGCTGCTGGATAAGATGAAAATCGACCCGGCATTGGCTACCGGACCGTTTATCACCATATCCAATGACATTATCGGTATGCTGATTTATATGTTTATCGCTTCGGCGCTTACATGATTCTGATGGGTCATGCCGGAGACGCAGAATGTTGCGTCTCTACAAGCGCTATAACTTACAAACTCATAAACTAAAAACAATATGGCTACAAAACAAAAGGTTGTGATTTGCCAGGACTTGCAGACCGAGTTGCAGGCATTTCTGGCGAGTGTGGATTATGATAAGCTATTCCTATTGGCGGATACCAACACGAAGGAGAAGTGCTATCCGCTGATTCAAGATATCCCTTTGGTGAAGGAGGCGACTCTGATAACGGTCGAGGCAACCGACCTGCATAAGAATCTGGAATCGCTGGCTTCTATCTGGGCGCACCTCTCTAACGAGGGGGCGACCCGTCATTCCCTCCTTCTGAACCTGGGCGGCGGGATGGTTACGGATATGGGCGGCTTTGCGGGGGCTACCTTCAAGCGCGGAATCCGCACGGTCAATGTCCCTACTACCCTTATGGCTTCGGTTGATGCAGCGGTGGGCGGAAAGACCGGCATCAACTTCAACGGATTGAAGAACGAAATCGGGGCGTTCTATCCTCCGCTGTGTGTCTTTATCGATTGCGGATTCCTCCGCACCTTGGACCGCGACAATATCCTTTCGGGATATGCCGAGATGATCAAGCACGGACTGATTAGTTCGATGGAGGTGTATGCTTCGGTCATGCTCTACGACATTGACACGATGAATTACAGTTACCTGAACCAACTGGTAGCGCAATCGGTGGCGGTCAAGGAGGAGTTTGTGGAGCAGGACCCGAAAGAGCAGGGCGTCCGCAAGGCGTTGAACTTCGGGCACACCGTTGGTCATGCTTATGAGAGCCTTTCGTTCCGGAAGGGTACCCCGCTGCTGCATGGTCATGCGGTGGCGGCCGGCATCGTCAGCGAGTTGTTTCTCTCTCACCGTGTCTGTGGGTTCCCGATGGAGAAGCTCAGCCAGGTGGTCTATTACATCAAGGAATATTACGCGCCGTTTGTGTTCGGCTGCAAGGAGTATGATACGCTTTACGAACTGATGACGCACGACAAGAAGAACGAAGGGGGAGTCATCAACTTCACCCTGCTGGGGCAGGTGGGCGATGTGCGTATCAACCAGCATGTCTCGAAGGGGCAGGTCCTCGAATCGCTGGATTTCTATCGCGAGAGTTTCGGGGGATAATTCCTATAAACAGTAGAGACGCAAAATTTTGCGTCTCTTGCCGTCAATTAATTAGTCGCTTTGATAACTAATGGAAATTCGCCATCGCTACTTGCTTCGTACTGCCAACTTGTGCCGGACAGTGCTGCGTTCATGGCGTTCTTCGCTGCCGTCCAATCATCGCCCTCCACTTTCTTAGTATCGCCAGTGCCCGCCTGATTATAGCCTATGCCTTGATCCTGACCGTTGCCTCCCCAGTAGCAGGCGGTGATGACAGGGGCACCGAGTGATGTATAGTTTCGACCCGTTACGCCGCCTGTGGCTCCATCCGGGCCGCTGACAGTCTCTGTAGCATGGTAGCAGGCGGTCAGGGTGCCCGAACAATTGTCTCCCGTTATGCCGCCTACATAACAAGAGCCGGTTCCAGTGCCTGTACCGGTCACGTTGCCCGTGGCATAGCAGGCGGTGAGAATGCTGCCGGTTCCGTTAAATCCCACCACGCCGCCGGCGAAGGTGTTGATTGTGGAGGCTCTTTCAAAGGTCACGTTTCCTGTGGCATAGCAGGCTGTCAGGGTGGCACTATTATCCGTTTTACCTGCCACGCCGCCGACTTCGCCCGTTCCCTTCACTGTGGCCGAGGAGCCGCATAGGGTGATGGAACCGCCAAATTGCTGGCCCACCACGCCGCCTGCGGTATGGCGACTGCTGACACTGCCCGACACCGAGCAGTTTTCAATGTTGCCATTGCTATTACCCGCTACGCCGCCAACACAGCCATACTGGTTATCGCTTTCTATCTGTACGTCCTTCAGTACCACATTTTTCACCGTGCCGCCGGAGCCGATGTATCCGAACAGACCCGCATATTCGTCACTTCCCTTAACGGTCAGCCCCGTGATGGTGTTTCCGCCGCCGTCGAAGGTGCCGGTGTATGAGTTGTTATAGGTTGTGCCTATCGGAGTCCATGTCGTGCCCGTAAGGTCGATATCTTTGTCAAGGGTAATGTTGATGCTGCGATTGCCGTTATTGGCAATGTCTGCCACAGCCTTCAACCCATCTTCGCTGTACACACTATAGGAACCATCGTCTTCTACGATATAATCTATATGTAAGGGGACCTCGAAGCTTCCGCCATCAATATAGAAAGTAACTGTACCTTTATCATAGTCCACATCCGGTTTTTGGGTGAAGAAGCTTTCGCCGTCATCTCCTGCGCTACCATCCTTACCGCTAACACGATACCAGGTAGTCCCGTTATCCACGCTGAGATACCAAGCGTTAGGGTCTTTGGTGCTTCCTTCGGGCATAATCTTGTCATCATCCGCTAACGAGTTACCCAACATAATCTGTGGTGCAGGCGCATTTTCACCATCCTCGCCATCTGCGCCCGGCTTACCCTGCGGACCTGTACTGCCGGGGCGACCATCCTGTCCGTCTTCGCCATCGGCACCGTCTTCACCGTCTTGCCCATCCTGTCCGTCCTCGCCGTTGGCACGGATGGGATTGCCTTCGGAATCCTTCATCAGAGAGCCGTTCAGCGTCCAGTACCAGTTGCCGTCCTCCTGTTGGGTCAAGCCGATTTGCGGCGTAGAGCCGTCTGCTCCGTCCTCGCCTTTATCCCCTTTTTCGCCATGATAGATGGTAATCGGGTCGGAGTGCAGGAAGGAAATAGTGTAGCCTATCGTCTCTTCGCCCATCATCACGGGGGTGACAGAGGTAATCATGTCGTTTGTGGTAAGGAGTTTCTGCAGGGCGGCGATGTTATTGTTGGTCTCGTCCTGCCATTGTTCGAGGGCGGCGATTCGTTCCTCCAGGCCGTTTACCGCTTCCCACAGGGCGGTGTCGTCGTAGTCGTCGCACGCCGTGAAGGTCAGTGCGCACGCCAGCGGTAAAATTGCATAGATTTTCCTCATTTTGTTTTCAGTTTGGCTCCCTACGGGAGCGGTTATTGATTGTTATTATTTGCAAGTAATCCGGATTTATGATTAGTTTGTTTAGTTCTGCGGGGTGATGGGTTTGTACTGCGGGTCATCCCCTTCGGATTCTTCCTCCTTGTCCTCGCCTTTCTGCCCCTTGCTCATGTTCGCCGAAGCGTTGAACTCGTCGATGATGGCATTAAACTCGTTGATGATACCGCATATCAGCGTCTGGTCGTCCGGCACGGCGCAAATCAGCTCACTGGCGTAGATCAGTTCGCAGATGCGCTGGTAGACCTGGTCGGTCTGTTGGCGTACCACTTTGGTCGTTTCGCCCTTGGCGTTGAGCAGGCGTTGGTTGGTGCGTTCCTCCTTGAGCTGACGGTAGGCATTGTTGGCTTCTTCCAGCGCTTCCAGCACTTCGGACAGGTGCAACGCCTGGACGTGTACCGTATATTCGTCCTTGCGTAAATCCTTCAGCAGGCCGTCGATGAGGGCAGTCTCCGCGTCGTCGGCAGCCGTTTGAATCCCTTTGTAAGGATTTACCACCGGCAGCAACACCCGTGCGGCGTTCTTTACCGATTCGATGGGCGACCAGGTGCCGGCCTCGGCGGTGTGCCAGATGCAGGGGACGATGTTGTCGCGCTTGGCGTCGGCATCCGCCAGGTCTTGGGTTTTCCCGGTGGCGAGTGTCGGCTTCGAGCGGTCTATCAGTTCCGCCACATACGATTCATACTCGTTTTTCAACTCTTCGCTGACATGGATTTTTGTCAAGTCAGCCACCAAATTTAACCGTTCGTTGATTCGGCTGTGAAAGGCAACGTGCAAAGCGTTGGTGAAGCGGTTGCAGTTGCTGCCTTTTATTTTTAGCATTTCTTGCATAGCTCTATGTTTTTAATGAATAATTGTATGATAAATCCTGATTACTTGCTTGTCTGAGCGGTTTTTTCCGGGGCTGCCGTGGCCGTAGCCGAGGTAGAATCGTCGCTTCCCGGACTGCTGTGGTCGTAGCATCGGTAGAATCGCTGCTTCTTGGACTGCTGTGGCCATAGCGGCGGTAGAATCGTTGCTTCTTGCCGGTAGGGCAACCGCCGGAGCATAAAAAAGCCCGTGCGCCATGTCGGTTGCCGACACTACACACGGGCCATGTCCACGTTCTGCCGATTCTTTGTTGTTGAATATCAGCGATTTACCCCCCCGAATAGGATGTGCCGCTTACGGCTTCGGCAGTGGCCGCAAGGAGCAATGACGGGGTATGTGGATTCGCTGCATTCATGTTGTCTTGTTTTGCTTTTCTGTTCGTGCCAAAGGTAGGGATTTATTTTTATATATGGCGAACTTTGAGGGGATGAATTGCGGGACGAGCGAAAAAACAAGAGGCGCAAGAAGATGAAAAATCTCTTACGCCTCTGTGTTTACACTTTCGACACCCGATTACTGGATACCGTCAGACAGCTCTGTACCCGGTTTGAACTTAGCTACCTTGCGGGCAGCGATTTCGATAGTTTCTTTGGTACGAGGGTTGACACCTGTACGAGCAGCTTTCTCGACAGCCGAGAATGTACCGAAACCTAACAAAGCAACTTTACCGCCTGCTTTCAGTTCAGCAGCAACTGTTTCTACAAATGCGTCTACGGCTTTCTTTGCGTCGACTTTGCTCAATCCTGCCTTTTCAGCAATCGAGCTGATAAACTCCGTCTTATTCATAACGACTCAAATTATTTATTAAACAATGATTTTGTAATTCTCTCTTGTTGAATTGTATATCGAGCCCAAAAATAGCCTTAATTTAATACACCGCCAAGAAAAAGCGCGTTTTTTTCTTGATTTGCTATGTTTTAGCCCCGATTTCGAGGAAAAACGCAAAATATATTTAACTTTGCCCAGCAAAAATACAGTTTTTTATGATGAATCAAAATGGAGGATTTCTGGAGCAGATTCCAGTAGTAACGAAGAATCTTATTATTATCAACCTGTTGTTTTGGGTGGCGAGCCTTGCCTTGCCCAAGGCAGGCATCGACCTGGTGGACATTCTGGGGCTGCATTTTGTAGGTGCGGAGGATTTCTATCCTTTCCAAATCATCACCTATATGTTCATGCACGACACGCACTCGTTTGCCCATGTGTTTTTTAATATGTTCGCGGTGTATATGTTCGGGCGCGTGCTGGAGCAGGTGTGGGGGCCGAAGCGTTTCCTCATATTCTATATGGTGACGGGCATCGGCGCAGGCCTTATCCAGGAGCTGACGTGGCTCTACGATTTGCGGGATGTGGTCTATGCTCCGCAGGAGCTGGTGAACATAGGCGGCGGGCAGATACTGAACAAGCCTGAGTTTTACAACCTCTTTGTGACGGTGGGCGCGTCGGGCGCCGTGTTTGGCATTCTGCTGGCTTTCGGCATGATGTTTCCGAATGTCCCGCTCTATATCATGTTCGTCCCCATCCCTATCAAGGCGAAATACTTTGTCATCTTCTACGGCCTGGCGGAGCTGTTCCTGGGTGTGGCAAGTTTCCACGGAGACAGTGTGGCGCACTTCGCGCATCTGGGCGGGATGCTGTTCGGCTATATATTGATTAGAATCTGGAGAAAGAAAAGTTTGAACAATGGACCATTTTATATCTAACCTCAAGGCAAAATATCAGGAAGGCGACATTCTGCTGCGCTTGCTCTATATAAATATAGGTGCGTTTCTGCTGATCCGGCTGGCGGATGTGCTCCTGATGCTGTTCAACTATCCCTTCGCGCCGCTGTTGCGCTACCTGGAGTTTCCCTCCGCGCCGATGGAGTTCCTCCTTCAGCCGTGGAGCGTCCTGACCTATATGTTCACCCACTATGACGTGCTGCATATCCTGTTCAATATGCTTTGGCTCTACTGGTTCGGGCGTATGTTCCTGAATTATTTCGACGCGCGGAAACTGTTCGGCGTCTACCTGCTGGGCGGGATATTCGGGGCTTTGCTGTTTATGGTGGCCTATAATCTGTTTCCGTATTATGCCGACACCGCTTCGTGCAGTTACCTGCTGGGCGCGTCCGCGTCGGTCATGGCGGTAGTGTTCGGCGTGTCGTTCTATGCCCGGGATGCCGAGGTGATGCTGTTTCTGTTCGGGCGTATCAAGATTTTCTATCTGGCGTTACTTACTCTGCTGCTCGACTTGTTGTCGATTACATCCGGCAATGCCGGAGGGCACCTGGCGCATATCGGAGGAGCCTTGTTTGGTATCTGGTTTGCTTCGCGTATGCGTTCGGGAAAAGACCTGACGCGCACGTTGAACCGCCTGATTGATAAAGTGACTGACCTGTTCCGCAAGAAGCCGAAGATGAAAGTCTCCTACAAGCGGACAGAGACCGACTACGAATACAAAGCCCGCAAACGCGAGGAGGAGATGCAAATTGACGCAATCCTCGACAAGCTGAAGCGTTCCGGCTATCAGAGTCTCTCGTCGGAAGAGAAGAAGCAATTGTTTAATGCCAGTAAAAAGTAATCGCCATGAAAATCTTGCGGATCGTGTTTCACTCTTTCCTGCTGACGGCCCATATCGTCGTTGCCCTGCTTTTCCTTGTATCGGCATTATCCGACAAGATTTCACCGGAACATTCCACGTTGTTCGCTTATCTTGGGCTGGGATTCCCCATCTTTTGCCTGCTTAATTTCATCTTTGTCCTGTATTGGCTGTTTACCCAGGAGTGGCGTTTCATTTGGATAGGGCTTCTTGCCATAGTCTTATGTTGGGGGCAGATACAGCTTTACTTCCCGCTGCATTCGCCGACGGATGCCGTCCCCCAGGAGAATACCATCAAGCTCCTTACCTATAATATTATGGCGTTCGGCTATAAGGAACATACCGCAGACAATCCGAATCCCACCATCCGGTATATCGCCGAATCCGGAGCGGATATCGTTTGCCTGCAGGAATATGCGGAAGATACGCAAAAGGAATACCTCACCAAGCGGAAGATTTACAAAGAGCTGGAGATGTATCCCTATAAGTCGGTTGTCTACCTGACGCGTACCGGCCGGCTACGCAACGGGATAGCGGTGTTTTCGAAATATCCCATCATCAAAAGCGAACGAATCGACTACAAGAGCGAGTCGAACGGCTCGGCCCTGCATCAGATCCGGATAAAAGACAAGACCCTGACTTTGGTCAACAATCACCTGGAATCCTTCAAACTGACCTCTGAAGATCGCTCGCGCTATTCCTCTTTCCTCAAAGAGATGGATTCGGAGAAGCTGGAAGACCTGCGCGGATCGCTCCAACAGAAGCTGGGGACGGCTTTCAAAATCCGGGCCTCGCAAGCACGGGCCGTAGCAGAGGCGATAGATTCGGTCCGGACGGATTATACCATTGTTTGCGGAGACTTTAACGATACCCCTATATCCTATGCGCACCATACGATACAACGACACCTGGTAGATGCTTTTTCCGAGTCGGGGCGTGGCATGGGGATTTCTTATAACGAGAACTTTTTCTGGTTTCGTATTGACCATATCCTGCACTCGCCCAATATGAAAGCCTATAATTGTACGGTTGGAGACGTGAAGTATTCTGATCATTATCCGATGTGGTGCTACCTGAAGATGGAGTGAAACAGCCCGGCAAATCCATGAATTAGCTGTCCTGCCTTGAAATACTTCCCCGTATATGCTTTGTTTTTTGTATTATCGTGTATCTTTGCACCATAAAATAAGACAAAATGGACAATAACGAGGTCAAATTGATTAATATCCGGCAAGTGTTACGTCAGAAAGCGCCTTCTGCCTCCCGGAAGATTCCCGATTTTCTGGTGAACTACTTGATTCGCCTTGTGCATCAGGACGAACTGAACGACATCATCCTGCGTTACCAAGATAAGGAAGGTGTGGAGTTTATGGAGTCTTTGATTCGTTATTTCGATTTGACCTTACAGGTTCACGGGGACATCCCGGAAAGTGGGCGTTACCTCTTTGTTTCCAATCATCCGCTGGGCGGGATGGACGGCATTTGCCTCTCGGCGCTGATAGGCCGGAAATACGATGGAAAAATTCGTTATCTGGTCAACGATCTGCTGCTCTATCTTCGTAATCTGCAATCCATTTTCGTCCCTATCAACAAACATGGCGCCCAAAGCAAGGAGAACGCGCTCCGGATCGAGGAGGCGTATGCTTCGGACAATCAAATCATCACTTTCCCGGCCGGACTCTGTTCGCGTAAGATTAAGGGAAAGATTGTAGACCTGGAATGGAAGAAGTCTTTTGTCCAAAAAGCGGTGCAATACCAGCGTGACGTGGTACCGGTTTATTTTGACGGGCAAAACTCTGCCCGCTTTTACCGGATGGCTAATCTTCGAAAATCGTTGGGTATCAAGATGAATTATGAAATGGTCTACTTGCCGGACGAAATGTTCCGTGCGCAGCATCAGACATTCTCCGTCTATTTTGGAAAATCTATTCCCTGGCAGACCTTCGATGCCGGACGCAAACCGGCGGAGTGGGCAGATTGGGTCAAGCAAATCGTTTATCGTCTAAAATGAATAGCACTATGCAGGATATCATTCAACCTATCGACCGCAAATTATTGAAAGCTGAGCTGACCCAAGGGAAGATGCTCCGCCGGACCAATAAGTCAAACAACGAAATCTATATCGTGACGGCCCATGACGCGCCTAACGTCATGCAGGAAATTGGTCGCCTGCGCGAAATCGCTTTCCGCTATTATGGCGGAGGAACCGGTCTGCCGGTGGATATCGATGAATACGATACCATGCCGGATGCTTATCGGCAGTTGATCGTGTGGGATCCCTCGGAGGAATGCATCTTGGGCGGTTATCGTTTCCTTTGCGGAGCGGATGTCCGGTTGGATGAGTCCGGAAAACCTTTGCTGGCCACCTCGCACCTGTTTAATTTCTCACAAGAATTCATTCGGGACTATTTGCCTTATACCGTAGAGCTGGGACGCTCGTTTGTGGCATTGGAATACCAAGCTACCCGTTCGGGAGGCGCACGCGGCTTGTTTGTCTTGGATAATCTATGGGATGGCTTGGGAGCACTTTCGGTGGTAGATCCTTGTCTGCAATATTTCTTCGGTAAGGTGACGATGTACAATACCTATAATACAGAGGCCCGGAATATGATTCTCTATTTCCTGAAGCTCCATTTCCCTGATAAGGAGCGGTTGGTTACTCCTATTTATCCCTTACAGGCGGACATAGACGAAGCTAAGATGAAGGCTCTGTTTTGCTACGATAATTTCAAGGATAATTACAAGGTGCTGAATCAGGAGGTGCGTAAATTCGGCATCAATGTCCCGCCTTTGGTAAATGCTTATATGAGTCTTTCTCCGAAGATGCGTGTGTTTGGTACGGCCATAAATCATGAGTTTGGTGAGGTGGAAGAGACCGGTATCCTGATTAAGATAAATGAAATTCTGGAAGAGAAGAAAAAAAGGCACATCGAAACGTTCCTGAAAGAGGAATGCCTGAATCCGCATCTGATTAGGAAATAGCCCCGATTTCTAAAACGAAAATACAGCAGCATAAACCACTTTCCGTAAAAGAGCAAGTATGGCGGACAGATGGTTTTCGACCGTCCGTTTGCTGATACCCAGCTGTTGCGCTATTGCATCATTGGATAATCCGCGTTCCCGGCTGAGCCGGTAGATTTCTCCTGACTTCGTCACTCAAAAAAGTCTGATTTTGCAAAGCGTTGATAAATAGTATTTTGTAATTTTGTGTCACCCATTTTAGGGTGACACGGTTCAAAAAATATGTTCATACGAAGGAAAAAATATCCATCAGGCAATGTTGGCATAATTGTTACAGAGAAGATTAATGGCAAGATGAATGAACTTGCCACAATCGGCATAGCCAAGGACCCCGAAGATCTTGACTCACTCATGTCTAAAGCCCGTGAGTGGATTGACAGGGAGCAAGAACGCCGGCATCCCCGTCTGGATCTTTTCGGCGAGGAGCGTAAGGGATGTGAAGCGGAACTTCTGAATGCCGAGCAAATGCTTTCATGTATTACCAACATCTCGATAAACGGGGCAGATCTGATACTTGACCGCGTGTTTGACAGTGTAGGCTTCAACCGGATCGAGGATCCGGTGTTCCGGCAGCTGGTAAAGGCGCGGTTGGTCTATCCGGCAAGCAAGGCGGCTACTGCCGAGTACCTGAAAAACCATTTCGATGAGGATGTCAGCCTGTCGAAGATATACCGTTATCTGGACAAGCTCAGCGACAGTCAACATGAAATCGTCCAGGATATAAGCGTACTGCATACAAGACAGGTGCTGAACGGCCGCATCGGTGTTTTGTTCTATGATGTGACCACCCTTTATTTTGAGGCGGATTATGAGGATGAACTGCGAAAGACAGGATTTTCCAAAGAAGGACGACACAGGAATCCACAGATCATCCTCGGACTGCTTGTCAGCATCGGAGGCTATCCGCTGGCCTATTGCATACATGAGGGGAACAAGTATGAAGGTCACACGATGCTGCCGGTAGTGACGGAATTTGTGCGGAAATATAAATTGGAGGACTTTATAGTCGTAGCCGACTCCGGACTGATGAACAGCGACAATATAGCAGACCTGGAAGCAAACGGCTACCAATATATTATCGGTGCGAAAATCAAGAACGAAAGCAAACGGATACAGGAATGGATACTCAGTCAGCCCAAAGTTGACAAGCAGATGACGGAATACGACAAGGGAGGCGGCAGACGTCTGCTTGTGGGATATACAGACGACCGTGCCCGCAAGGATGCCCACAACAGGGAAAAGGGGATACAACGTCTGGAAAAGGCATACAAACGTGGCACCCTGACGAAAGACAACATAAACAAGCGAGGTTATAACAAGTTCCTGAAGATGGAGGGCAACATTAAGGTGGCCATCAATTACGACAAACTTGAGGCTGACGCGAAATGGGACGGACTGAAAGGATATCTTACCAATACAAATATCCCGACCGGTGAAGTATATGCCGCATATCATAACCTGTGGCATGTTGAAAGAGCTTTCCGCATCTCAAAATCGAAAATAGAGATACGGCCTATGTTCCACTTCACCCAACGCAGGATAAAGGCACACGTATGCATCTGTTTTGTGGCGTTGAAAGTTTATAAGGAACTGGAGAGGCTGCTGGAACTATCCAATGTCAATATGAGTGTCGACAAGGTTTTGGCACTTGCGCAGACGATTGTAACAATACAGATGATACTGCCCAAGAACAAACAAGTAATCAATCGAACTATGCTGATGAAACGGCATCAACGTATCGCGCCATTATTCTCTGATGAGTTTTGGGTGACACGTTGACGAAGTCAGGAGAGGCTGCTCTACTATTGGTTTTAGAGGCAGCCTCTTTTTTTATTTTAAGTTTTAATCGGATCAAATCCCTCGCCATAAACACCACGCGTAGGAGTTTGCGAGATGAATGCTTTTGGGTCGATACTCTTAATGAAACGGAAAATCGTTACGGACTCGGATTTGCGAACGATGACGAGTAGCACTTTGATGGGTTTCTTGGTATAACCACCATGCCCGTCAAGTATAGTACAACTACGGTCCATATCACGAATCACCCGGTCGCATATCTCCTCATATTTTTCCGAGAAGATGAAGAATTGGACAGATTCGCGGTTTCCGTTCACGATTTGGTCAATCATGTAATTGCTTACGACCATCTCAACGAAGGCGAAAACAATCTTCGTTACATCGTGGAAGAGGAAATAAGAAGAACCGATGATGAAGAAATCAAGCATCAGCATCGCACGACCGATGGAAATGTTCTTATACTTGGTAATAATCATGCCGATGATGTCCGTCCCACCTGTACTACCATTGGAGGCAAATATCAATCCTAATCCTGTACCGCAAAGCGCACCACCGATGATGATGGACATGAAAGGCTCACCTTGGATAATCGGCCCGTCAAGCACGTTCTCAAAGAGTGAGAGGGAGAGCGAGAGGGAGAATACTCCGAAGATTGTCTTCACCAGGAATTTCCAGCCTAATATCTTCAATGCCACCGCAAGGAGGAAGATATTGATAACGAAGTAGGAAACGGAGACCGGGATAAGCTCGCCCGACGCGAAGAAAATCAAGGCGCAGAGACCGCTCAATCCGCCCGTTACGATCTCATTCGAGAGGATGAAACCATTGAAGCCGAATCCATAGAGGAGTGTCCCGAAGAGGATGACTGCGTAATCCCGCACTTCGTATTTGCGTAATTGTGATTTGATAGAGTCCATAACTTAATATGCTAATGTATCAATGTGCTAATGTGCTAATGTACCAATATGTCAATGAGATTGACACATTAGCACATTATTTATTAGCACATTAGTTTTATTATCCTAACACGATGTTGACGATCTTCTTCGGTACAACGATGACCTTCCGGATTTGTTTTCCTTCGAGCCATTTCGCCGAATATTCGTGGGCAAGTGCCGTCTTTTCGACCTCTTCCTTCGGCATATCGGCCGGAAGGGTGAGGTTGAAGCGTACCTTTCCGTTGAAAGAGATGGCGTAGTTGGCCGTATTCTCTATCAAGTATTGCTCATCGTAGGCAGGCCATTGAGCGTCGCATACGGTCGTGTTGTGTCCCAATTCATGCCAAAGCTCTTCGGCGATGTGTGGCGCGAAAGGTGCGAGGACGATCACCAGTGGTTCGAGAATGGCACGCTTCGTGCATTTCAATCCGCCCAGCTCATTCACGCAAATCATGAAGGCACTGATGGAGGTATTGTATGAGAAATGCTCGATATCGTAAGTTACTTTCTTGATGAGCTTGTGGAGTGACTTGAGCTCTTCCGGAGCCGGTTCGCCTTCCGTCACTTGCAACGTATTCTGATTGCCATAGAACAAGCCCCAGAGTTTCTTCAAGAAACGATGCACACCATCGATACCATTTGTATCCCATGGTTTGGATTGCTCAATCGGGCCAAGGAACATTTCGTAGAGGCGAAGCGTATCGGCACCGTACTTTTCGACAATCACATCCGGATTCACAACGTTGAACATTGACTTCGACATCTTCTCGACCGCCCAGCCGCAGACGTACTTGCCATCTTCCAAGATAAATTCCGCATTATTGTATTCCGGACGCCAGTTCTTGAAGGCTTCGATATCCAGAACGTCGTTCGAGACGATGTTCACATCCACGTGAAGCGGTGTTACGTCGTATTGATCTTTCAGATTATACGATACAAATGTATTGGTATCTTTGATACGATAAACGAAGTTTGAACGCCCCTGGATCATACCCTGGTTAATGAGCTTCTGGAACGGCTCTTCCTTCACGCTTACACCGAGGTCGAAGAGGAACTTGTTCCAGAAACGGGAGTAAATCAAGTGACCCGTCGCATGTTCCGTACCACCGACGTACAAATCAACGTTCTGCCAATATTCGTCCGCCTCTTTCGATACCAACGCCTGATCGTTGTGCGCATCCATATAACGGAGGTAATAAGCCGACGAACCCGCAAAGCCCGGCATGGTGTGCAATTCGAGCGGGAAGATGGTCTTATTATCAATCAAACTATTCTCTACCACTTCGCCTTTCTCTACGTCCCAAGCCCATTTTGTCGCATGACCCAATGGAGGTTCTCCGCTCTCGGGCGGTTTGAATTGGCTTACCTCCGGCAATTCGAGCGGGAGCTTGTTTTCATCAATCATATAAGGCATGCCATCCTTGTAATAAACCGGGAAAGGTTCGCCCCAATAACGCTGGCGAGAGAAGATGGCATCGCGCAAACGATAGTTCACCTTCACGCGTCCCAAGTTATGTTCCTTTACATATTTCTTCGTAGTCGCGATGGCCTCTTTGATGGTCAATCCATTCAGATTTAAATCGCAATAAGGAGTCGCGCCAACTTTCGGAGAATTGCAAACGATACCTTCCTTCGCATCGAAGCTCTCTTCCGATACGTCGCATCCTTCTACCAATGGAACAATCGGGAGATTGAAATGTTTCGCGAAAGCATAGTCTCGACTATCATGTGCCGGTACCGCCATGATTGCGCCAGTGCCATAACCCGCCAATACATAATCGCTAATCCAGATAGGTACGGCATCGCCCGTAAACGGATTGATAGCATACGAACCGCTGAATACGCCTGTTACCTTGCGGTCCGAGATACGTTCGCGCTCCGTGCGCTTCTTCGTCCGGTCCAGATAGGCTTCTACTTCGGCCTTTTGTTCATTGGTGGTCAATTCCGGCACGAGTTCGCTTTCCGGAGCCAATACCATGAAGGTCACACCAAACATCGTATCGGCACGGGTGGTAAATATCGTAAATTCTTTATCGCTATCTTTTACTTTGAAACGCACTTCGGCTCCTTCCGAACGACCAATCCAATTGCGTTGCGTCTCTTTCAGGGAATCTGTCCAATCTACCGTATCCAAGCCATCCAACAAGCGTTGTGCATAAGCCGATACACGCAAGCACCATTGGCGCATCTTCTTTTGTACGACCGGATAACCTCCGCGGGCCGATACGCCTTCGATAACTTCATCATTGGCCAATACTGTACCCAACTCCGGACACCAGTTTACCATCGTTTCGCCCAGATAAGCGATGCGGTAGTTCATCAATATCTCTTGTTGTTCTTTTTCGCTCTTGGCTTTCCATTCTTCAGCCGTAAAGCTCAGCTCTTCCGAGCAAGCCACATCCAAGCCTTCGGTACCCTTCTCTTCGAAGTGGGTAATCAGCTTCTCGATGGGTTGTGCCTTTCCACACGTATTGCAATAGAAGCTATTGAACATCTTCTGGAATGCCCATTGTGTCCAATGATAATACTTTGGATCGCACGTGCGTACTTCCCGATTCCAATCAAACGAAAATCCGATTTTATCCAATTGTTCGCGATACCGGTTGATGTTATTCACCGTGGTAATAGCCGGATGTTGCCCGGTTTGGATGGCATATTGTTCGGCAGGCAATCCGTATGCATCATATCCCATCGGATGTAACACGTTGAATCCCTGCAAGCGTTTATAACGAGAATAAATATCAGAAGCAATATAACCGAGCGGATGCCCTACATGCAATCCCGCTCCCGACGGATAAGGAAACATATCCAACACATAATACTTAGGTTTCTCGTTTATCTCCACTTGATAAACTTTGTTGGCGATCCAATACTCACGCCATTTCTTCTCAATGTCTCTGAAATTATATTCCATATTTGGTTCTTTAATATATTCATTTCTTCAGCTTGCAAAGGTAATCATTTATTTTCGGTTAAAGAAGATGGTTGGCTTTTAGAGCTTTTCTTTTAACATCAATGGCATATATCAGAACTCCTAATCTATCTGCAAAATATATGCATCCCATTTCTCACGAAATTCATGCCTATCTTTGTCGGCGTTCATGCCTACCTTTTTCTTCGTTTATGCCTACCTTCTTTTCCAAAGGTAGGCATCTTTTCCCGATGAGTTGTAAAGCTTTTCCTTATTTCTGTTTATTTCCTGATTTATAGTTTGTTATCTTTATTTATTTTTGAAATATCTCCGGATAACGTTGGATAAAATAAATAGGAGTGCAGCTCCATGCATGGCAATAACTATTCATCGGGGCAAAATTATAAGGTGAGAGGAAATCATCTTTCGGGTCGTATGCTTCCCAAAAAGTATCGGCACCTTTCTGAACCATACTGCCCCAATAATCGATTAATAATTGTCTTGCTTCTTTCTTCATGCCGCATTTAATCATGGCTTCCACCAAATAATGATAGGCATACGGTGTACCGGGATAAACCGCTTCGGGCATAGTCATTACTTGTTTCAACGCTTTTTGTCCCTCTTCAGCCGAGAGAACGCCGGAAAGTATCATCCATATTTGTGACATATATGAGATTTGTTTGTTAGGGCCACTCACAAAATAACCTTCTTTCTTATTATAAAGCCGTTCTCTTGCGGACTTTTTGATTCGCTTGGCAAGGACAGGCCATTCCTTGGCTTCTTTCTCTTTACCTAAAAGCCGGGCCAATTCATAACTCTTATTCAAGGCAAAAACAAATAAGCCTTGCATCGGTGTATAAGTATCCAAACCTGAGCGCCAATCGAAGAAAAGCCAAAGAGGGGTGTTCTTTTGTGGATTATAAAGATGGGTCTCGTCAAGATAGGTAGAGGCCATCTTTATTTGATTCACCACTACCGGCCAAAGGTCTAATGCCGTTTCTTTATCACCGGTGTCTTTCAAATACTCCAATAAAGCTACATTATACAATAGACTATAATCCTGGCAGATTGTTCCATATTGAGGATGGGGATGGGGTTTCTCGAATACATTCGCGTGTAATTGTCCATCCTCAGCGGATAATGCAGCTAATAGATATAAGCAACGCTTGGTCAGATCGAATTGCTTGAATGACTGAGCGTTTGCAATTGACTCCAGATACAAGTCTCCAATCCATAAACGTTGGTCACGTTTCGGGCCATCTTCGTACACGGTCTGCATACATTCCCGTAACGTCTCTATGCTTACACGGTTTATATCCCGGATAATAGCAGGTGTCGTTTCCGCTAATTCTATATTTATATCCGGAGCGGAAGACAATGCCGTGAAGTACATATCCGACATGGCAAATTGGAATCCGGAAGAATCACCCAATACCTCAATTTTCACATAGCGGCAAGCCAAACGCCGTTCGATTGTTATCGGTTTGTCGATATAAGGAAGTGTAATGATCTCATCTTGTAACCAAGCTCTTCCCAAGCCTCCCGGATAAGGGTCGAAAGGCGTGTTCAACTCAACCGGCATTTCTGCAAAGGTGAACTTAATGCGCACCGGAGCGTCTTGCGCCCGTTCCAAGGTAGAAAGGGTGAACGTATAATAACCGGTCATATGTTTCCCAAAATCCAGGATGAAGGAATCCCCCCGCTTTAATGGGGTTTTGTAAAATTCCTCTAATCCGGGGATAGCCTCCATACGCCAATCTTGATAGGCATCCGGATCAGATACGGATTTAACCATACTTACGGTGCGTACTATCGTTTTTTGCAATTCCGGGGTTGCGGCCTCGGCCTTTTTCAACCAATCCTGACGCTGGGCTTGGTAAACATCAGCCCACACCAAGCCATTAATCCATAAGAACCCGGCAAGGAGAAGTGCTATTTTTTTCATGGGAGGATTTTTGTTATTAGTAGTTAGTAGCTAAGTAGTTAGTAGTTGGGAGAATTAGAAGCTCCAGTTCTACAAGCGTCATGTTAAGTGATGACCCGGAGGGAATATAGCGAACTATCTCTCCTTCTAATTTCTAACTTCCAGCTTCTAACTACTAACTACCAACTACTAACTCCCAATTACCTATTTACAATACTTGGACGCCTTCTTCACGATTTTGATCATCCGCTGATGGAGTAATCAACTTATATCCTTTACCGTGAATGTTAATGATTTCGATACCCGGGTCGTCTTTCAATAACTTACGTAACTTGGTGATGTAAACATCCATGCTACGGGCATTGAAATAATTATCGTCTACCCAGATAGTCTTCAAAGCGTAATTACGTTCCAGGATTTCATTGGCATGTGCACACAAAAGGCTCAGCAATTCGCACTCTTTCGTGGTCAGCTTCGTCACTTTATCACCAATGGTCAAAGTCTGTTTCTGTGTATCGAAAAAGAAATTCCCTAACTTATAGATAGGAATGTCTTTCATCTTCTTTCCTTTCACGCGGCGCAAGATAGCCTCGATACGGAGCAATAATTCCTCCATACTGAAAGGCTTGGTCAGATAATCGTCTGCACCGATCTTAAATCCTTCCAGAATATCCTCCTTCATGGTCTTAGCCGTAAGGAAGATGATAGGAATATCCGGATTAATAGAGCGGATTTCTTGAGCCAAAGTGAAGCCGTCTTTCTTCGGCATCATCACATCCAGTACACACAGGTCGTATTTGGTCTTCGTGAAACCTTTGTAACCTGCCTCTCCGTCAGCGAATAAGTCGGTAATATACCCTTTTGCCTGTAAGTATTCCCTTAACAGCATTCCTAAATTCTCATCGTCTTCACAAAAGAAGATTTTAATTTTTTCTTCCATAACTAACTTTTTATAAGAGGTAAAGTAATAATAAATTTCGTTCCTATATTGTTTGAGTTCTGTTCTGCGCGAATCGAGCCTTTGTGGTCTTCTATAATCTTACGCACATAGGCAAGGCCCAGTCCGAACCCTTTTACATCATGTTTATTGCCCGTCGGTACCCGGAAAAAGCGGTCGAATACTTTTTTCAGGTATTCTTTCTTTATACCGATACCGTTGTCTTCTACCGAGATTTGCAATTTTCCATTTTCGTTCCAGGTTCGCACCATCAGAGCCAATGGTACTTCCGGGCGACGATATTTCACCGCATTGTCCAACAGATTGAACAATACATTGGTAATATGCATTTCATCTACATAGATGGTAGAATCTAAAGCTCCTAAATCAATATCCAGCGTTCCGCCATACTTCTCGACTTTCAATGCGAAGGTGTTTGCTACCGAGATAACCAAATCGTTCGCATCTAATTCCTTCAATTTCAGCGTTGCCTTCTGACGTTCGAACAAAGACATCTGCAATACCTTTTCCACCAGGAATCCCAAACGTTTGGTCTCGTCATTGATTACTCCCGAAATATGCTTGAATACGTCCGGGCTTTTGGTGATATCCGAGTCTTTTAGCATCTGAGCAGCCAACGAGATTGTAGAAACCGGAGTCTTCAATTCGTGCGTCATATTATTGATAAAGTCATTCTTCATTTCCGACAGACGCTTCTGGCGGAATACGATATAAATCGTGAAAATGAATGTCACCAGCAGGATGAATGAAAAAATCACGGATGGCGCAATGAACGTAACGGAGTCTGAGATGTAATCGCCCTTTGTCGGGAAATATACCTTCAGATAGTTCTGTTTTGAGGGCGGATCGTTCGGAAACAACACCTGCGTGATGATATCAGAAGCCAATGGTTCGCCCTCTATTTTGCCGCTCCGGTACACCTCGTTCCCGTCTTTATTTATGACGGAAAAGACATACGGGAGGTTTAATCCGCTGTTTATAAATTCATTTTTCAGATAGCCATTTAATTTCTTGAAATCGATTCTCTCTTGAATCGGCTTCAAGTTGGCGGTATATAATATATTGTATATGACCTCGTCGATCAATCCTCCCTGGTATTGATAGCGTTGCCTCAACGTTTTTTGCAAATCCCGTGAGGTGTTGGCTATCGAGTTGGTCTGCCGGTTGCTCAATGCGGACCGAGGTTGGAACTTCTGACTGCTAAAGCTCTGCAATTCAATCTGCTGTACCCCTCCGTTCGAATCCGTAATGATTACGTTCTGGTACAGGAAGCTGTTCTGGTCCCGGTTTATATCATCTTCCAGATATTGTCGGGTCTCGTCCAGTTCCAATGTTTTTGAAACCTGATGCAGGCATTGTTTTACCGTCTCGTCAAATTGCTCGCTACGCGTTTTCAAAATGATATTCACGTAGCTGATTTGCAAATATAGAAGACCTGTAAACGCAAAAGCCATCACCACCGCAAGCAACCAAATAGTCGATTTTTTCATCTTCTTATTTCTCCCCTATTACTAAACAACAAATAACGCGTGTTTTGCGTAAATAATCGCACAAAAAATGTAAAAACAGCGTGTTTTAATTGTTAATAATACTTGGCAACCTCACATTTTGTTTCCTTTTCTCTTTATTTTCGACAAATGATTCAATTTTTAAGATAAACAGATCTCTGGGTAGAATTGTTCACAGATAAATGTTTTTATTTGCCTTTTTAAAAAATATAGGCAAAATATAGGCATGATCACGACTCTTTAAAATAAAGAAAAGACACCTTTATCTGCACCGTTTTGATGTCATACCACAATGAGAAAACAAATATTTTTAACAAGATTTATTTTTGCATTTATGAAAAAATCATGATATTTGTCAATGCGTTAAAAATAATACAAAAGTGTTTCGATTTTTATCTTGCATCAAAAATCGGTTTTTTACATAATAGATGCAATATAAAGTAACGACAGTACCCTGCACTTTTTTGTTACATCTTTTGCCGAAAGAAGGGACACGGCATAATAAAAAACATGTAAATATGAAAAAACTTTTAACCCGGTTGTTTATTATGTCCGTTTTTTGTGTTATTACTTTTACGAATGGATTTTCTCAGGAAACAGAATTAATTCAGTTGGATGAGAATATTTATCTTCATCCTGCAAAAAACGCTTTGGAACTTAGGATATCAAGGGATGATCTACTCAACCAAGATTTAGATATGTATCCTTTTTGCCTGCAACTGTCAAAATTATTTAAGGATGATTTTGATGCATATATTTTCGTGCGCAACTTAGATGGTTCAGAAACTAATTTAGGTGGGTATGCTTCATGCATGAGTAATCAAATAAAAGGTATTGGAATGCCTATATATACGGATAATGGGTTTGCATCAAAAACTCGTTGGAGAGGATACATTATGCTTACAGGGTTGAGATTTCTTTTCCAAGGCCCATTATTACATGAGATTTGCCATTTATATGGTGGAGCTCCGGATTTAGGACAAGTAAATGTAGATGCGGAAGGGAATGAATGTTCTACGGGTTCTCATTGGGGAATATCAGATGTACATGGATTTTTAGGAGGATTCGACATTTCCTCTTTATCTATATCTGATAATCATTACCAAGCTACTTGTTGGTTAGCTCAATTTTTCAATGACGATTTTAATGGTTTTCCCATGGAGGGAGTATCTACTTGGCACTTTCCACCCCTTGAATTATACCTAATGGGATTAGCTTCAATCGATGAGGTTCCGGATGTCCATATTTATAATGGCATATCGAATACAAACGCGAATCAGATATATAAAGATGGTACATTTTCAGCAGAAGAAGTTATCACGTACACCCAAGCTGATTTGCTGGAGAAATGGGGAGAACGAGTTCCAAACTATGCTGATTCGCCAAAAGAATTTGCTTTTTTGAATGTAATCTTAACGGATGTTCCTTTAACGGATGAACAATGGGAGTATGTGCAAGGGGATATCAAAAAACAAGAGTTACAAGATAAAACAGGAGAAGATTTTCCTATTAATTTCTGGGAAGCCACAGGGGGCAGAGGCACCATTAAGATGAGTGACATAGACCAATCGCTATATAATAATATTACTCCAAATGAATCCATAGATGTTACGCTTCCATCTAATATGGATATTCAAATAAAAGATGGTACATTGAGCATTTTAACTTCAACAAAGCAAACGATACAGGTTTATAGCATAAATGGTATATGTCATTATAATGCCACAATAAATGGGTCTGTCACAATTCCAAATTTAGCTCCTGGTATCTATATATTAAAATGCCAAGATAAAATATATAAATTGAAGATGAAATAATCGCAATATTTTATATAGCCAACGAGGCGTGTACAATTAACAATATTTTGCGTCTTAAGTTAACCAGTTAACAAGGCCAGTGGGTAAGCCTTGTCTACTGGTTAACTTGTCTACTCGTCAACTGGTCTCTACAACCCCTTTTCCTTGTCAACTAACCGTTATCCACACCCCTTCGCCTCGCTCTTTCGCTTCTACTATTTTCTTTTTGAGCCGGTTGAGCCAAAGAGTAGAGTTGAGTACTTTATCTTCTACTAAATTTTCCCCGACCAGAATACAGCCCTCGGTGTCTTGGGCGGTATTCCCGGCATGGATGCGTATTCCCGTGAAGTAGGGAACATGGAGCAACAAGGGCAACCATTTTTTGAATTTGGGACTATAGGTGATAACCACGGGGTAACGCCCTTCCGGTATGGCGGTCTTTCCCTTTATTTTCTTTTTCCCGTCCCGTCCCCAGTGGATATTGCGCCACGTGGGTTCCAAGGTATCACAAAAGGGATGATTATCAATCGTTAGTTTCCCTAATGTGCATTCTTTATGCTTTTTTATTCGGTTCAATATCACTTCCATCGCTTCTGAATTTTAATTTTCGATAACTGTAATCTGTAATATCTGTAATGTAATTCCGAAATTTCCATTGGGTAAGCATATTACGTGTTCCTTCAGCATTCAATCCTACATTTTGACGTAAACGGATGACATCTTGAAATGTAAATTCATCAGGAAGCATAACAAGAAGATTACGTGGGCCTCGTTTACGCTGACTATCCGCCTCGCCTTCATTCATCGCCCGTTCGATAGCATCCCCGAAGAAGTCCATTTTGCATTGCATGTCGTATTGAAGACTCCAGCGGGTAAACTCTTCGATGGATTTGTCCCATTTGCAACCATTTGCGACATAGAGTACACAGGCTTTCAGGTAGGCGATTACATTGGCACGAAACGAAAGATTCTCATATACACGGCTTTGCGATAACCGGGCAAAGTCCGCGTTTTCTTCCCTTAGCTTTTGAGCCAGCTTGAATGCCTCCGGGCAATCTATCAATCCGGTTGCACGGGTCAGATTCTCGATGTAGGGACGCAATTCTTCATCAAATCCGGCATCGTATGTTCCATATATCGGCATTTCCGCGCCAATTTCCCGTTCCGGGATGGTGCAAAAATTGATACGGGAAATAGGGCCATCGGTCAGGACTTTCGAGAAATAGCGTTTCCCCTTTAGAATCGTTGTAGCAGCGTTCCAATTGAACCGGATGGTTACTTTCTCGGTTACGCTCTGAGCCCCTACGCGAGTTTGCCCGTAGCGGTTCTGGGGGTCAAAAGCCAAACACATGATTTGGAATTGCTGCATTCCTTTTCCCGACCCCCGCAAGGCATCAAACTGATCTATTTCATTCAGTTTCGTATAAAGAAAATGCCCGTCCGCTTCGGCGGTACGCATCACAAAGGCCGGGTTAGTCATGTCGGCATCAATCTCTTGAATGATTAACCCCTCCGGGCGTTGACGCTTATCCTTATTCGCCCCCTTAGAATTGATTTCGTTTTTCCATTCCCGCTCACGTCTCAGGTTTTCTTCATCACGACAACGGATATCTTTCATAATGCGGTTGATGGGTTCAGAAATGCAATCCTTACCCGCACCCGTCCCCGCCATCAGGACATTCATAAGTGTTGCTTCGTGCTCTACATTATCAATATATTTAAATCTGACCCGATGCAAATGAGCCGCCAACGAGGGGAACACCGCATGAGCCACGGCAGGTTTGTAAATATTTGGCGTTCGGCTGATTAACAAGGCAATGAGCTTGGGGAGACGCTTGGGCAATGCGGGCAATTGACAATTGAAAGTTGAAAGTTGAAAATTTCCATCCGGCGTATTCATTGAATTTTCCATTTTCAATTTTCCATTTTCAATTGCAACGCGAAGCGTGCGTGGTATCGCGCACCATTTCGCCTGACAGGCCGAATGAATCAGCCCTTTCATTTCCTCTTCGGAAAGGCCATACCGGGGCATGATTTGCAATAACTTCTCTTCGTTATTATCCGTGATGTAACGCAAATGGGAAGCCAATTGATGTAATCGGTCGTTGCGCTCACCCTCCACGGGTTCGCCTCCTGTCAAGGCAAACCAATTCTTAATAATGTCCTTGTAGGGAATATCTTTAAAAGTAGGAGTATTTTTATTAGGAGTTAAGGAGTTAGAGGAGTTATCATTTCGCTTCGCTTCATTAGGAGTTAAGCCAATAGCCTCTTGTTCGTATTTACAAGGAGTATTGGCTCTAACTCCTTTAACTTCCTCTAACTCCTGTAACTCCTTTGAAAAAGTATTGGCTTTAACTCCTTTAACTTCCTCTAACTCCTGTAACTCCTTTGAAAAAAGCTTTTCTTCGTCTATATAAATAATGTAATCCTCTGGCACCGCAAACGAACTCCGTGCCAAGTCCTTGACGCTCTGGTCATAGTTTGCATCGCCCAATTGCTCCGACATCCAGCGTTGCGCCCCGGCCAAATCCATACCTTTTGGTATGCGAAATACGATGCGCAAACCCTCACCCGAAGGTGTCACGTGTACCAAGACAATAAAATGAAGTAAGTTTTTATTTTTTAATTCTTCATTTTTAATTTCCCAATACCCCCGTGGATCATTAATGTGATCAATATCGTACATGGACAATCCGCTGGGCACCGCGTCTGCATTCAACCTACGCCCGTTCTTGAACGTGGCATGAAACGTGAAAATGGGCAGACGTTTCTTTTCCAGGCTTTTAAATTCTTCAAAATCTTCTTTCGACATCTCGCCCCGCTTTAGGCTCTCCCAAGCATCAGCTATCGAGGCGCACACTTGCCCGACTATCGGCATACGGACCACTTGCCGGAACAATTCGGGGGTACACTCACGTACCACCCGACTTCTTACGTTATTACTTACTCCGAACCCCATAATCAACACATCGGAAAATCAAATACCCTGTCAATAAAGTCACTCGCCTGGCGGCTCTCATCCAAGATGGCATCCGCCGGGATGATGCTGGTTTCATTCACATCGATACTTAATGATAACCGAATTTTTTTCTCACCAACGCTTGCCCGTCCGTGGGGTAACCGGATGAACTTACCGCTGGATGTGCACGATTTTTTGTTGTGCTCATTGAAATTACCCTCTTTTGGATTTAGTAACCCGATGGTGCCCTGAATGCGGCTTCCTGTTTGAATGAGACGCTGGTAAGATGCGTCACTTAATTGTAGTTTGATAGTCATTTTATTTTAAGTTTATTAGTTTATTAGTTTGTTAGTTTTTGAGTTTGTTCCCCTCTGGTGAAAGCTCCCCTAAAACAGGGGAGCTTTTTTTCATGGGGGATCCCTGATAGCCTTGTTTCTATGGCCTTGTTTCTCTGATACGCTGATAAATAAATTTTCTCCCTTGTTCTGTCCAAACAAGATAGGTGCGAGAATGTGTCGCCCCTTCCGAATCGAGATACATGAATGTCCTGTTCTGCGCATAGCCCTGCCGGGCATAATCGGCGTAAAGGAGGTATTGCCCGCTTTGGAAATACTGCACGCCCAATGTGCATAGACGCCGATTCAACTCGTAAGCCGTCATTCCGAGACCTTTAGCTACTTGGGTTGTGGTCAGACACGAAGTCGAATCAAGTACAGCATCCGCATAATCAGCCCGTGATTGAAGCTGGGCAATACGTTCATCACGCCGTTTTAACGTCTCCTGCATGATGAGCAGAGCGCGGGATAAAATAATCTCGTCTGATTCGTTTGTCTGTGCCACCATATAGCCTCCGGTCTTTCGGATGGCGGGAAGCACTTCGCCTGTAACCCATCGGCGGAACGCCCTTGCCTCCGGCTTGCGACTTTCGAGGATTACATCATACAGCCCGTCCTCGTTGACGAATAACACCTGGCGGGTCCTTCCGATGGTGTCGGAGATAGGGTAATTTGAAATTACGTTATCTCCTAATCTCTGTTTTACACCATTGGCGGTCAAGTCCAAAGCCCTGCATACATCCAACAAACAAAACCAAGGCTCGCCCCGTTCATCTACATGTGTCCGGATTTCTCCGAACTCCTTGCTTCTGAAAATCTGATTTTCCATTTCTAAATCATCTTCGTGATAATAATCTGATTTTCATACCGTGTAGCTCCGTTCTTGTCCTGATAGGAACGCGCTTTAATATATCCTTGCATGGTGTGGTAGGTGTTCTTGTCGTACTCGCCCGAATCGCGTGCCATATCACCCACCATTTCGGCATAAAATTCGTCTATTCCGTTGGATAGGATGAATCCGCGCGAATTGAATACTTTGGTCGTACCGTCTTGCGCCATATAGGTGCGTGCCACATTCGGGTGTTGCTCTTTGATGAAAACTTGTTGCTCCATGACTAATCAATTAAAATTTAAAAGATAAAAATTAAAAGTTTGCCGGAGTACGTTTCTTTCATTGTTGATTTTTAATTATTAATTATCATTGAAAAAAAAACGACTCCCGTAACCACGTCTTGTGTTTTGTGATTACGGGAGCAAAGATATTTTTATCCGATTAACGTCAGGGGGGACGGAGGGGGGACGCGAGTAGGGGACGGATAGGTTATTTATGGGTGATTCTGTTCAGAAAATCAAGCGTTTTTTTTGCAGAGTCCAACAGCAAATGCAACATTACGAAATATTTTTGAAAAAACACAATTTAGGAGTATCAAATTGTAGTTTTTCTCTTGGCCTTCTATTGAGTTTGTACTGAACTTTCTTGA
>URGO01000002.1 GCA_900547435.1 uncultured Parabacteroides sp.
ACGCAAAGCTGTCAAGCCGTGCAATGCTGGCTGAAATTACGCAGACTGACAGCCCCCGCCGGAACTATCGGAGTAGCACGCTTCGGAATCTTCTTGTCTTCGATGACAGCAAGACCTCCGTCGACTTTCTTCTCCTGCGCGTTCAGGGCGGCACTCGTAAAGGCCAGTGTAGCGACCGACAGGAATCCGCGGCGCGACTTGTCGGCGTTTGCGGGCTCTGACGGCGTCATAGGCTCTGCTTTCCGATAAGCGAACGCATAGCGGATAGCATCATGCTTGCACGTATCCAGGCAATCCAAGCACGTCACGCAACGGCTATAATCAATGGTATGTTCCTTGAAGTTGATGCAGGAAGCCTTACATTTCCGCGAGCAAAGCGAGCAGTTGGTACACTTGGATGCATCAATCACCGGGCGGAACAACGCGAACCGGGAAACAAAGCCCAGCACCGTACCGACCGGACATATCGTATTGCAATATGTACGTCCGTTTTTCCAAGCCAACACAAATAGGATAACCCCGGTAACTAAGGCAATCAGGAAGGTAGACAAACTCTTCATCCATACATCCACCGAATAGAACGCATAGCTATCCATGCGTTCCGCCAAATAAGCGAGCAGATTATTCCCCCATTGGTAAAACGGAGCAAAAAGATGAGAAGCAATACGCCCGTAAGAGCTATATGGCGCCACCAACGCAGCTATGGAGTTCACACCTGCCACCAGCAGCACCACAAACAGAGCCAGCACACCGTACCTCAGCCACGAAATAGCGGGAGAATAAGAGAAACGGTACTGTTTTTTCTTCCGTTTGCCACTAATCCAGGAAATAACATCCTGAAAAACGCCCAACGGACAAATTACCGAGCAATAGACTCGTCCAAACAAAAGGGTTAGCATCAGCAAGCCGAGAACAACTCCCACGTTCAAAGCCAGCAAGGCCGGAAGAAACTGAATCTTGGCAAGCCACCCGAACCACGCATGAATCGTCCCCGTAAAGTCGAGGAACAACAACGTGACGAGCAGGAAGCAAACCACGGCCAACGTCAATCTGATTTTACGTAACATACTTTGAGTTTATGAGTTTATAGTTTATAAGTTTATGAGTTCTCTTCTAAATCAACGTATAGCAAGAGCCGGCAACCCCATAAACTTACCTGATTATATCCGGTTGCAAAAATATTCCGTAAGAGGGTTACATCCGATACCCAAATTACGGATATTCTTACCCATCTTACTTATTTTCCCGATTAGCCAACGAAGAGGCAATCTTGGTCAGCTCCTTCATCATCTGCTTTTGGCCGGCCGACTTATCTCCGTAGACACAAGGACCGGTCACGCATCCACCTTCGCAAGCCATCACTTCGATGAACTGGCCGGGCACTTTGCCGGTCTTGGCATAAGCGCGAAGCAAAGCGACATTTTTTTTGTTCAGGTTCGCTATCTGAATCGCGTTCACCTCTTTCTTATCCAGACAGACCTTCACCGCATTGACTACTCCGCCCGCTTGGGCAAAGCCATGCGCCTCCCGAGAAGAATTGAACACGACGGAATAGGGCTGGGTGCTTTCCAGGTTGATGTTCATCCCTGTAAAAATAGAGGCTACCTCCTCGAAGGTCAGCGCATAATCCACGCAAGGATCCATCTTCACCTCTTTCCGTTTTGCCACGCAAGGCCCGACAAAGACAATCTTCGCGTTCGGATACTTCTCTTTGGCTATACGGGCCGCATAATACATCGGCGAACCGGTCGATGAGACATATTTCTTCATGTCCGGGATATGCTTTTCCACCAGCTGGATATAAGAAGGACAACAACTGGTCGTCATAAAGGGCTGCCCCTCATGAAGTTTTTCCATCAGTTCGGCTGCTTCCCGGCGCGTGGTTTCCATAGCGCCTTGCGCCACCTCGATTACATCCGTAAAGCCGACCTCCTTCAATCCTCCGTAAACCTGCTCAATGGAAACGCCGAACTGGGCACGGATAGAGGGCGCGACAATCGCTATCACCTCTTCTCCCCTCCGGATGCTTTGCAGGATATCAAACACCTGAGATATCTCGAATATCGCCCCGAACGGACAAGCGTTCACACATTTTCCGCAATAGATACATTTCGATTCGTCAATGTGCTCCACACCATATTCATCCTTGCTGATGGCCTTGACCGGACAAACCTCCTCACACGGAATCGGGATATAGACAATAGCATGATAAGGACAGCTTTGATGACACTTTCCGCAACTGATACACGTATCATGGTCTATCTCCGCCTGTCCGTTCTTCTTGAAGCGGATTGCGTCTTTCGGGCAATTCATATAGCAACTCCGCGCCACGCATCCGCGGCACAGATTGGTAATTTCATAATTGACCGACACGCACGAAGAGCAGGCTTCATCGATGACACACATCAGATTCTCTTTCTCGTTCTCCGAACGGAACAACGCCCGTTTGGCATATTCGGAAAGCGGAGTAAGTTCATCTACCTCATCGCTCATGTCAAAACCCAGTAAAGGCAAAGTCTTATACTTCCATACCGCCCGTTCCTTATGGATGCAACAACGCCCTTTCGGTTTCGAGCGACGCGGACTCAACGCTATCGGCAAGCGGTCTATTTCCTCCAACAAACGGTTTTCCTTCCAAAGTTTCACTAAATTCGCCAGCAATCCGTGGCGCACAATCATAACATTGTTGGTAAAAGCCATGTGTACTTAATTTATTAGTTGTTCGCTAATCCTGTAATTATCACCGCAAAGATACGATTTTTATCACCTTATTCTTGTATTTCTATTCCTTTCTTTATGCTTATCGCGTTATTTGAGAATTTGTTTTGAATTTCTTTGGAAATTTGCCTTAAATACGTTATCCAATCAGACACGTCTGCATATAAAAAGAGCCTGCCATATAGGCAAGCTCTATTAGTTCCTTTTATAGTGCAGTATGAAGACCGTAACCTTCAAGTGCACTTATCTTTACACTGCAAAGGTACAACAATTTTTTGTAATACAAATTATTTTGAGGCATTTTTTAATTCCTCTAATTGAAATCCTGTATTATCTGAAATGACTTTTACCACTTCGGAATATGGTATTCGCTCAAAAGCCCGAACCAGGTCCCCATCCATATCTTTTACTCTATTGAGTGAAATGACGCCAAGGAAATACCTGAATACCATATACATGCCCGACAACATAGTCTTCCTGTTCCCCAAATTGCCTAACAGGCCGTTACCAATAGCCTCGTCCAAATGCAAATCATAAAGCACCTTGCCATGGGCACAATAGTTCCGCAACTTCCTCACTGTATTCATATAGTTAGAAAATTGGGTGGGCAGATTTATGCCATATACTTTAGAAATGTCACATTGCAATCGAGGGCTTTTCAGGCTTTCATATAATTTGATGATAGTGCCAAACGACATGAATTCCAGTGCTTTCCATGCAGGAGCATACGGACGTTTCCCATGTTGCTTCTTATCCCATCTAATCAGCGGCTCTTTCGCAAGGTCGGCCAATGCTTTTTTGTATTCCTGGCTATTAATGGTTTCAGCAGAAATAACTTGGGAATCCACATACCAAAACGGATTGTCCCCATAAGCATTTGACACATAATATATGATGGTAGTCCGAAGATTAATTTCTATGCGGCTAATATATCTAAGGAACAGATTCCTTACGTCAAAGTCAAAATAATACAGCTTTATGGCGTAGTCCATTAAAATTCCTTCCTTGAAATCATGGTTCCTTTTCACCTTTCTTGGGTATGACTTTTCAAAGGGGAACCAGTAAAACCCCAAACGGTAATATCCAATATCAAGCAGATATTCCGTTGCCTTTTGTTTATCCCCTATCACCATCCCACGGCTTTCCAAAAGAGATAATTGTTGTTCTATCGTAGTAGCTTTTTCGGCCATATTGTTTTAAAAATCAAATCACCGCAAAGATACGATTTTTATCACCTTATTCTTGTATTTCTATTCCTTTCTTTATGCTTATCGCGTTATTTGAGAATTTGTTTTGAATTTCTTTGGGAATTTGCCTTAAATACGTTATCTGAATTTGATGCTCTTTTTGCGCAAAAGCAATATCAATCCTTAGAATGATGTATTGAACGAACAAAGTGTTATCCGTAAACGAGGAAAGAAAAAATGATGTTGATACGCACAAATTCGCGCATCATTTATTTTTCCAAAAGACAATTTAAAATGAAGAATGGTCATGCGGTTCATGTAGGGGCGGGGTTTGCCCGCCCTCTCTCTGCTGAACCTTATGTAAGTATACAAAATAAAGCTTCTGTCCTCATAGCTGAATTAGCCTAATCAACAATGTCGTTGAGGTCAAAGTAAAGCAAGCGGGTGTCTGCTCCTTCATCCTCCACCGTCAGCGGCACGAACTTCTGTTTAAGATAGAATGGAATGGCAGCAGCATAGGCATCTACGGTCAGGAAGCGGCAGCCGGTCTTATTATCGGCGAGGAAGAACTTTTTAATAGAATCTGCCAGAAACTCCCCAATATGTTGTCCTTTCAATTCTTGGCTTACCGCCAAACGGCAGATCTTTGCTGCCGGATAGCTTTTGATACGTTTTTCGTTGACGAAGCGATGTTTGCGAAAACGATTGAATTCCGTTTTATTTGAAAAATCAGTCATTGATACACGGTCATTTGCCAAACTGAAATAGGCAGCAATATGCTCATGTTCAACATCATTTATCGCCTCAAACACATATGTAACCGCCAGCAACGCCTTGCGGTATAGTCCAGATTCATTCAAGATAAAATCGTTCAAGTCGGCATCGCCGCAATCGAACGATTTTACTTTTTCGTCTGTTCCCAACTTACGGATAATGTAAGCCGAGAATGGCTCTTGCAAACTTACTTTCATACGCTTTTCTTTCTTGTCTGTTCTCCCAATTCAAGCATCTTTTTAAAAAGATCGTAGTTCGCATTTCTTCTTTCCCTTTCTTCCGGTGTTTCTCTACGGACTTGATTCATCCGCTCTACAAACCGCCGGGCATCTTCGCCGAACAGTATCGGCGTTTCTTTAATCGGTCTTGCCATAATTTCTCCTTTTTTTATTTTTGGTTCATGCGTGTATTAAACTTACGAATCCGGGACTTGGAAAGTGCATTCCGGCCAACATCAAATCATTTTTTAAGGCATAATCCAGGATACGTTTTCGGGATTCAATGGCTTTTTCCTTATCCATGTCGTAAGTCGGACAAATCTCCGGATAGAGGAGTTGGAGGGCGTTTCCGTGCAAGATGTCACCGACTACCAATAGTTTCCCTGCTTGGTAGACCGTGTGTCCCGGCGTATGGCCTGCGGCATCAAGGGCAACGACGTTTCCGGGCAGCGTGTCGCCAAATGCGAACAGATGCAGTTGAGCTTTGTAGGCGTTCAAGGTTTTAACCACCTGCGCTTTCTTGTCGTCCGCCATTTGCATCCATCCGTCATATTCCTGTTTGGCCAGATAGACGGCAGCATGGGGGAATACCCGTTCGTTGCCGTTCATCATGCCTCCGATGTGGTCTCCGTGCAGATGGGTCAGATAAAGGTAACGGATATCGGCAGGTTTTACTCCTACGGAGTCAAGCAGGTAAATCATCCGGCTGTTTTCTTTGCCCAAACCGGTGTCGAACAGAATCACCGTGCTATCCGTTTGCACCAAAAAGGTGCTGATAGAAGAGGGTATGCCGTCTTGCAACCCCAGGCTGTCTATCAGACTTGCGCTGGCATCCGGGAAAATGGCCGGCGATTGCTTGCTTTTCACATCCTGAATCCATGTGGCTTTTACCTCACCGACTTGCAAGGTGTTCAATTCTTTGTGGATGTTTTCGTGTTGCGCTATATTTTCTTCTTGCGCCTCTTCTTGTTTGGAGGCTTTCTGTCCGCATCCGGCCAGCAGAAAAGCTATTGCCGTAATAAAAAACAAGTGCTTCATATACATCATGAGGTTTTATCTGTTTATAGCGCAAAGATAACGAGATCATCTAAAAAAACGGTAAAGAAAGTATTAAAAAGGACATACTCTTAAATAAAATCTATATCTTTGTCAATTATATAGCATACGAAACGGATTATGGATTTTAAATTAGAGGATAAAGGTTGCGGCATGAGCGCTAAAGGTTGCAGTCGCATACAAAATAATAAGCTGAATACGTATGATTGGCTGTGCGGTGTTCCGGATGCCGAGAATGCCACAGATTTCGTAGAGGTTCAGTTTAAGAATACCCGTAAAGGGTACTACCTGAACAATATGCACCTGCCTTTGGAAAAAGGAGATATGGTGGCGGTTGAGGCTAATCCGGGGCATGACATCGGAACGGTTTCGCTGACGGGCAAGTTGGTCTTGTTGCAAATGCGGAAGAACAATGTCCGGATGGATCAGGAACCTAAGAAGATTTACCGGAAAGCGCGTCAGAACGACCTGGACAAGTATGAAGAGGCCAAGGCGAAGGAGCATGAGACCATGATTCGCTCGCGGCAGATTGCTGCAAGCCTGGGATTGAATATGAAAATAGGCGATGTGGAGTATCAGGGAGATGGCAATAAGGCGATATTTTATTATATAGCGGACGAACGTGTCGACTTCCGGCAACTGATTAAGGTATTGGCGGAAGCCTTTCGGGTGCGTATCGAGATGAAGCAGATTGGTGCCCGGCAAGAGGCGGGGCGTATCGGCGGAATCGGTCCTTGCGGAAGGGAGTTGTGTTGCTCCAGCTGGATGACCAGTTTCGTTTCGGTGGCTACAGGCGCTGCCCGCTACCAGGATATTTCCATGAACCCCCAGAAACTTGCGGGGCAGTGTGCGAAGCTAAAATGTTGTATCAATTATGAAGTGGATGCTTATGTGGAGGCGCAGAAGCGTTTGCCTTCACGCGAAATCGTATTAGAGACGCAAGACGGCACTTATTATCATTTTAAGACAGATATATTCAAGCGGGAAATCACCTATTCGACCAGCAAATCGGTTGCCGCTAATTTAGTTACGGTTCCGGCCCAGCGTGCTTTCGATGTCATCAATATGAATAAGAAAGGCATGAAGCCTGTTTCGCTGGAAGCCGATACGAAACAGCAGTCCAAACGGGAGGTGCAGGACATTTTAGGGCAGGAGAGCGTGACGCGCTTTGACAATGCGATGTCGAAAAAGAAGAAAAAGAGACGTTCGCCGGGAAATAATAACGGGGAAGCGAACAACGGGAATGCCGAGAATGCGGAGAAGGCTTCAAACAATGCAAATGGCCAATCACCGAAGCAATCGCAGCCGAATGACAAAAAATCTCCGGAGAATAAGAAGGGAAATAACAATGGAGCGAATGGAAACAACGCGCCGAAGAATGCCAATCGGAATAATCGTCCGAAACAAAAACAGCAACAACCCGGAAATAATAATGCCAAGTCCAACAAACCGCAGGCGTCCAACAAGCCTAAAGATGCGAAGCAAGAGGGGTAGTTGTCTGATACTGCTCATTTGCAGCTTGTTCTTTTCTTGTGCGGATGACACCTTGTATTACCAATACCAGGTCATTCAAAACACCGCATGGGAAAAGGACAAAGTCTATTATTTTACCTTTCGATAGACGACAATAGCCGGCCTTATACCATTACGTTGGATATCCGTAACAACAACAAGTATCCTTACCAGAATTTGTGGCTGTTCTGCAATGAAGAGCCGCCGATAGGTCCGCTGATGCGCGATACCATCGAGTGCCTCTTGGCGGATGAATTCGGGAAATGGTATGGGCATGGCATCTCTCTTTATGAATCGAGTTTCCCGATTCGCAAGAATTACCATTTCCCTTATCCGGGGCAATATACCTTCAGTTTCCGGCAAGGGATGCGCGATAGTGTAATCGTGGGAATCCAAGAGATAGGTCTGCGCATCCAGCCTGCCGGGGTGTCCGGAGACGGATTATAGTCTTTTCCGTAAGGCTTCAACCGCCCGGTCAAGGTCTTCCGGCGTATCAATTCCGATAGTTTCGATGTCCGTAATGCCTACCTTGATTTTATATCCGTTTTCCAACCAGCGCAATTGTTCCAGACTTTCCGCCAGTTCCAAAGGCGATTGCGGAAGGCGGGTGATTTCAGCCAGTACATCCGCCCGGTAGGCATACATGCCGATATGTTTATAATAGGTATGATTCGGCAACCATTCGGTAAAGACTTTTCCGCGTACATAAGGAATGACCGAGCGACTGAAGTACATGGCTTCATTATTCCGGTTGATTACGACTTTAGGCGAATTGGGGTTGAACAATACCTTTTCGAAATCATCGTCCGGGCGAAAAGGCTTGACCAAGGTGGCGATTTGTACCTCTCCGTCGGTAAAGCAGGATTTGATGGTTTCGATTTGCTGCGGTTGGATGAAAGGCTCATCCCCTTGGATATTTATCACGACATCGTAGTTCCCGCCGGCTTTTTGGTAGGCTTCATAACAACGGTCTGTCCCGCTTTTGTGTTGATGGGAAGTCATTACGACGTTTCCTCCGAAGGCTTTGACCGCCTTTTCGATGCGTTCGTCATCGGTAGCGACACAAACCTCGTCGACGGTGCCTCTGACCTGTTCATATACGCGCTGAATCATGGGTTTCCCGTCCATGTCAGCCAACGGTTTGCCCGGAAAACGTGTGGAAGCGTATCGGGCCGGTATGATTCCTATAAATTTCATGTGCATAATACTATAAGTCAAAACTGGATATTCTTCGCTTTTCTCCTACTACCCAGACCAAATCCCCTTCGGCAAAGACGGTAGATGGTTGCGGATTCTTCAAGGAGGTGGATCCGCGTTCGATACCGATAACCAAGCATTTGGCATGTTCGCGGAGTCCGGATTCCTGAATGGAGCGACCTATCAGCTTGGAACCTTTCTGTACCTGGAATTGTTCGATGCTGACTGCTTGCGTATCGGTTGAGGTAGGTTTGTGGACGTGCAGCTTCTCTTCTACATACTTGCGGAAATGTTCCAAATCCTCATCCGAACCGGCCACAATAATTTTGTCGAACGGATAAAGCCGTTCATCGCCTCCGGGAATGTATATCCGCTTTTCTCCTCGGATGATGGTTACCACATTTACATTGCATAGTTTGCGGAAGTTCAGCTCTTTCAGGCTTTTTCCTATACTCAATGAGTTCTGTTTTACCTCAAAGTCGGCCAGGTGCAAATCGCGTTCCAGCATATGGTTGGCGAAATTCGGGTTGATTGTCGCATGTTTTTCCTCTTCCACTTCCCGTGCCGTCAGGTTGCTGAAGAACCGCCGTTCCATCAGGATAGAGCGTTTTTTCAGCTTCTTGGAGAAGATGACATAGAAGATTATCAGCGCCGCAACCAGCCATAGATACCCGGCGGCAACATTCAGCAATTGGTTGATGGGAATCATGACCAGCGCAATGCAGAGCAGAATGCGTAATAAAACCAACGATACCAGCGATCCCCGGTTGAATTTATTATCATTCCAGAGTTTCTGAAACTCTATCGAATGATTTTTCTTCATGATGATGGCCCGGAGCATGGGGGAAATCAGCAACAGAATCAATATCAACGAGAGCAGGCTCCCTTGCCAGCCCGGAATCCGGGAGACAATCAGCGGAGATACATACTGAAGCCATACGAATATCAGGACAACCGACACGGAGGTGTAGGTCGCCACGATACGGAGCAGGGCTTTGAGCAGTTGATGCCAATCGCTCTGCTGATGAATCGTTCGGGTTCCGGAGGTATAACGCTCCAACGCCTGAAGCCAACGTTCCGGAATATGTGCTTCCAGCTGTTTATAGGCCGGTTCGGCAAAACGAATCATGTAAGGCGTGAAGAAGGTGGTAATCACCGAGACCGCTACGACAATCGGGTAGAGGTAATGGTCGGTCACCTTCAAGGATAATCCCAACGAAGCCAAGATAAAGGCGAACTCGCCAATCTGCGCCAACGAGAATCCGGATTGGACCGCTATCTTCAGGGGTTGTCCGGAAAGGAGAACGCCGAATGTCCCGAAACAGATTTGTCCGATCATGACAATCAGCGTCAGAATGATAATCGGTACTTTGTATTCCCACAGAAGGGCCGGGTCAATCAACATACCTACCGATACGAAGAACACCGCGCCGAACAGGTCTTTTACCGGTTTGACCAATCGTTCGATACGTTCCGCTTCGACGGTTTCCGCCAGGATGGAACCCATGATGAAAGCGCCTAAGGCGGAAGAGAATCCGGCCTTGGTGGCAATCAGTACCATGCAGAGGCAAAGTCCGATGCATACGACCAATAATGTCTCGTCATTCAAGTATTTACGGAAGGACTTCAAAACGGAAGGTATCAGGTAAATGCCGATTACGAAGCAAAAGAGCAGGAAAACGCCTAATTTCACCACACTGTTCAGCAGCTCCATCCCTTCTACCTGCTTGCTGACCGCCAGGGTGGAGAGCAATACCATCATCAGGACGGCAAACAGGTCTTCGACCACCAGAATGCCCAGGACAACTCCCGTGAAGCGTTGTTCGCGCAGACCCATATCATCGAATGCCTTGAAGATAATCGTTGTGGACGACATGGAAAGCATTCCGCCCAGGAACAGGGCGTTCATGTGCCCCCAGCCCAAGGCTAATCCTGTCCCGTAACCGACAAACATCATTCCCGTAACAATCGTAATGGCTCCCGTAACGGCCGTACCGCCTACTTTCATCAATTTCTTAAAACTGAAATCCAGCCCCAAGGTGAAAAGAAGGAAGATAACGCCGATGTCCGCCCAGACCTGGATACTCTCCGGATTGGTTACGGTCGGGGTAATCTGGCAAGCGGGACCGGCAAGGATACCGGCCACAATATATCCTAACACAACAGGTTGCTTCAACCATTTGAATAGGATGGTGACAAATCCGGCACATATTAGAATTACGGCCAGATCAGAAATCAAAGTGGAACCTTCAGACATGGCTTATTGTATTTTTGATTGGCAAAGTTAGCTATTTATTTTATTTTTGTGCCGCGAAAAAGAAGACAAAATGGTGAAAAAACATCCTTTACAATTGCTTATTGAGCAAGGAGAGCATCAACAGCTTGACTTTAAGTTTGAAGTGAGCGATAGCAAGAAGATTGCGCGGACGCTTAGCGCTTTCGCCAATACGGATGGGGGCAGATTGTTGATTGGTGTCAAAGACAATGGTAATATCTCCGGAATCCGGAGCGAAGAGGAGTATTATATGATAGAGGCGGCCTCGACGGTTTATACGCGCCCTCAGGTGGATTTCACGGCAACCCGGTGGGAGGTGAACGGGAAGACGGTGCTCGAAGTATATATCGCTCCGGGGAAAGAGCGGCCTTATCTGGCTCCGGACAAGGAGGGAGATTATAAGGCGTATATCCGTGTGGCCGATGAAAATATCCTGGCCAATGAAGTCCTGGTGTTGGCGTGGAAGAAAGAACGCTCGTTGCACGGAGCTTTGTTGAAGCTCAATAAGCCGGTCAAACGGCTTTTGGCGTATCTGGAGGACAATCCGCACATCAGCCTGAGCCGGTTTTGCAAGATAGCCCACATAAATGTGTTTACCGCCAAGCAGATTTTAAGCGATATGATAAGTATGGGCGCCCTCGAATACATCGTTTTGGACAAACATATTTTATATAAGGTAAAAGGAGATTATGATTTTGAAGAGAACATAGATGATGATTAGAACGGCAAAATACCAAAATGTCAAATGATAATTTATCCCTTCTGAAATTTGATTATTTCTGGGCTTATCTCAGAAAAATTAAAACGATGGGCTTCTCGCTGAGTTGAGAAGGCGGATTTTTGAGTATAATTGCTTGGATAATATGGGTTTAATGGGGTATTTGGGGGTTCGTGAAAATCTTCATTCCGGAGGAAAATCGGGGCTATTCGGGAGGACAGGACTTCGATTTCCGGAAAAATGGAGGATGTTTTTGGGAAAATATCCGATAAATTCCGGAAAAGATAGGCATCTTTTGGGAAAAATCTCCCATGCTTTGCGAATGAAGATAGGCACGAATCCACCCGAAGATAGGCATGAATTTTTCTTTTGCAGGAGAAAAACGGGGCGAAAATCTCCTTTTTTGCGTTGTTTTATCGTTTTTTGTGAAAATGCGCGTCAGCTTAAAATCCGGAATTGGAAATTTTTGATAGAAAAAGTGTGTTTTGGCTTTCATTTGTCAAATCGTAAAAGGCAATCTGAAAGGACTTATCTACTTTTCAGAAATAAATTGTACCTTTGCATCGATTAAAAGAAAAAGCAGAAAAATAAGATGAAACAATATCTCGATTTGCTCAACCGCGTGCTGACCGAGGGCGTGCAAAAAGGCGACCGGACGGGGACAGGCACGATAAGCGTCTTCGGTCATCAGATGCGTTTTAACCTCGAAGAGGGTTTTCCGCTTCTGACCACCAAGAAGCTTCACCTCAAATCCATCATTTACGAATTGCTTTGGTTCTTGAAAGGCGATACGAACGTGAAATATTTGCAGGAAAACGGTGTGCGTATCTGGAACGAATGGGCGGACGCGAATGGCGATTTGGGACATATCTATGGGTATCAGTGGCGTTCGTGGCCCGATTATAAGGGCGGTTCGATAGACCAGATTTCGGAGGCCGTTGAGACGATTAAACACAATCCCAACTCGCGGCGTATTATCGTGAATGCCTGGAATGTAGCAGATTTGGAGAATATGAACCTGCCTCCTTGCCACATGTTTTTCCAGTTTTATGTGGCCAACGGGCGATTAAGTCTGCAAATGTACCAGCGGAGCGCGGATATCTTCCTGGGCGTTCCTTTCAATATCGCCTCGTATGCGCTTCTTCTTCAGATGATGGCGCAGGTAACGGGCCTGAAGGCAGGCGATTTCATCCATACGCTGGGCGATGCGCATATTTACCTGAACCATTTGGAGCAGGTGAAGCTTCAGTTGACCCGCGAACCGCGCCCGCTTCCCCGCATGGAGCTGAATCCAGAGGTGAAGAGCATATTTGATTTTAAATACGAAGATTTTAATCTGACAGGTTACGACCCGCATCCGCACATCAAGGGGGTGGTGTCGGTATAATGACTTTTAGTTCTTGAGTTTTTCAGGTCATAAGTTTTTCAGTTTAAACTCAAAAAACTCACAAACTTACAAACTTAAAAACTCATAAACTCAAAAAACTTACAAACTTAAAAACTCAAAAAATATGAAGATTTCAATTATTGCCGCCATATCGGATAACAACGCGATAGGCAAGAACCAGCAATTGTTGTGGCATTTGCCGGCTGATATGAAGCATTTCAAGGAGTTGACCACCGGTCATGCGATTATTATGGGACGCAAAACGTTCGAATCCCTTCCGAACGGTCCGCTTCCGGAGCGGAAAAATGTGGTGTTGACCACGATGCCGGAAGATTTCGTGAATTGCTTCGCGTGCGAGTCCATGCATGACGCGTTGGACCTGTGCGAGCATGAAGAGGAAGTGTTCGTTATCGGAGGAGCGTTGGTCTATCGCCAGGCTTTGCGCCGTGCCGACAAGATGTATATCACCCGTGTCCATCAAGCGTTTGAGAATGCCGATACGTTCTTTCCCGTAGTGGATTGGGAGCAATGGGAAGAGGTTGAGCGTCAGGACTTCCCGGCGGATGAAAAGAACGCTTATCCCTATTCTTTCATTACGTATGTAAGAAAGAAGTAAGGATTTACTTGTATTTAACATAGTCTTTACAACTTTTTGCGCTTACTTTCTATCTTATATATAGTAGTTAGGAGTTGGTAGTTAGTAGTTAGAATTTGGATTCCTCCGGAACTCCGCTCAACATGACGGAGTGTAAAAGAGGTATAATTAATTTTATACAATTTACTTATCTAACTACCAACTACTAACTACCAACTACCTAAAAAAAGAAAAGATATGAAAGTAAGAGCATTTTTTATTTCTTTGCTGATAGTGCCGGCACTGAGTTTCTCGGCTTATCAGGTGATAGCCGGACAAAAGACGGCGGAGGATAAGGATTGGGTGAGCGAGGCTATTGCCCGTCAGGATTCATCGGAAGTAATTCGCTCGTTGATTGAAAAGATGAGTGGAGATCTGGAAAAGGATTATGACAAGTTCCCGGAGCTTATCCATGAGGTAGAAGATTATACGCGGAGTCTGAGCGATTCGGCCACGATTGCTTTGTTGCATTCGCTTACGGCTGAGATGTATCAGACCTATTTCAATAATAACCGGAGGAATATTCAGCAACGCACCGACTTGCAAGGGTATATTCCGGAGGATATGCGTGAATGGACGGCAAATCTGTTCACGCGGAAGATAACCGAGGAACTGAACGCTTCGTTGGCTCCGGTGAAGGCTTTGCAAAACACACCGGCCACGCGCTTTGCCGAGGTGTTGAAACTGGGCGATGATTCCCGCATACTTCGGCCTACGTTATATGATTTCCTGTTCCAACGGGCTATTGGTTTGCAACCTTCGGATGATTTCTATCGGCGTTGGATAGATTTCCGGGCTTCGCAAGTAGGCAATCCGAAAGCGGAATTGCTGGTCTCGTTGGACTATTTGAGGTATCGGTTGGGGCGTGTTAATACGGATGCCTATAAATCGGGACTGGACTCGTTGGCCGGAAAGTTTACCGATAAGGATTGTCAGTTGGAAATTGATTTGGCACGACTCCAATGGATGGAATCCACGCAATATTCCTATCCGGAAGAGGCGCAACGCGATTCGGCACGCCAAGCCATTTATGAGTTTTGTCGGACCAATATCGGAAAATATGACGGAGAACGGGTAAAGGAATTTCAAAATACGTTGGCAAGCATGGAGATACCGATGCTTCGTGTCGAGAATACGAATAATGTATATCCGGGGAAGAATCTGGAGTTGCGGGTGACTTACCGGAATACCCCGAAGCTGGTTCTCCGGATTTATCAGAACCTTTCCGCACCGGAGACGGCTATGCGTAAGCAAAAAGGATTCCGGGGAAAGGTCGTGAAGGAAATCAATTATACCTTCCCGATGCCGAAGCCTTACGAGGAGATGGACACGCTCCTTACGGTACCCATGGAGAAGTTGGGTCTATATGAATATGAAATTACGGTTCCGGATGAACAATTGGCGGTCAATGCTCCCTTTAGCGTGAGCAAGTTTGCGGCTATCAGCCGGATGAACGCGGACGGAATACAGGAGGTGCTGGTAACGGACTTTGAGAGCGGAAAACCTTTGGCGGATGTTCCGGTGGTTTGCTACAATGTAGAGATGCAATGGAAATCGAAGGTTATCGGAACCGTAAAGACCGATGCCAACGGATTGGCTCTGCTGAATATAAAGAATAGGAAATTGATAGATTGCGCCCGTCCGGTTTTGGGAAGCGATACGGCCTCCTTGATTACGAACATATCTTCGTATAACCGGGTAGGAACGGAGGAGCCGAGTCTTACCGCTTATCTGTTTACCGACCGGGGGATTTATCGTCCGGGACAAACCGTTTCCTTTAAGGGAATTGTTTATGAGGAAGGGAATCAGGAGTTGCTGGCAAAGGCGGGTATGAAGTATTCCGTTACGCTTCGCGATGCCAATTATCAGGATATAGCCACCAAGGAATTTACCACGAACGAGTTCGGTTCTTTCCACGGGGAGTTTACCTTGCCTAAAACTACGTTGAACGGGAATTTTACGTTGGTGTCCGAACATACATCTACCTATATCCGGGTGGAAGAATATAAGCGCCCTTCGTTCCGGGTGGAAATCGAACCGTTGAAAGAGGAGGTCTCTTTTGGCAAAGAGGTTGTATTGAAAGGAAATGCGATGAGTTTCTCCGGCGTGGGCTTGCAGGATGGGAAGGTCACATGGACTATCCGGAAACAGCCCTTCTGGTTACGCAGCTATATGATGAATCCGTATGATTATACTACGGAACAGGTGGCTAATGGTACGGTGGATGTGGATAAAGAGGGCAACTTCCAAATCCGTTTCACCCCTGAGCGGGGAAGTCAATTGGATAAGCCCGTATTCCGCTCCTATCGGGTAGAAGCAACATTGACGGATGGCAAGGGGGAAACACAAGCTACCGAATATACTTTCTCGGTGGGCGATGCCGGTATCGTCCTTTCCATAGAGATGGCGAATCAGCTGGAGAAAGACGAGGCGCAAGCCGTGGTCAAAGCACAGACCGTAAACGGAGAGCCGGTCAATACGCAGGGAACCTATACGATTTTCCGGATGCAGGGAGAAGAGACCGATTCTATCCTTGCGGTAGGCACTTTCTCTTCGGGTAAAGCATGGGATAAGTCCGTATTTGCCCAGCTTCCTTCGGGAAAATATCGTTTGCAGGTACATTCGATGGATAAGCAGGGCGTGAAGGTTGAGAATGCACAGGATTTTGTTTTGTATAGCCTGACCGATAAACGTCCGCCGGTTCCTTCGGTGGAATGGATGCCCCGTACCAACTTGAATGCTTCGGTCGGTGAAACTGTAAATGTGTTGTTTGGAACTTCCGAGAGCCCGGCGTATGTGTTGTATGAGCTTTTCAATGAACAAGGAGAATTGCTCAAGCGGGAGCGGGTTACGATGCAAAACGAGAATAGGCATTTCCCGATTCATTTTATAGAATCGTATGGCCAAGGGGTTACAGCTTCGTTTGTATTTATCAAGGACGGACAACTGAACTCGTCCCGATGCCGGATTAGGAAAAAGGAACCGGAACGGGAATTGACGTTCCGTACCGAGACTTTCCGTGACCATCTGTTGCCCGGAAGCGCGGAAACTTGGAAGTTCCGTTTGGGGGATAAGGATTCCTTGGCGGTACAGGCAGAGGTATTGGCTAGTATGTATGATGCCTCGTTGGATGAACTGGTACCTTTCGATTGGATTTTCCGTCCGTCACTGCGTTATGCTTTTTGGACTCCTTACTTTATAGATGGCTTTGCTTTTAACAGAGGCTTTGATAGCGATGCCGGGAATCGGAATTACTGGTCGGTACCCTCGTACGAATATGACGCGATGTATGACGATTGGTACAAGATGCTCAGCCGGAATCTGTTGTTCTATTCGTCATCGAATGCAGCACTTACCGGAGGTGTTCAATTGCGAGGCGCAAAGGCACTGGCTAAATCGGCGGGTAATGGAGAGATGTTTGCTATGGCTGAAGACGCAGCATTGGCCGAACCTCCGGTAGTGGCTGATGTCATTGCGGAAGAGGAGGTAGAATCCGCTATCTTCGGAGCTACTCCAAAACTGAACTTGCGCGAGAACTTTGCTGAGACGGTTTTCTTCTATCCCGTATTGCAGACCAACGAGGAGGGCGAAGTCTCTTTCCACTTTACCGTTCCGGAGAGCAATACGACCTGGAAACTTCAGTTGCTGGCACATACGGATAGTCTGGAATATGGCTATCTGTCGAAGACCGTAATTACCTCAAAGCCGGTGATGGTGCAGCCTAACCTGCCGCGTTTCTTGCGCGAGGGAGATGAAATGGCGATTGCTTCGCAGGTAGTGAATCAGCTTTCGGAACCGATAAAGGGAGCCGTCACGTTGGAATTGTTTAATCCGGAAAATGACGAAATATGGATTCGGATGCAGAAACCGGTTAATCTGTCGGCGGATAGCGTGGGAACGGTACAGTGGAACTTCTTGGTCGGGAACTGGGCTGACCAAGGTGTTGTAGGATGCCGGATTGTAGTCGATACGCCGGAAGGCAGTGACGGAGAGCAACACCTGCTCCCGGTATTGTCTGAGCAGATTCTCGTAACGGAAAGTATTCCTTTCTTTCTCATGGAGGATAAGACAACAAAAATCAAACTCCCGAAACAGGCGATGGAAAATCCGTATCGTGTGACGTTGGAAGTCAGTTCGAATCCGGTCTGGTATGCCGTGCAGGCTTTATCTACATTGAATGAGCCGAAACAAGAGGATATTCTCTCTTGGTTTGCGGTATATTATAGCAATACGCTGGTACACTATATAGCCAATGCCCATCCGCGGATCAAGCAGATGATTGCTCGCTGGAGCGCTGAAGGCGGAGATGCCGAAACGTTGCTTTCCAACTTGGAGAAAAATGAAGAGTTGAAGACAGCCCTCTTGGAGGAAACACCTTGGGTGATGGAAGCGAAAGACGAAACCGAGCAGAAACAGCGTTTGGAATTATTGTTTGATATGAACCGGGCCGGACAGGTCAGGAACGAGGCTTTGCAACAGCTCTTGGAACGACAGAACTGGGAAGGTGGTTGGAGCTGGATGAAAGGGATGCCGGCAAACTTTTCTATGACGTTGCAGATTCTGAAGGGAATGGCGCAATTGGTACAACTGAACGCCGTGCAATATACCGAGGCGGAAAAAGAGATGCAGATAAAGGCGTTGCGTTTTTTGGATAAATCGATTCAGGAGGAGTATGAGCGAATGCTCCATTCCGGTGACATAGGTAACATTCGTCCTAATGATGTGCAGATAGATTACCTCTTTGTACGTAGTTTTTATCGGGATATTCCCGAAGGTGACGCGCGTGAGGCTATTCGTTTCTATACGCAGCAGGCAGCATCCTATTGGGATGAATTCGATTTATACAGCCGTGCCGCTATCGCTTGGGTAATGCAGCAGAATGGGAATAAGGAAAAGGCTGCCGAGATATTGGCTTGGTTCCGCAAGACGGCAACAACGGATGGTGAGAAAGGTATGTATTGGGCAAACAATCGTCCGTCATATGCTTCTCTTTATCAGCCCATCGAAACGCATTGCCTGATTATGGCCCTTTTCCATTGGATTGCCCCGGATACGCAAGAGGCGGACAGGATGAAGCAATGGTTGCTGACGCAAAAGCGCACGCAGAACTGGGCTTCCACGCCTGCCACTCAGAATGCGGTCTATGCTTTGCTGCTTACGGGTAGCGATTGGCTGAGTGACGACTCCCAACTGACCATTGATAATGGAAAGGAACGTATATTTGCCGATTCACACTATCTGAAGAAGGAATTGTCGGTGGTCAATTCTACCTTGTCTGTTGAGAAGAGTGGGGAAGCTCCTGTCTGGGGAGCCGTTTATATACAGTATTTCGCTCCGATAACCGAGATAAAGAAACAGAAAGGCGTATTGAATGTAGAGAAGAAGTTGTTTGTCGAAGTGAATAACGGAGACGAGAAACAGCTACGTCCGGTATCGGAAGGCGAACCGCTTCGGGTAGGCGATAAGGCGATTGTCCGACTGACAATCCGTACTGACCGGATGATGGATTATGTCTTCTTGAAAGACCTTCGGGCGGCCTGCTTCGAACCTGCCGAACCTTTGTCCGGAAGTCAATATCGGGATGGCGTTTGGTACTATCGGTCGTCGAAGGATATTTCCGAGAATATGTATATAGAGCATTTGCCGCAAGGCACATTCGTTTTGGAATATCCGGTTTATGTAGCGCGTGAAGGACGGTATGCCGGAGGCATAGCCTCTATCCAGTGCCTTTATGCGCCGGAGTTTGTTAGTCATACGGAAGGAACAAGGGTAATTTTGTGATTTTGGGATTCTGAGTTTGGTTTGCATATTCTTTTTTTTTTCATAAGTTTGCAAGTCAGAAAGATGAATTAAGTCTTTAAGTTTGTTGGTTTATGAGTTTTTTAGTTTAAGTCAAAGTATAACAAAAACTTATAAACCAACAAGCTTAAAGCTAAAGAACGGAATACTTAAAATGGCAAAAAAAACAAGCAACAAACAAGAGCAAAATAAGAAACCGGGAAAGTGGACTTTGATTAAGACATTCTTTACGTGCGAGCGGACTCGCTTTGTGACCGGTTTGATACTTTCTATCCTGACGATTTATATAGGGTTGGCACTGATTTCTTTCTTTTTTACGGGAGCTGCCGACCAAAGTAAGGTGGAGAATGTGCGCATTGAGGATTTATTGGCCAACTTGGGTTCGGTGGAGAATTGGACCGGGGTACGCGGGGCGTTCCTTGCGGATCTGCTGATGAACCGTTGGTTCGGTGTTTCCTCGTTTATGATACTTTTTTTCTTGGGCTCGATGGGGGCAAAGCTGATGAACATCCGCAAGATTCGTTTGTTGAACCGATTCATCTTCTGCCTGGCTACGCTGATATGGGGCTCATGGTTTTTTGCCTTTTTCTTTATCAGCGGATATGAGGATACGTTTATCTACCTGGGGGGACAACATGGGTATTATATGACGGAAATGTTGAAAAGTAATATCGGTATACCGGGTACTTTCCTGCTACTTTTGGGATTTTTCCTGATTATCGCTATCTTTTCCAGTAAAAAAACAATTCCCTTCCTGCAACGTGTCTTTACTTTCGGGTGGTTGACTAAGTGGACACGAAAACGAGCGGATAAAAAGACGGGGGAACAAGTGGAGGAGGAAGTGGATGAACCCATGGATGAAGATACCCGTGTACATGAAGAGGAGTTGATAAGTCAACCGGAGAATGAGGCAACAAGACAGGAAACTCTGAATAGTGTAGGGGGAGAATCTGTGGAAGAACGGCCAGCCCAACCGGAGCCTGAAACCTTGCCTTCTGAATCTTCCGACGAAGGCCTGGAAGTGATTATCCCCCAGGAGGAAGAGACGGAGTTTTCGGTCGAGGTGGCAAAAGAGGAAGAGACGGACAAGCATTGGAAGCAAGAGGATTATAATCCTCGTCTTGATTTATCGCATTACACCTTTCCGACCTTGGATTTGCTTGACCCGCATGACCAGGGGAATATTGAAGTAAGTATGGAAGACTTGAAAGCGAATCAGCAGCTTATCAAGCAGGCTCTGGAGGATTTTGGTATAAAAATAGCTTCCATTAAGGCTACGGTGGGACCGACTGTTACTTTGTATGAGATTATCCCTGAAGCGGGTATTCGTATCGCTAAGATAAAAACTTTGGAGGATGATATCGCCTTGAATCTGGCAGCTTTGCAAATCCGAATCATAGCGCCGATACCGGGCAAGGGTACTATTGGTATTGAAGTGCCGAATAAAAATCCGCAGACTGTGTCAATGCAGTCTGTCATTGCCTCAAAGCGTTTCCAGGAATGTAAGTATGAATTGCCTGTCGCCATGGGCAAGACTATCACCAACGAAGTCTATATGTTCGATTTATGCAAGACACCGCACTTGCTGGTGGCCGGAGCTACCGGACAAGGAAAGTCGGTAGGTCTGAATGCCATTATTACCTCTTTATTATATAAGAAGCATCCGGCAGAGCTGAAATTCGTCATGGTAGACCCGAAAATGGTGGAATTCAGTATCTATGCGAAGATAGAACGTCATTATCTCGCGAAGTTGCCTAATACCGATGACCCGATTGTTACCGAGCCGGCTGATGCAGTGGCTACTTTAAATTCGTTGGTCGTTGAGATGGAGAATCGATATAAGTTGCTGGTGGATGCCAATGTGCGTAACATCAAAGAATATAACACAAAATTTATTGGACGTCATTTGAATCCGGAACGAGGGCACCGATTCTTACCTTATATCGTGGCGGTAGTGGATGAGTTTGCCGACCTGATTGCAACGTCCGGTCGGGAAATCGAGTTGCCTATCTCACGCATCGCCGCCAAAGCACGTGCAGTGGGTATACACATGATATTGGCAACGCAGCGTCCGGATACGAAGGTGATTACCGGAACCATCAAAGGAAATTTTCCGAGCCGTATCGCTTTTAAGGTAGCTTCGATGATTGACTCGCGTACCATTCTGGATGCACCGGGGGCAAATCGCCTGATAGGTCGTGGTGATATGCTTATATCCGTAGCCGGGAGTGATACCGTGCGTGTGCAATGCGCGTTTGTGGATACGCCGGAGGTAGAGAATATCGTAGAGTATATCAGCAAGCAGGTGGCTTATCCTACAGCCTATCTGTTGCCTGAATATATTGCCGAAGGAAGCGAAGGAGGCGGAAACGGAGGACCGGTTGATTTGTCTAATCGTGATCCTTTCTTTGACGAGGCCGCGCGTTTGATTGTAATTCAGCAACAGGGGTCTACTTCGCTGATTCAGCGTAAGTTCGCCATCGGCTATAATCGTGCCGGACGATTGATGGACCAGCTGGAAGCAGCCGGAGTGGTAGGACCTTCGGAGGGAAGCAAGGCGCGTCAGGTCTTGATTCCGGATGAATATACTTTGGAACAGTTATTGAATAGTTTAAAATGATGAACCGAATTGTATTTGTTATTTCATTTATATGGATAGCTTTTGTAGCTTCTGCGCAAAATGCGTCCGAAATATTGGACAAAGCAGCGCAAGTCTATGAACAGTCGCAAGGCATTAAGGCAAACTTTTCATTGCATACATCAATCCCTCAACAGGGCGTTTCGGAAAGTTTTGAAGGAACAATCCAAATGCGTGGCGATAAGTTCAAACTTGAAACGCCGGATATGATTACGTGGTATGATGGAAGTACCCAGTGGGCTTATGTCTTGCGTACGGAGGAAGTAAATGTAAGTACACCGGGAGGGGATGAATTGCAAGTTACTAACCCGGCAGTATTGCTCCGTTCCTATAAGAAAGGGTTCAAGGTTGCCTATCGGGGCATCAGAACTACACGTCAGGCAAAGCCGGCTTACGATATCGTACTGACACCTAAAGGAAAAAGTGATATTCGGTCCGTGGAGATGCAAGTAGAGAAAGCTACGGGATTTCCGGCTTCGTTTACGATAACGGATAAGAACGATGCGACCTACTCGGTTCACATCAGCGCCTGGCAGACCAACGTCAACCAGCCTGATAGCTTTTTTACCTTTAACGAAGCCGATTATCCGGATGCGGAGGTGGTGGACTTGAGGTGAACCTTTGAAAATTGAAAGTTGAAAATTGAAAATTATAAAATATATGGGATTAACGAATGAAAAGGTCCGTTGTCTGATTATTGGTTCCGGACCAGCAGGATATACGGCAGCTATTTATGCTTCACGTGCTAATCTTTCGCCGGTATTGTATGAGGGAATACAACCGGGCGGACAATTGACTACAACAACTGAAGTCGAAAATTTCCCCGGGTATCCCAATGGAGTCACCGGACCGGAATTGATGGAGGATTTGAAGAAACAAGCCCTGCGCTTTGGTGCGGATATTCGTTCCGGCATTGCTACGGCTTCGGACTTGTCGGCATCTCCTTATAAAATCACTATTGATGGGGAGAAGGAAATCGAGACGGAAACATTGATTATCTGTACAGGAGCTACGGCTAAGTATTTAGGTTTGCCGGATGAAGCTAAATATGCAGGAATGGGTGTATCGGCGTGTGCTACCTGTGATGGCTTTTTCTATCGGAAGAAAAATGTGGCAGTGGTCGGTGGAGGCGATACGGCTTGTGAAGAGGCCATTTATCTGGCCGGACTTGCCAAGCAGGTTTACCTGATTGTTCGTAAACCCTATCTGCGTGCCTCGAAAGTAATACAGGAACGTGTATTTAAGACACCGAATATCCAAGTGTTATTCGAGCATAACACCATCGGACTCTTCGGAGAAAATGGAGTTGAGGGTGCCCATTTGGTGAAGCGCCTGGGTGAGCCGGATGAGGAGAAAGTAGATATCGCTATCGATGGCTTCTTTCTGGCTATCGGTCATAAACCGAATTCAGATATTTTTAAACCTTGGCTGGAAACAGATGAGGTAGGGTATATCAAGACTATAGAAGGAACTCCCCGTACAAAAATACCGGGGGTATTTGCTGCTGGAGATGTGGCTGATCCGCATTATCGTCAGGCTATTACAGCTGCAGGAAGCGGGTGTAAAGCTGCTATCGAGGCAGAGCGGTATTTGAGTCTGTAGGCTCCAGTCGACAAGTTAACGAGTTGACAAGGTTGTTTCGGATTAGGGCTTTATTAGTTTGAGGCCTTGCCAACCGAAAAACAAACACTATAAAAATAAAGCGATAATATAAAAATAAAGAGCAATGAAAACGCAAATAGTTGAACGTCTTTCCGCTTTGCGGGAAGCAATGAAAGCGAACGGAATAGCTGCTTATATTATTCCGACATCCGATCCTCACATGAGTGAATATCCGGCAAAGTGCTGGAAATATCGTGAATGGATTTCAGGTTTTACAGGTTCGGCCGGAACGGTGGTGGTAACAGCAGAGAAGGCCGGTTTGTGGACGGACTCTCGTTATTTCTTGCAAGCTGCGGCTCAATTGGAAGGTTCCGGTATCGATTTATATAAATTAATGTTACCGGAGACACCTTCTATCGATGATTTCCTGTTGACCGAATTGCAGGAGGGAGAGACCGTGGGATTGAATGGTGAAACCTACAGTTCGGCAGAAGCCGAGGCTTTAGAGAAAACCTTGTCGCGCAAGGATATCCGTCTGAATACGGAATGCGTGCTTTTGGATGTACTTTGGACGGATCGCCCGGCTATTCCCGATGCGCCGGTGTTTGATATGCCACTTCAGTTCTGCGGACATTCGTCTGAGGATAAGTTGATGGATATCATGGTGATGCTTCATAAAGCTGGAGCGGATTGTACGATTCTGTCTGCTTTGGATGAGGTTGCCTGGACGTGTAATATTCGGGGTACAGATGTGGCTTATAATCCGGTTGCTGTAGCTTATCTGTTTGTTTCAGATAAGGAAAATGTACTCTTTATTAATCCCAAGAAGGTGCCGGAAGAGGTGGCTCAACGTTTGAATAAGGAAGGCATTGTATTGGCTGATTATACGTGCTTGTATACTTATCTGTCTCGAATTCCGGAGAGTTCACGTATTTACCTGGATTGTTCACGTACGAACAAAGCTATCTGCAATGCTCTTCCGAAAGGGATAAGGATTATAGAAGGTGTTTCGCCGGCCAATGCGTTGAAGAGTATCAAGAATGAAACGGAATTGGATGGAGTACGTCGTGCCGTGGTGCGTGATGGAGTGGCGCTGACCAAGTTCTATTATTGGCTGGAGAAGAGTCTTGTAGCTGGCGAGCGTGTGACGGAGCTGAGTGCCAGCAAAAAGTTGACCGCTCTGCGTGCGGAGCAGGACTATTATATTATGGATAGTTTTGAAAGTATTTCCGGATATGCGGCTCATGGTGCGATTGTACATTATGGTGTAACGGAGGACAGTGATGTAGAGTTGAAGCCGGAAAGTTTGTATCTGCTGGATAGTGGTGCTCAGTATTTGGATGGTACGACTGATATTACCCGTACTATCGCTTTGGGAGAACCGACCGAGCAGATGAAAAAAGATTTTACTCGTGTATTGAAAGGTACAATCAGTATAGCTAAATGCAAATTCCCTGCCGGAACGCGCGGTAGCCAGATAGACGCTTTCGCCCGTAAGGCATTATGGGATGCCGGATTGAATTATCTGCATGGGACAGGTCATGGTATAGGTCATTGCCTGAATGTACATGAAGGTCCGCAAAATATCCGTATGGAAGAGAATCCGACGCTACTTCAGCCAGGAATGTTGATAAGTGACGAACCGGGCTTGTATCGTACCGGAGAATATGGAATACGTATTGAGAATATGGTAACCGTGCGTGAGGATAGTGAGACTGAATTCGGCAAATTCCTTTGTATGGAAACCTTGACGTTATGTTTTATCGATACCCGCCTGGTTGTCGTTTCTATGCTTTCTGCACGTGAACATGCTTGGTTGAATAAATATCATCAAACTGTTTATGAGAAACTCAGCCCATATCTGACAGATGAGGAAAAGGCTTGGTTGAAAGCAAAAACGGAAGAAATTTAATCAGAATTTACTCATGGCTTTAATAAAATCAGTACGAGGGTTTACTCCTAAGATTGGAGAAAACACTTTTTTAGCAGATAATGCGACTATTATTGGGGATGTTGAGATTGGCGAAGGTTGCAGCATTTGGTTTGGAACCATTATCCGTGGGGATGTAATTTCTATTCGGATTGGAAATGGAGTAAATATCCAGGACGGTTCTGTATTACATACGTTATATGAAAAATCGGTTATTGAAATAGGTGATGATGTTTCAATAGGCCATAATGTAACGATTCATGGTGCAAAGATATGTCATGGAGCATTGATAGGAATGGGTGCAGTAGTCATGGACCATGCTGTGATAGGTGAGGGGGCTATTGTAGCGGCCGGTTCGGTGGTGTTAAGTAACACAATCGTAGAGCCGGGTAGCATCTATGCCGGAGTTCCTGCTAAATTTGTCAAGAAAGTAGATCCGGAACAATCCAAAGAAATCAATCAAAAGATTGCCAAGAACTACCATATGTATGCTTCGTGGTATGAGTAAAAAAGAATGAAGAGTTAAGAATGAAGAATCTGGAGTTTTTAATTCTTCATTCTTCATTCTTAATTTAAATGACCTGCTTAAATGCTTTTCCTAATGCTTCGATGATGTCTCCGGCAATCATTCCGTATTCACTCCAATGAGCTGCGGCTAAATCTCCGGCTGTACCATGTAAGAAGACTCCTGCAACAGCTGCTGTTTCCGGTTCGTAGCCTTGAGCTAACAAGCCGAGGATAATTCCGGTCAGTACGTCTCCACTTCCGGCCGTTGCCATACCTGGATTTCCACACGTGTTGAAATAAACATTCCCTTCAGAAGTGCAAACCGCGGTATAAGCATCTTTCAGAACAATGCACAACCGATGTTCCTTTGCAAATTCCCGGGCTTTTTGCAAACGCTCGTAAGCGGAATTGCTGGTTCCGGCAAGTCGGTCGAATTCTTTGGGATGTGGAGTTAGAATGCTTCGGCTCGGTACTTTGGCCAATATATCATTGTTGGAGGCTATCAGATTCAAGGCGTCTGCATCCAGTACCGCCGGCTTGATAACGGATGATAAAAGTTCGTCTAACGCAACTGCGGTCTCTAATTGTTGACCTAATCCGGGTCCAACGCCCAATGCCGTGTACGGAGTAATGGAGGGAACCGTAGTGAAAAACTCTTCATGTGCGTCCATCTCCACCATGGCTTCCGGAAAGGCCGTTTGCATGATTGTCTCTCCGCATTTGGGAATATGTACAGTCAGCATTCCGGCACCACTCCGAAGGCAGGCTTTTGCGGATAGTTGGGCGGCTCCCATCTTTCCCCGGCTTCCCGCTACCAGCAAGGCGTGTCCATAGGTGCCTTTATGAGAGAAGCGTTTGCGTGGTTGGAATACGCAAGCAATATCCTCTTCCGTAACCATGTAATAGTTGGTTTGCGTGTCGGCTACTATCCGTGGATGTACATTGATGTTTAACACTTTCCATTCTCCCACGTAAGGGCTGTTCTCCGGCATGAGGAAAGAAAGTTTCGGAAAGTTGAACGTATAGGTTCTTCGGGCTTTGATGATGCAATCTTTGTCATTTTCCCGATTATCTTCACCAAACAATCCGGAGGGAATATCTATGGCTACAACTTCAGCTTGTGTGCTGTTGATGTATTTGACCAATGCAGCAAATCCTCCGTTCAACGGGCGGTTTAATCCCGTACCGAATAGCCCGTCAATGACTATATCGTGGGAAGTCAGGGTAGGCGGGATGAAATTATCGCGTACCTCGATAAACTCCACTTGGTCGATATTCAGCAACCTTCTTCGGTTTTCGGCACATTCCGGGCTCAGATATCCTGTGGGATTGAACAGATAGACAAGTACACGGTAAGATTCATCCAATAATTGTCGGGCGATACCCAATGCATCTGCACCGTTATTGCCTTGTCCGGCAAAAACAATTATCCGATGTACTTTAGAATATTGATTGCGGAACTCATTTACAAAAGCCGTTACCGCCTCTTCTACCAAATCTATAGGAGCGATTGGCGTATGTTGTATCGTATATCTGTCAATGTCTTTAACTTTTTCTGTAGCAAATAGTTTAATCATCGCGTTTTAAGTTTGTGAGTTTTTAAGCTTATGCGTTTTTCAGTTCTTTATACAAACTGTATAAACCGATAAACGTAAAAACTAAAGAACTAAATAATTACATGGGACAAAATTACAGAATATCACCGCTATTTCAAAATGAAATTTCCAAGAAGTTTTGAAATATTCCTTGTCCTCATAGTTTGTAAGTAAGATCCGTTACTTTTGGCTTGACCCAAAAGTAACCAAAAGGTCAAGGCTTCGCCTGCTTCGCTACTCACTCCCTGCACTTCGCTGTTCGCATCGCAAACTCGCTTCGCGCGCCAGCTCCCCTGTTGTAGGGGAGCTCCCCGAATGGGTGAGGGGTTATAACAGCGTATAACCGGATTAAAAATCCTGATACTCAACACAATCGGATTGCAAATCCGATTGAACTGGGGAATGGAGACGCAAAATATTGCGTCTCTACAAACAGCCTAACAGAGAGGATGCCGAAGGCGAGGGAGATGGGATTGGCCTCGTCTGGTGAGCGTCAAGCGAACGCCCGTAACGGAGCGACCGGGAGCATCGCTGTTTGAGCGAAGCGAGTTTGCGATGCGAACAGCGAAGTGCAGGGAGCGAGTAGCGAAGCAGACGCAGCCTTGATTTTTTGGTTCTTTTGCATCAAGGCAAAAGAACGTAGCTCCTTTGAGAATATAACCGGATTAAAATCCTGATACTCAACACAATCGAATTGCAAATCCGATTGGACAGGATACAAGGTTATCCGGTATAAACCTTGTTTCCTTGTTGGGTTTATGGCGAACTATGGCTGACCTATAAACTGTTTTAAATGAAAGCCGTGGTTTCTTCTTATAAAAATGAAGCTTACTATCGGTAAATCGCCGGAAATGTTGTACTTTTGTACGCTCAAAAGAGTAAAAATGGGGATATTATGAATAAGATTCAACTAAAAGATAAGCAATTTAAGCTATTTATTCCGGAAGCGGAGATTAAACAGGCTATTGTCCGCATGGCCGGGAATATAAAATCGGACATTGCCGGAAAGGATGTCTTGTTCGTTTGTGTATTGAACGGAGCTTTTATGTTTGCTTCCGAGTTGATGGCTGAAATGGATGGATCTTATGAAATTTCTTTTGCCCGTTATTCTTCTTATTCCGGGACAGGCAGTACCGGTGTGTTGAAAGAGATTATGCCGATAAAGGAGAATGTCAAAGGACGGACGGTTATTCTCTTGGAGGATATTATTGATACAGGGTTTACGATGTATAACCTGTTGGCGCGGCTTAAAGAGATGGGGGCGGAAGAGGTCAAGTTGGCTACGATGCTTTTCAAGCCGGAGTCTCTTCGATGTGATTTGAAACCGGATTATGTGGGTATTCAGATTCCGCCGGCATTTATTGTTGGGCATGGCTTGGATTACGATGGTTTAGGACGGGCGTATAGGGACGTTTATGTAATTGACAATTGAAAATTGGAAAGCTAATATATAATATATGTATAATAATAAGACAAGTTGAGAATTGTCAATTCTCAATTGTCCATTAAAAAAGAAGTTTATGTTGAATGTAGTTATTTTTGGTGCTCCGGGTTCAGGTAAAGGAACACAAAGCGAGTTGATTATTAAGGAATACGGATTAGATCATATCTCGACCGGTGATGTGTTGCGTTCAGAGATGAAGAACGAGACAGAGCTGGGCAAGATTGCAAAGGATTATATTGAAAAAGGTCAGTTGGTTCCGGATGATTTGATCGTGAATATGCTGGCAAAGGTGCTGGATAGCAAAGAGAACTCAAAGGGGGTAATCTTTGATGGTTTTCCACGTACTATCCCGCAGGCCGAAGCTTTGAAGAAGATGCTGAACGAACGTGGCACGGATGTCTCTATCATGTTGAACTTGCAGGTAGATGAGGATGAACTTATCAAGCGTCTGTTGGAACGCGGTAAGATTTCGGGTCGTTCAGACGATAATCTGGAGACAATCAAGTCTCGTCTTGAGGTATATCACAAGCAGACCGCTCCTTTGGCTGATTTCTATGTAAAGGAAGGCAAGCATACCGCTATCCAGGGTATGGGTACGATTGAGGAAATCTTCGGAAGAATCAAAGAGGCAATCAACGCGATTTAATTGAATTAGGAAACGAGTTGACAAGAGAACAAGTTGACGAGTAAGTAAGTTGTGACTATGCCTTGTTTACTGAAGCCTTGTCAACTTGTCCACTGAAACATAGTACAATGGCTGAATCAAACTTTGTAGATTATGTAAAAATCTATTGCCGCTCAGGGAAAGGTGGCAGAGGTTCTTCTCACTTTCGCCGTGCCAAGTATATTCCGAAAGGTGGTCCCGACGGAGGTAACGGAGGAAGAGGAGGCCATATTTACCTGCGTGGTAATCGGAACTATTGGACGTTGCTCCATCTGAAGTATGAACGTCATATCATGGCTACGAATGGTGAGAGTGGCGGAGCAAAACGTAGTTTTGGAAAGGACGGGCAGGATCGGGTGATAGAGGTACCTTGCGGTACGGTGGTATATGATGCCGAAACCGGTGAGTTTATCTGCGATGTAACCGAAGACGGGCAGCAGGTGATGCTTCTCAAAGGAGGAAAAGGTGGATTGGGAAATTGGAATTTCCGGACATCAACCAATCAGGCTCCGCGTTATGCCCAGCCGGGTGAGCCGGCCCAGGAGCGGCATGTGATTCTTCAGCTCAAACTCTTGGCGGATGTCGGATTGGTAGGATTCCCGAATGCGGGCAAATCTACTTTGCTCTCGGTCGTGTCTGCGGCTAAACCTAAAATAGCCAATTATCCTTTTACGACTCTCGAACCCAATTTGGGAATCGTCAGTTATCGGGATAACCGTTCTTTCATTATGGCGGATATTCCGGGAATTATTGAGGGAGCAAGCGAAGGAAAAGGCTTGGGACTTCGCTTCTTGCGCCATATTGAGCGGAACTCATTGCTTCTTTTCATGATTCCGGCGGATAGTGACGATATCAAGAAGGAATATGAAATATTGTTGGGCGAATTGGTGAAATATAATCCGGATTTGGCGGATAAGCCTCGTGTCCTGGCAATTACCAAATGTGATATGCTGGACGATGAGCTGATTCGCGAGATGGAGCAGGAATTGCCCGAAGGAGTCCCGCATGTCTTTATCTCGGCGGTAGCTCATAAAGGCCTTACCGAGTTGAAAGATTTGCTTTGGAAAGAATTGAACAAAGAGTCTTTCCATGAGGTGGAACAGATTGTTCATAAGAATATTGATGTTAAATCCTTGCAATTCGATGATGATGACGATGACTTTGTCTTCCCGGAAGATGAAGAAGACGAGGAGGATTATATCGAATATGAGGATTGGGATGAAGAAGAGGATGATGAACCGAACGATGAGGATAAATCGTCTGAGCGATAAAGTGGAAGTGTTGCAATGTACCGAATGGATGGGCGATTGCAACATTTCTCATTTTATGACAACTCGTTTCGGGGGAGTCAGTTTGGGAAATTTTTCCGGAATGAATGCCGGGCTTTATACGGAGGATGCCCCGGAGCATGTACGCGAGAATATCCGGCTCTTGTGTGATGCGCTTCATTTGTCTCCCGAACGTCTTTTCATGCCTCACCAGACGCATGGTGCGCAAATCCGGATTCTCGATGAAGACTTCCTGAACCGGTCAGAAGAAGAACAGGTACGTGAGTTGGAGGGCATTGATGCGTTGGTGACGGATGTACGGGAGGTGTGTGTGGCGATAACTACGGCAGATTGTGTTCCGGTATTGATTTATGCGCCGGATAAGCAGGTCATAGCCGCGGTTCATGCCGGTTGGCGAGGCATCGTTCAGGCTATTACATGCCGGACAATATCCTGTATGAAACAAAAATACGGGTGTGATGTCACACGGATGCAGGCACTTGTCGGTCCGTCCATAAGCCGGGATGCCTTTGAAGTCGGGAATGAGGTGGTTGACCGGTTCCGTCAATCGCATAGCTGGACGGACGAGGAGACCGAATCTCTTTTTAGTGTGAATCCCCGGACCGGCAAGGTGCATATTGATTTATGGCGGGCCGTAGAGTTGCAATTGCGCCAAGAGGGCTTGACCGACGGGAATATTCATCTTTCCGGGATATGCACCTATCAGCAGGTAGAGGATTTCTTTTCCGCACGGAGGTTAGGAATAAAAAGCGGCCGGATTCTTTCGGGAATATGCTTGCGAGGAACGTAAAAATTTATGCCTATATTTGCCGGAAAAGATGCCTGTTTTTGGACGAAAAGTTAGGCATGAACGAAAACGAAGTTAGGCATGAATTTGCTGGCTATTAAACGGAATAACGAATAAGAAACAATGATACAAATAACATTATCGGAAGATATATTGGCGGCATGTCCGGATTTGCATGTGTTGGCTATAGCTTGCCGGGTGAGGAATACCGAGTCGGACCTCCGATTGTGGGATGAGATTGCTCAGGAGGAGGAAATGGTGCGCCAGACCATGAAGCTGGAAGAGGTGAATAAATGGCTCCCTATCCGGGCTACCCGCCAGGCATATAAGAAATTGGGAAAAGATCCGAACCGTTATCGTCCTTCGGCCGAGGCACTTAGGAGAAGAATCCTTCGGGGACTGCCTTTATACCGGATTGATACGTTGGTCGATTTGATTAATCTGGTCTCTATTCGGAGCGGATATTCGATTGGCGGATTTGATGCGATGAAGATTCAAGGAGACCGGTTGGTGTTGGGTGTCGGTAAAGAAGGCGAAGTATACCGAGGCATAGGCCGGGGCGAGCTGAACATTGCCGGATTGCCGGTTTATCGGGATGATATAGGTGGGATAGGAACGCCTACCAGCGATGAGGAACGTACAAAGATTGACATGGAAACAACCTCTTTATTAATGATTATTAATGGATATTCCGGTGAGAATGGACTGATGGAAGCAGGCCGGTATGCCGCTGAGCGTCTTCGGAAATATAACGAGGCCAGCGACATGGAGGCCATGTTGATAACTCGAAATCAAACAATATCTGTTACAATTTAACTAAAAAAGCTCTAAATCTTTTGTTATTTGTAATAAATATCTATATTTGCCCCTGTTATTTAAATTTATAGAAACATGATTGAATTAATTGGTACAAACGCAGGTAAAGTTTGGAATGCGTTGAACGAAGGCGGTAAAATGAGCCTGAAAGCATTGAAGAAAGCTACGAAAATCAAAGCGGAAAAAGATATGTATGCCGCTTTGGGATGGTTGGCCAAAGAAGGTAAACTTGCATTTGAAGAAGCAGATGGCGAAACAATGGTTTCTTTGCTGGGGTAAGTTTCCTTTTAAGGAAGATTTTAAAGAAAGGCCGTTCCGGAAAGCTGGGAACGACCTTTTTTTATGAAATAGCGTAAATAAATGGGATAAAGTATTGCTATTTTCAAATCTAAATCATACTTTTGTGTAGAATTTGGCAGGAAATGACCGAAGAGAAGAATAGTTTACTTGTTTTATTTGAAGTCCGGTTTAAGGAATTAATCGCTTTATGCGATCGGCAGATGCTGAAAATCCGAGAATTGGAGGAGGCTCTGAATCAGAAAAATACAGAGTTACAAGAAGCTATGGATAAAATAAGCGAATTGAATGCCAAATGTGACAATATGCTTACGGCGCACGTACTCTCCGTCCATGAGGGAGAGGTGAAAAACGCCAAGATGCGGTTGTCGAAATTGGTGCGGGAAGTTGAAAAGTGCATCGCACTGCTTAACAATTAGAGGCGATGGACGAAAAGTTTCTTATACATATAGAAATAGCAGGACGACGCTATCCAATAACGATTCGTCGGGATGAAGAGGAGATTATGCGGGCGGCAGCCAGGCAAATCGATAAAAAGCTCCTTCAGTATCAGAGCAAATATGTCTCTGTCTATACAACCCGGGATTGGTTGGCGCTCATAGCTCTCCAATTGTCCGCAGATAATTTGCGGATGGAGGAAAAACAGGATACAAGTCCTTTCGAAGAGAAGATTCGCGAGTTTACAGACGAGTTGAATCGCTACTTGAAAGATAAGTGATATTTTTATATACATAAGCGTTGATTTTCCGCACTGCTCTGCACGGGATGCCCGTGCGTGGTAGTGCTTTTTTTATTGTATAACATATTGGCAAATTTAAATTAATAGTTAAATGGGAATGTATATTATCATATCAATAGTAACCTTCGTTATCGGAGGATTGCTTGTATGGCTGACGATGCGTTACCTTTTGAAGTCGAGGTACGATTCGATTCTGCGCGAAGCGGAAAAGGAAGCAGAGGTGATTAAGAAAAACAAACTGCTGGAGGTAAAGGAAAAGTTTATCCACCTGAAGGCCGATTTGGAAAAACAGGTGGCTCAGCGTAACGCCAAAATCCAATCGGTCGAGGCGAAACTGAAGCAACGTGAAATGAACCTGAACCAGCGTCAGGAGGAATTGCAGCGCAAAAACAATGAAGTTGAGGTGGTCAAAGATAATTTGGCATCGCAACTGGATTTGGTAGAAAAGAAAAAACAGGAATTGGATAAGTTGCATCAGAAAGAGGTTGAGCATCTGGAAAGCCTTTCCGGACTTTCGGCTGAAGAGGCTAAGGAACGCCTGATTGAATCGTTGAAGGATGAGGCGAAATCAGAGGCGACTTCTTATATCAACGATATTATGGAAGAGGCGAAGATGACGGCCAACAAGGAGGCAAAGAAGATTGTCATCCAGTCTATCCAGCGCGTAGCGACCGAAACGGCTATCGAGAACTCAATCACCGTATTCCATATTGAGTCGGACGAGATAAAGGGGCGAATCATTGGACGCGAAGGACGTAATATCCGTGCTTTGGAAGCAGCTACCGGTATTGAAATCGTGGTGGATGATACTCCGGAAGCAATTGTCTTGTCCGGTTTTGACCCGGTTCGCCGGGAAATTGCCCGTTTGGCCCTGCATCAGTTGGTACAAGATGGACGTATCCACCCGGCACGTATCGAAGAGGTGGTTAATAAAGTAAAGAAACAGGTGGAAGAGGAAATTGTCGAAACCGGAAAACGGACGGTAATTGATTTGGGTGTGCATGGCTTGCATCCCGAATTGATTCGTTTGATCGGTAAAATGAAATATCGCTCTTCCTATGGGCAGAACTTGTTGCAACATGCCCGTGAAACCGCCAATTTGTGTGCCATCATGGCATCCGAGTTGGGCTTGAACCCGAAGAAGGCAAAGCGTGCCGGATTATTGCATGATATTGGTAAGGTGCCTGACGATGAACCGGAATTGCCGCACGCTATCTTGGGTATGAAGCTTTGTGAGAAGTATAAGGAAAAGGCGGATATCTGCAATGCAGTAGGGTCGCACCACGATGAAGTAGAAATGCAGACTCTGCTGGCTCCGATTGTTCAGGTTTGTGATGCTATTTCCGGAGCGCGTCCGGGAGCCCGTCGTGAGATCGTAGAGGCTTATATCAAACGTCTGAACGATTTGGAACAATTGGCTCTCTCTTATCCGGGCGTAGTTAAGACGTATGCTATCCAGGCTGGTCGGGAATTGCGTGTGATTGTCGGAGCAGATAAGATAGACGATAAGGAAACTGAAAACTTGTCGAATGAAATTGCTAAGAAGATTCAGGATGAAATGACCTATCCGGGACAGGTGAAGATTACGGTAATCCGCGAAACGAGAGCGGTAAGCTACGCGAAATAAAAATGAATTAGAGATAAAAAGAGGCGCAAAATTCAGGTAAATTCCTGATATGTTGCGCCTCTTCTGATTTTATTTTTATAGCTGATATTCGGACAGGCACTTTTTACCGATTTGATAGAGCAGGAAAGTTTTTGAATCGTATTGGAAAAAGCGGACAAGGACCTGGCGAATATAGTCAGGCACTTTGCTTTTCTGTGGATGATATGCGTAAGCAAGTCTATCTGATTGACTCTTTTGTGAAAAAAGTTTTAGTTTATTCCTATGAAGGAGATTATCTTCGCACGATTCCTTTAGAGGTTCCTACTTATATGTTTGTTAAGAATAGGGATTTATTTTATTATTATGATATAAATTACCTTCGTAGCAAATATGAGTTATATCAAGCTGATTCAAATGGAAAGATTGTGAAACGTGCTCAGACAGAGGATAAGATCGAAGCAAAATTTTCTCTGCAAATGCCTTTCTTTTATCAGTTTGATGGGAATTTGTATTATAAGAACACGGCTTCTGAGATAATTTGGCAGATTGATAATTCACTGAATAAAAAGCCTGTTTATATAATTGATTTGGGTAAGTATGCGAAAAAGGAATACGCGCGTGAGTTTGAAATTCAGGGAAATAAAGCAAGGGCGGTGAATAAAGGGAATTATAGGACCGTTTCTGACTTTTTTGAGACCGACAAGTATATATTTATCAGTTATTCACAAGCGGACAAAGATTGTATGGCTATTTATGATAAACGTAAATCGAATGTGTGTATACCTGTTTGCGATGAGGAATATGGATTGATGGATGATCTTTCAGGTGGACCTGCCATTCTTTATCGTTCAAATGTTGCAGCACATTGTACTTCTACCGTTCCCAATGAATTGGTCTCAATTTTACAATGTGGAGACCTTGATTTCAATCGATATACCCAAGGACATTTTGCGGATATAATAGCTGATTTGGATGAAGAAAGCAATCCGATTGTCCGGATTATCTCTTTGAAATAAGGGAATCGAGATAGGAGATTCTTCGAACTCCTACCCTTGGAACTCCTCTCAAAAAGACGTTAGAACTTTTTGTCATCCTGAGCGGAGCTCCCAACGGGAGTGTGGTCGAAGGATCTCCTGCTATTTTAGTTCAACATAATTATTAAATCTTTACCTTAGTCTTTTCCTCTCCGATACAAATGATATAAATACCTCGTTGCAATCCGGTATATTGCTTCAATCCGACTTGTATTTCGTTCTTTATGATGGCTCCGCCCATCGAGATAATCATCACTTGCTCTTGTTGCGGAGTATAAACAAAGATGCTTCCGCCTTGGGTGTAGACTTGGATACCCTCAAGGGTTTCGATGCCGGTGGGGTTCTCTTCTTCTATGCCCTCTACTTGTATATAGATATCGGTGTAGATATTGCGAATCTGATAAACACCGTTCTCATCCGGTGTGGCAGCTTCCCAATAGCCAAACATGCTTCGTTTGAATTTTACGGATAAATTTTCATCCATATATCCCTCTTTCGTTTCAAGAGTAAAAGACATACTATTACCTTCCCTTACTACTTTTGTACTCAATGTAGCTTCTATACCATCACAAGTTTCTATATAGATATTGTAATAGTCGGGGTAGTCAGGGACGGTTGGGGTTGATGGCTCTTCCGGTTCAAGTAAAACGAATTGCATTTCTGTGATGGCACTTACTTCGTCATTCTTTATCGCTATTGCTTTAATAGTCGTTGTTTCAGTAATATTGAAAGCTTCTGAATATTGAGTAGATACTATTGTTGGATCTGTTCCGTCTATTGTATAATAAATGGTTGCATCATCATCTGCTATAATTGTAATTGTTGTACTTTCTTCGAATGGAGTAGTTCCTTCTATAACTGGAGGTAATAAAGTTGATACAATTTCTCCGTCAATGACATTCCAACCCTTAGCTGGAATATTAGGATTATTTTTGTTATATTCTTTCGCTCCCTCATTCAATTTATCCAACAGGTCCGCTTGGTCTGCCGCTTTAGTAGGCTCTTTTACATCGTCGCCATCATTGGGTTCTCCCGTTAAAATGCCAGGCAGTCCCTCTTGCTCGATATATACGTTATCGCTTGCCTGTTCTTTTCCTGAACCATCCATAACTGCAATGCTCGCTCCGGGGGCACCTTCGCCGCCATTGATCGTAATTTCACCGGTATTGCCGCAGTTTTGGATGATTACTTTATCTTCGTTATTCTCATTACGTTCGTCACTAGGGTCTCCGTTTATTACCGTTTGCGCGATTCCAGCTATACCGCTTACATAAGCGACACCAGACGCGTCTCCAGAGTTTAAATTATTGATGATATAGATGTCATTCCAACTGGGATTCGCCAAACCAACTATTCCACCAACAAGCATGGTCCCTTGCAAGTCTCCACTATTTATATTATTTATTAAATAGATATCCTCAAACCGACCAGACGCAGGAGGGGTAGAAGAGTAAGAAAAAGCTTGCCCTACGATACCACCCATACCTTGAGCGTCAGAAGCTGTCGAGATGATATCGCCTGTATTCACACAATTGGCAATAGTACCCTCTTCGATATCTCCTGCGATTCCTCCGACCGCACCCACATTATTATTACTGGTTGTTATCGTTCCTTCATTTCTACAATCGCTAATCGTTCCATTCAATGACCCTACAATACCTCCACCTCTTCCGAATCCGCTTATCGTAGCTTTATTGGTACAATTCAATATCTGGGAGTTATTGCTTGCTCTCATTGTTATGCCTCCTGCCGTACCGCCCGTTCCTTGCAGGCTACCCTCGCTGGTTACATTCTCTACCACCGAATTATCCAACTCATTAACTACGCAAGCCCTATATTCGCTCATCGTTCCAATAAATCCTGAAGCCGTTACGGAAACGGTAAGGTTTGCTATTCTGCCATTCGTAACCGTACCGAAAAGACATCCCGGTAACGTAAGTGTATTATTACCTCCATCAAAAGTACCGGAGAAAGGATTTTCGTCATCATCGCCTATGGGCTTCCAAGAATTATCGGTAATAGTTAATGATGCGGTTAATTGGAAGTAAACATTATCATAGCTTTCACCTCCATTCACTGCTTCCACCAACGCTTTCAAGTGCTCTGCGGTACTGATTTGATAAGGGGTCGCTTCTGTTCCATCTCCTCCGCCATATGTAGGAGATTGTCCCCAACTGATCATAGGTAAGCATAATAACGTCACCCATAAAGTAAAAAATCTTGTCTTCATAATCTCTGATATTTAATTAGTATTTAGTAAATCCAGATAGTCTGCATCTACGACCAACCAATCAAAACCATTTATGAAGACATAAAAAAGTGCGGACAAGCTGTTTATTATTTGATACGAGGCATCGCCAAACGCCCATCAAGCTAATAATAAAACAATAGCCCGCACTCTATGCTGTGGATATACCTTTCCCTTTCAAAAAAGTATGCAGCATGAGCGCAAGCATTTATTGTTTATTATTCCAGCTTGATGAAAAATTGGCGATTTTCGTATCAGGAATAATATCGTAAATGCTTACTTAGTATGTCCTTCCGTTTCCGGGCTTCCCTCAGCCCGCACGGAATTGCGACAAAAGTAAACATATCGAGATAAAAATCAAAATAAAAGTAAAAAAATTATTCAAACCTTATACTTTTTGCCGGGCTGATTTTGGTGATGAGGTAAGAGGGGCCGAGCATCATCAGCATGGAGATAAACAAGGTTCCGATGTTCAGTAGAATCCAGGAAGTTATATTCAGGTCGACGGGGACGGCATCCAGATAGTAGATGCTGGGGTCGAGCTTCAGAATATGCATTTGAGATTGGAGGAGGCAAATGAGTAATGCGATGATATTCCCCCATAGCATGCCTCTGCCTATCAGGAAAAAGGAGACGTAGAGGAATACTTTCCGGATGCTCCGGTTATTTTGGCCTAATGCCTTGAGGATTCCAATCATGTTGGTACGCTCTAAGATGATAATCAATAATCCGGAAATCATGGTAAATCCGGCTACGGCAAGCATCAGCACCAAAATCACCACGACATTGATGTCTAATACGTCCAGCCAACTGAATATCATCGGATTCAAGTCTTTGATGGAGCGAACGAAGAAGGTATTCCCGTTACGGTCTTGAAGATTGGCCATCTCAAAGTAGAGTCCTTCGGAAATCTGGTCTAAGTGGTCATAATTATCGACCAATAGTTCGATTCCGCTGACTTGGTCATCTTCCCAATCATTCAATCGGCGGACCTGCCGGATATCTGCCAGGACAAATAGCTTGTCATAATCGGCAAAACCGGTTTCATAGATGCCTGTGATATGGAATTTTCTGGCGCGGATATCCTCTTCCACAAAGTAAGTCAGGAACGAATCGCCTACTTTCAATCCTAACAGATCGGATAGGTAACGGGAGATAATCACATCTGAGGAGCGTTTCTTTTCATCCAGCTTGAATATCTCGCCCTCCTTCAGGTTATTTTGGAAGAAAGTCCAATCGTAATTCAGGTCTACCCCTTTCAGGACAATACCTTGAAAGTCGGTATCCGTTTTCAATAGTCCCGGTTTGGTAGCAAAGGTCTCAACATGGCTAATCTCCGGATAGGAAGCCAAAGCTTTCAGTAAAGAATCGCTGACCGCAATTGGAACCGTTTGGTAAGAGGAGTTATTGTCAAAATTGGTGATTTGTATATGAGACCCGAAACCAATCACCTTATTTCTCACCTCTTTTTTAAACCCGATAACAATAGCTACCGAAAGGAGCATTACCGCCAATCCCAGCGCAATGCCTATCGTAGCAATCCGGATAGCGGGAGGAGTAGCTTTCCGTCCCGCTTCTTTTCCGAAATGTATCTTTTGGGCTATGAAGAGTTCTAAGTTCATATTTTTTATTTAGGAGTTAAGTTTAGGAGTTAGAGGAGTTAAAGGAGTTATCACTCCGCTTCGCTCCGTTAGGAGTTAAAGCCAAATGTTTTTGTTGTTCCAGGAGTATTGGCTCTAACTCCTCTAACTCCCCTTAACTACTTTAACTCCTTCTTTATTATACTCCTCCAACGCTTTGCGCAAGACAAACAGGGCTTTGGCGAGATCCTCTTTCTTGAGTACATACGCTAAGCGGACTTCGTCTTTCCCTAATCCGGGAGTAGTATAGAAACCGGAAGCCGGAGCCATCATGATGGTTTGTCCTTCGTACTCGAAATCGCTCAGGCACCATGCGCAAAACTTTTCCGCGTCATCGACCGGAAGTTTGGCTACGGTATAGAATGCACCCATCGGAATCGGGGAGTAACATCCCGGAATACGATTCAGTCCGTCTATTAAGAACTTACGCCGTTCCACATATTCGTTGTAGACTTCCAGCATATATTCTTCCGGTGTGTCAAGCGATGCTTCCGCGATGATTTGTCCGATCAATGGTGGGCTCAGACGTGCCTGACACCATTTCATCACGTTCTCGCGCACCATTTTGTTTTTCGAGATTAAAGCGCCGATGCGGATGCCGCATTCGCTATATCGTTTGGAAACGGAATCCACCAGTACCACGTTGTTCTCGATTCCTTCCAAATGGAATGCCGAGATATAAGGTGCTCCGGTATAACAAAATTCGCGGTAAACCTCATCGGAGAAGAGGAACAGGTCGTATTTCTTCACGATGTCGCGCAACTGGTTCATCTCCTTTTGCGTGTACAGATAGCCTGTCGGGTTGTTTGGATTGCAAATCAGGATACCTTTGGTTCGCGGGGTAATTAAGGCCTCGAATTTCTCGACCGAGGGTAAAGCAAAACCCTCTTCGATGGTAGACGGAACCGTTTTAATCACCGCTCCGCACGAAATGGCAAAGGCCATATAGTTGGCATACGCCGGTTCCGGGACGATAATCTCATCCCCTGGGTCAAGGCAAGCCATGAACGCAAAGAATACCGCTTCCGAACCGCCGGTCGTGATGATGATATCCTCCGCGTCAACCTGAATATTGAACTTGGCATAGTATTTGACCAGTTTCTCCCGGAAACTGCGGATACCTTCGCTGGGAGAGTATTCAAGTACCGTCCGGTCGACATGGCGCAACGCATCCATCGCGACATCGGGCGTGGGAATGTCCGGCTGCCCGATGTTCAGATGGTATACTTTTACTCCTCTTGCTTTTGCCTCTTCCGCCAACGGAACGAGCTTTCGTATAGGAGAAGCCGGCATATCGACTCCTCGTTGTGAGATATTCGGCATTATTTTCTACATTTTATTATTTTGCGGGCAAAGGTAACTATTTAATCCGCAAATAGCAACATACCGATGGGGAAAAAGGTTGGCTTACATTGGAGCCGCCGGATCTTTTCCCGGTTTCGGAGCTTCGCCTTCGTGATAATCTGGCAACGGCCCCAGTTTGTATTCCGTCGGACCATAGCGCAGGTCGGAAGCCATAATCTCATCCCAAGTTATCCGTTTGCCGGTATAAGCCGCTTCACGTCCCAAGATAGCCACTTGTGTGGAATAAGCCAAATCCAGTGCCTGATTGATTTTCTTATTCAGGCGGATTGACTCAACCAAGTGGATATGTTCCTGATTATACGGGTTCTTTACCGGTTTGGCTTCATAATCGTATTGCCAAATAGTGTTTCCGGCATAATCTTCGAAATGAATGGTGTTATTATCGCTCAATAATGCCACGCCTTTCGTACCCAAGATACGTTCCGACACGTTCCCTTCGCATCCGTCAATCTGACGCGCCGTACACAACATGCGTTTGTTTCCCGCATATGTATAGTCGCACGCGAAGTTGTCATAGATATCACCGGTAAGGCGACGCACACGCCCTCCGAATCCTGTAGCCGATTCCGGTCGTTCGCCCATGAACCACGTAACGATGTCGATGTTATGCACCGCCTGGTCTAAAAGATGGTCTCCGCTCAGCCATTTGATGTTGAACCAGTTGCGTATGCAATATTCCATGTCGCTCCATTCCGGGCGTTTCTTCTTATTCCACCAAGCCCCTTGGTCCCAATGCGCCGAGGTCGAGATGATATCGCCTATCATTCCGTTGCGTACGTTCACGTAAGCTTCCCAATAATCGCGTCGGTGCCGGCGTTGGTTTCCGGTGATGACCGTAAGTCCGGCGTTCTCGGCCACCTTAGCCGCGGCTATCACGGTACGGATGCCTGACGGGTCAATGGCGCAGGGCTTTTCCATGAAGATATGTTTCTTGGCTTCTACCGCGGCCTTGAACTGCTCCGGGCGGAAATGAGTGGGTGTACAGAGCAATACGACATCTACATCCGGCATGGCCAATACCTTCTTGTAGGCATCAAATCCCAGGAAACAATTTTCGTCCGGCACATCGTTGTTGTACTTTTCCTTCAAAACCTTGCGGCATGCGTCTTGCCGGTCTTTGAATATATCCGCCAAAGCGATGATGGAAAGGTTGGGACCTGCTTCCAGGAATTGGCAAGCCGCACCTGTTCCGCGGTCTCCGTTCCCGATAAGGGCCGCCTTGAGCGGTTTCCCGTCCGGGGCAATATCTACAAACGAGAACATACCCAGTTCTTCGGGGGTGAAGTGTTTAGCCGCGGAAGCTCCGGCTCCGGCGGAATTACCACTGCATGAGGTTGTTGTCGTTGCTAATCCTAAAGGCAGACTTGCGCCTAAGATCAGCGAGCTGGAAATAAAACTTCTTCGTTTCATACGATGGTTAGTTTTAAGGTGTTATTATTTAGTTTTTAAGTTTTTAAGTTTTTAAGTTCTTTGGTTTGTGGAGACGTAATTAGTTCCCTTCTTGGGCAAATATAGGAAAAATCTATGGGATAACCCTCAAAAATCGGTAGAATTGTGTAATCGGATGAGAAAATTAAGTAGTTAGGAGGCATAAAACCGAGCGGGCAGACTTGCTACCCGTCTCGGAACGTAATCAATTATCCTCTCATTTATACATTATTTCAAATGTTCATGGTAGAATGAGACAATTTTGTCGAACGGAATCTTATCGAAGTTATCATATAGGTCGGTGTGGTTTGCACCGGGAATGATCAACAATTCTTTGTTGTCTCCTTTTAATTCCTTATACGTGTCTTCGCTGAAGTAACGTGAGTGAGCATTTTCGCCATGGATAAGCAATACGGCATTACGGATTTCACCGGCATACGCCAGGATTGGCATATTGAGGAAGGAGAGGGTAGAGGTCTTGTTCCATCCTCCGTTCGAATTGAGCGATCGTTTGTGATAGCCACGTTCTGTCTTATAGTAGTTGAAATAGTCTTTCAGGAATTGGGGCGCATCGGCCGGTACCGTATCGGGCAATCCTCCGGCAAGGGCGTATGTCCCATTCCGATAATCTTCTGTGCGTTGTGCATTCAATTGTTTGCGCAGTTCATTACGGGCATCTGGATTGTTTGCGGTATCAAAATATCCGTTGGCATTCACGCGGCTCATATCATACATCGTAGAAGCTACGGTCGCTTTAATACGTGTGTCGATAGCCGCGGCATTAACCGCCATACCTCCCCAACCACAGATACCCAGGATGCCGATACGTTCGGGGTCTACATCTTTACGGGTCGACAGATAGTCTATAGCGGCACAGAAGTCTTCGGTGTTGATGTCGGGCGAAGCTACATAACGGGGTTTTCCTCCGCTTTCTCCGGTAAAAGACGGGTCAAAAGCGATAGTCAGGAACCCGCGTTCCGCCAATGTCTGGGCATAAAGGCCCGAAGCCTGTTCTTTGACGGCTCCGAAAGGACCGCAAATGGCGATAGCCGGTAATTTCCCCGTTGCTCCTTGGGGCATATACAGGTCTGCGGCTAGAGTGATGCCATAGCGGTTATGGAATGTGATTTTCGAGTGGCTCACTTTGTCACTCTGCGGGAATACTTTGTCCCATTCTTGCGTTAAATTCAGTTGCTCTTCCATACTATTGTCTGTTTTAAGTTGATTTTCCTGTTCCTGTTTGTCTCCTGTCCCGCACGAACAGATGAGGAGTGCCAAACAGATTGCTGCAATGGATGATTTCTTTTTCATAAACGTTCTTTTATTGAGGGTTATGAGTTTTTTTATTTATTCGTTTATTGGTTTACGAATGCAAAGGTAAAGCGGAACAGAAACACATCCATTGCTGTACAGCTCAAATAGTATTGCTGAAAAGTTCAATTATCTAATGATGAGACCGATGTAGGGGCAATGCCATATTGCCTTTTAAACGCGGTGGAGAAATGCGACTGGTTTTTGAAACCGACCTGGGTATATACATCCACGATTCTTTTCCCGCCTTCCCGCATCATGGCGTATGCTACCTCAAGGCGTTTGTGTATGAGCCATTTTTCAGGAGTAAGGTCGCTTATCTTCTTGAAGTCTCGCTTGAAGGTGGCCAGGCTTCTTCCGGTATAATGCGCCAAATCTTCTATCGTGAACTCATACATATAATTTTGATTCATAAATTCGAGGATATCAATCTTCCAAGGTTCATTGAAATCAAATAGAGTAGGGGCGAACCGTTTGTCAATATGGAGTAAAGCGAGTAATCCCTCTTGCATTTTCAGGTACATGAAGTCATCTTGCGGTTTTACCTCCGGGTCGAAGAAGGGAGTCAGCGAGGCGAAAAGGCTAGTTATTTCAGCTGTTTTGGGCAATTTGATTACCTCCGGTTTTAGTTTAGGTGTATTGGCCGGAACTTTATACAGGTCGAGTTTGGCGTACATTTCTCTTAGGAATTTCCGGGTGAAACTCAGGAATATGCCGCAATAACGTTCGCCTTCGTATGGCCTTTTGTACAGAGTAATATGGTGATCGCGCGGGATATATACGCATTCTCCTTTCCCTACGTGGATTTGTTCTTTGCCATTATCGAGAATCATCTCGCCGGAATATACATAGTTCATGGCATATTCCCGCGAACGATGAATGCATCCGCTGAGGTCATCGTAAAAGAAGCTATAAAACACGTCCGCGTAGTTGAAGATGAGTTTCAATGGATTGTTTTGTCCTTTTTCTGTTTGTTTATGTTCCATAGTGCATATTCCTTTTTCCTTATTTATATGGAATGCAAAGTTAACCAATAAATTTAAAACAACTTCTAAAACATGGAAACTTAAAATTTCACGGATTTAAAAGACGATTTGTTTGCATCACCCGGGTGAATTAATTAATTCACAACTGTGAATTGATTGCATCACAACTGTGATGCAATTGATTCACCCTTGTGATGCAAACAATTTGTTCCTTCTGATAGAGGAAATTTCGGGGAGATTGCAAGAAAAAGGCAAGATGTTTGTGAGAAAATAGGGGGAATTCAAAACAAAGTTGTATATTTGCCCCTCAATAATGATTCATTTAAAACTTTAAATAAACATGAAGAAAATAATTGTATCGGCCCTATTGTTGGCTATGGTGTTGCCTTCTGTTGATGCGAAGGACAAAAAGAAAGAGAAAGAGGAGGGATATGTTTTCACTCCGGTAAAAGAGTTGAAAATTACTCCGATTAAGAACCAGAATAGAAGCGGTACCTGCTGGAGCTTCTCGGCGGTTGCCTTTTTGGAATCGGAATTATTGCGCATGGGCAAGGGTGAGTACGATTTGTCTGAGATGTTTATTGTAAGTAAAAACTATAAAGACAAAGGCGAGAAATTTGTTCGTTTGCATGGCGAGTTGAATTATGCGCAGGGCGGTTCGTTTACCGATGTTTTGATGGCTTGGAAAGACTACGGAATCGTTCCGGAGTCGGTAATGAGCGGTTTGCAGTATGGCGAGGATATGCACGTGCATGGCGAAGTGGAATCGTTGTCTCGCGCTTATCTGGATGCGGTTATCAAAAATCCGAATCGCAAGCTTTCTACGGCTTGGAAGAAGGGCTTTGACGGAATTATCGATGCTTATTTGGGTGTAGCTCCGGAGAAGTTTACTTATAATGGTAAGGAATATACACCGAAGAGCTTTGCGGCTGAGTTGGGACTTAATCCGGATGACTATGTTTCGCTGACTTCTTATACACATCATCCGTTCTATTCCCAATTCGCTTTGGAAATTCAGGACAACTGGCGCTGGGCGCTTTCATATAATCTGCCGATTGACGAATTGATGCAGGTGTTCGACAATGCCATCAATACCGGTTATACCATCGCTTGGGGCTCAGACGTGAGCGAAAAGGGATTTACCCGTAACGGTATTGCCGTTATGCCGGATATCGAATCGATGGAACGTAGCGGTTCGGACCAAGACCATTGGTTGGGCCTGAGTGCATCAGAGAAAGAGGCTGAAATCAAGAAGATGCTGGAGAAGCCTTGTCAGGAAATCAACGTAACGCAGGAAATGCGTCAGGAGGCTTACGATAATTATGAAACCACGGACGACCATGGTATGCAGATTTACGGTATTGCCAAGGATCAGACGGGCAAGAAATTTTATATGGTAAAGAATTCTTGGGGTACCGATAATAAATATAAAGGTACATGGTATGCTTCAGAAACTTTCGTGAAGTATAAAACCATGAATATCGTGGTTCATAAGGACGCAATACCTCAAGCTATCAAGGATAAACTGGGAATAAAGTAAGTTGACAAGGTAACAAGTTGACAGGTTGACGAGGGCTCAAAGAGTGAGATGACCTTGTTTTCTTGTCAACTTGTCTTCTTTATTTGTAGGAATTTTGTTTTTTTATAACATGCAGGCTTGTTTTTAAGATTTAGACTTCCTACCTTTGCACCCGTAATCGAAAAGGTTACAACGCGACATCGCGGAGTGGAGCAGTGGTAGCTCGTTGGGCTCATAACCCAAAGGTCGTCTGTTCGAATCAGGCCTCCGCAACTAATCAGAACCACCTCGAAATGAACTTCGAGGTGGTTTTTAGTTTATATCGTTTATCAAAATCACTCCACATAAAGCACCAATCCCTTCAGGTACTCGCCTTCCGGATGATAAATATTGACCGGATGATCGGCCGGCTGGGTCAATTGATGCAAAATGCGGACACTCCGTTTGGCTTGCGCAGCCGCACTGAAAACCGCCAGGCGGAAATTTTCTTTGCTGACCACCTGCGAACAGGAGAAAGTAAACAGGATTCCTCCGGGCTGGATTTTCTCGAAGGCAATCGCATTCAGTTTGCGGTATCCCTGCAAGGCATTGCGCAGCACATTCTTATGTTTGGCAAATGCCGGAGGATCCAAAATAATCAGGTCATAGTTACTACCCATCCTTTCCAAGAACTTAAATGCGTCTTCGGCAAAAGCCTGATGACGGGGATCGTCCAGGAAGTTCAATTCCACATTACGATTGGTCAACGATATAGCCTTGGCGGAACTATCCACCGAATGCACCAGCTTGGCCCCGCCACGCATCGCGTAAAACGAAAATCCGCCGGTATAGCAAAACATATTCAGGACAGAACGGCCTTTCGCATAATGTTCCAGCAACGAACGATTCTCGCGTTGGTCGACAAAGAAACCCGTCTTTTGACCTTTTTGCCAATCCACACAAAACCGCAAACCATTCTCTACGGCTATATCTTCTACGTCCTCTCCCATCAGATAGCCATTCTCGGTATCTATATCCGCCTTATAAGGAAGGGTCGTCTCAGACTTATAATAAATATTCTGCAACGCATCCCCTATCACCTCTTTCAACGCCCCGGCTATCTCCTGACGACATCGGTGCATTCCCACCGAATGGGCTTGCATAACCGCTGTATGCGCATACATATCAATCACCAATCCGGGCAGATTATCCCCCTCGCCATGCACCAGACGGAACGTATTGTTGTTTTCCGCATTCGCCAATCCCAACGTACAACGCAACTGATAAGCCGAGCGAATCCGCTCCACCCAAAAAGCATGGTCTATCTCACGTTGTTCGAACGACAAGACACGGACGGCAATGCTTCCTATCTGATAGTGGCCTACCGCCAAGAAATCACCGTTCGCCCCATAGACTTCTACCAAATCCCCCTCTTCCGGCTTTCCTTCTATCCGTTGAATCGCTCCGGAAAACACCCACGGGTGGAACCGCAACAACGATTCCTCTTTCTTGGGTTTCAGTAATATTTTACAATAGTTCATCATGCTTCGTTATTCAGTTGTTTATAGATTTGCAGGCAAGCCCATGCGTCTAATGCGGCATACCTTTTTTGTTGTTCTGTCAATATATCGGTCTCCCAATTGCTCAAGCGTTGTCCTTTGGAGATTTTTTTCCCGAACAAAATGGCGTAGATCTTTTGCAAACTGGCCTCCTCGATGCCATATTGCAAGACCAGCGACTGGATATCCAAGAAGTTCAGCGGATTAATCTCGACCCGTTTGCGCAACGAATTGAAGTCATCGCGAAGCGAGAGACCTATCTTCATCACGTCCGCATTCCCCAGCAACCGTCCCAACGAAGCGGGAAAACCCATATAGTTCAGCCGGAACAGGAAACAGGTATCATCCGTAGACAATTGTACCAAGGAAACTTTATAGCGCCTTCCTTTCCGGAAACTCGGCCGCGTCTCGGTATCAAAACCTATCCGTGGGAATTTTTGCAGATACTCCACGGCTTTGTTGGCCTCGCTCTCCGTCGTAAGTACAAATATACGTCCGTCGAAATGCTCCATAGGGAGGTCTTCTACCTCCTCTTTTGTAATTGTATGTACATACTTATCTGTCATCACCATCTTTTAAATCTTCATCCGCATAGCGCAGGTTATGCAACGCCTTTAATGCATTCAACAATTGTTGTCCCCAATAATCGCAAAAGTTCTGATAGCACAAAGCTACCGATTCCCGCATGACCACCTCGTTTCCTTCCCGGAAGAGGGCTACAATTATTTCTAGATCCTGATAGACATCCGCCTGGTGCTCTGAAATAAACGCGGCTATCGTCGTATCTCTATATTGCATATCCTGATGAAAAGTGTCCAGATAGGTATCACGCTCTTCCAGCAATCCGGCTATCCCGGAACGCACCGTTTCATACATATCCTCGGTAACATGATACTCCGGCTCATAGATATCGTCGGATTCCACTTTCGGCAATAGGGACGCTTTCAAGTAGAGTAAAGGAAGGATTTTGGTCGCTTTGTCTACAAAATCATACACCCCGTTGCGGGATGCTCCTTCCACAAACGAACAATATTCCAAAGCCACCGAAACAAATACCAAGGAGAAGCGCGCGTAAATCGGAAACA
>URGO01000003.1 GCA_900547435.1 uncultured Parabacteroides sp.
GACATGAAGAGCATCCCGTCTTTGGTCTTGAACTCGCCGATGCTCCAGCTGCCTTCGTCTATTTCGATACCGAAGTCCGACCGGAGCAGGGTGTTGTATTGCAGTTCGCATTGCAGGTCTGAGAGGAGGCGGTCGGCACTGTCCTCCGACTTGCTGACCAGCACCATGACATGTATCGTTCTCGCTTCCTGAATCATCAGCCAAATAGGAATCAGGAGGCTGACGTGGGTACTCTTGGCATGACCCCGGGCCCATTCGAATACGGCGCGGGTATGGCGGTGCGCCTTCAGGTATTTCGCCGCGTCCAGCTGGAACTTCCCGCAGCGGGTAATTTTCTTTGTCTCCTTGTCGGTACAAAGGTGTGGGAAGTAGGTTTCGACAAAGAACTGGTAATCCTTCCGGGCCCGTTCGATGCGTGCCTCCTTGGCCTCGCCGGTATCAGCCAGGCGGAAGTCCGCCGACAGGATGAGCTTCTTGCGCTCTTCCCACTGCTTCCATTTTTCTTTGGTGATTCGGTTCTTAGCCATTGTTGATACGCATTAAAAGGTACTTATCCTGATATTTGGTAAGCAGCTGGACGAACTCGGTTGTGATGGCCCTGTCCGACGCGCTCTGCTCGATGATGTAGTCCCCGAACTTGGTCAGGATGTCCGCCACATCGTCCATCGTATAGCCGCCTTTAATCTTCTCGAGCTGGCTGGAGAGCTTGGCGAACTCATCCCCATTAAAATCCTCCTCATTGTCCAACAACTCATTAATCTTCATAAGCGTCTTATTGATAATCTGGTCGCGGCTCACTGTCCGTGCCACACGTTTCAGTTCCCAGCCTCCGTCATCCTTCCACTTGGATAATGTCTGCTGGCTGACGCCCACCCGGTCGGCGATTTCCTTCTGAGGAACGCGTTGCATGTAAAGCAGGTAGGCATATTCATATTTCTGCGGGTCTTTCACCCTGATACCCGTCTTTGTATCTTTCTCTTTGGGGCTCATAATCTAAAATTTTAGGGCAAAGTTCAAGTAAATTAAAGTGGCAGTAAACCAAAGTGTAAAGAATTTCAACTCAGTTTTTTCCACATGCGGCCCGTTGGTAAGTTTGCGGTAAAAACAACGGCAAGCATGAACAAAGGTGAGTACATATTGAACGATGAGAGTGTAGTGAACAGCCACGGCTTTGTCCTCTTAAACGCGGCCGGACGGTTTGAACGCTATAACGCCAATCCGGTGATGCTCTTCAACCATGAAGCGGATAAACTGATTGGCCAGATGACCGGACTTCGCGTGGAAGGGACAAAGCTGATCGGCACTCCCGTGTATGATGAAGAGGACACGTTGGCCGCCAAATGCAAGCGGCAGGGTGAAAAGGGATTCCTCAAAGGGTGCAGTCCCGGCATCATTATTTATGCGGTGGAACTCCGGACGAACCCGGACGGAGAAGAGCGCATTACCATAACGGACTGGGAACTGTGCGAGGTCAGCCTGGTCAGCGTCCCCAGCAACCGGAACGCGCTCCGTCTTTATAACGCACAAGGTGAAGCCATCCCTGACGACCAGATCCGGCTGAGTATCGAATCATTATTAAACATCAATAACAAAACAGACGAAATGGACAAAATCATCTTAACGGCCGAAGCCTACGCGGCTCTTGGCCTCAAAAGCGCGGAAGCGGACGGGAAAGCCATCTCCGCCGCCATTATGGAACTGAAAGCCCGCACGGAGAAGGCGGAGAAAGAATTGGAAGGCCAACGCAAAGCCCAAGCGGAAGCATTGGTCGATTTGGCAGTCAAAGACGGACGTATCACGGCGGATAAGAAAGAACAGTTTGTAAAACTTGCCCTTACCGACTTTGAGATGGCCAAGACTACACTGGAAGCCATCCCGGCAAAGGAAACGCTGTCGGATAAAGTCAAGCCATCCGGCAAAGCGGCAGCCACGAAAGACCGCATGGACTGGACCTACCTCAAATGGGCCAAGGAAGACCCCGAAGGATTGAAACGCCTGAAGGAAACCGATCCGGAAGCTTTCGAGGAACTAAAGAAACGAATTAAGTAACATTTAAACAGTGATTAAACATGGCAATAGAAAAACAGATTTGGATTTCCATGCTGATGGAAGGGTTCTACCCAAACCGCACGTTCCTGGCCCGTTCGGTGGACATGACGGCGATGGTGGAGTATAACAAAATCAATTTGGCGGAAGCCGGTGTCGATCCGGAAGTGCTTGTCGATAACACCACCTTCCCCGTGCCGACGGCCAGCCGCTCGGATACGGCGTTGGAACTCCCGCTCCATACGTTCGACACCAAGAATACGGTGGTCCGCAACGTGGAAGCGATGGAACTGGCTTACGACAAGATGGAAAGTGTTGTGCGCCAGCACCGCAATACCTTGCAGGCCAAGACGGCTGCTTTCGCGGCCAACAACTGGGCCCCGCAGACCAACAAGGAACTGACGCCGGTAAGAAAGACCAGCGGTAATACGAACAAGCAAGGCTTGGTGGCATTAAGCTTCCAGGACATCCTGGACATGGACGCCTGGTTCCGCTCGAAGGACATCGACCCGGCTACGATGGTGGCCGTCCTGAACCCGTACCACCTGGCCGACCTCATGGCGGAGGACATGAAGCTCTACAAGGAGATGCTGACTGGAAACAAGATTTTCGGTTTCGACCTCTATACCTTCAGCCAACTGCCTTACTACAACGCTTCTACAGGCGCAAAGGTGGCATTCGGCACGAAGGCGGCAGATACCGACACGCAGTGCTCGCTCTTCTACTGCGCTAACGAGGTGATGCGTGCGGACGGAGACATCGAGGTGTTTGCCAAGTACAAGGATCCGGAACAGCGCGGCGACGTAATTGGCTTCCAGAAACGCTTTACGGCCCTGCCTATCCGGAACAAGTACCAAGCGGCCATCTATTCGGCGAAAGGGGCATAATGTGGAACGTGGTAAAAAGACATTTATGGAGCCAAGAGGAATAAGAAACTGCAATCCCGGTAATATCCGGCGGACAAAAGATAACTGGCAAGGGTTGCGCGGCGAACAGACCGACCCGGACTTCTTCCAGTTCGAGGAGATGAAGTGGGGCTACCGCGCCCTTATCCGTACCCTCCGGAACTACCGCCGGAAGCATGGTTGCCAGACCGTAGCGGACTTTATCCGCCGCTGGGCTCCGGCTACCGAAAATGACACGGCGGCCTACATTACCGCCGTATGCCGGAAGATGCAAGTTCCGACCACCTTTGTGCCGGACGTGGACGAACGGGGGACGATGTGCGCCCTGGCCGCTGCCATCTCGGAGGTGGAGAACGGCGTCCCGGCACGGATGGAAGAGGTAGAAGCGGGATGGGAACTTTTAGAAAATGAAGAATGAAGAATTAAAAATGAAGAATTATGAAAGCATTTAGATTTTTATGGGTGGCTCTGATGGCCATCGTATGTGTGCCTCTCATGGCACAGACCGTGGCGGATGTTCCGGCTACGGATTATGACGCGGTATTCGCATCGCTGGCGGCTATCGTGGCGGTGATTCCGGTTGTGGTGGAAGCGGTCAAAGCGCTGATCCCGAAACTGCCTTCGTGGGCCGTCCAGGTTCTTTCCTGGGTGATCGGCATTGCGGTATGCATGTTCGGCTGGTGGCAGGAACTGGGATTCCTTGCCGGCCAGGAATGGTATATCGCCCTGCTTTACGGATTGGGATCCGGCCTTGCGGCAAACGGCGTGGCCGATACGGGACTTATCCAGTGGATTATCGGATTGTTTGCTAAGAAAAAGGCGTAAGGATGGACTGGGATGCGTTGTTCAACTACCTGGGTACGGGCGGCGGGTTGATAGTCCTCCTGAACTGGCTGGCCGGCCTACCGCTCCTTCGAAGAAAACAGAAGCTGGATAGAGACGACGTGTCCCGCCAAATGGCAGCACGGGATAATGAAACGATTATCAGGCTATACGATGAAGTCCGGACGTTCCAGGAACGGCTGGCGGCCATCGAGGGTTGTATGGCGAAGATGGTGGTATGTCCTATTTATGGCCGTTGCCCTGCTCGCGACCTCGTGTCGGAGTACAAGCGGAAGTACTACTATCCAAAGGGCCGACAGCCTCCGGTGGCAGAGAAAGGTTTCCATCGCCCTCGCAGCAATACCGGCAAGGACACTGGCATTCCAGATACCGCCGGACAGCCTCCTTGAGGGCCGGCGGCTCGTGAAAGAAGCGGACGGCCTGAGGCTGACGGCGGAACTGGATAAGGGGACGCTGAACCTTTCGGTAGAAACCGATGCCATCCCCGGCGTGACCTATACGGCCGATGAAACGATCGACCGTGTACGGGAAAGTTCTGCCCGGCAGATGGAAGAGAAAGCCCCGGCGGCGGTGGAAATATTGGAAAAGCTGAAGCCGGTGCTCGCCTGGGGCGCAGTGATAATCCTGTTAGTATTCATTTTAATAATCAGTATAAAGTTATGGCAAAGAAAGAAGGAGATGTGGTAGAAGGACGCGACCTGATGGTCTATATCTTCGAAACTGATTCATACAAACCGCAGGCGGCGGCCACGAGCCACACCATCACATACAGCGGAGAGACCAAAGAGCGCGTTACGAAAGATACAGCCAACGGGGCTTTCTCGAAAAAGAAAGTGACCAAACTCAGCGTCACCATCAAGTGTGAGGCGCTTACCCTCTTCGGTACGGGCAACGTTTACCAGAAGCTGCTGGCTATCATGAAGAGCCGCGAGCCGGTCAAGGTCAAGTACGGTTATTCGGAAGAGGCCGGGGACGCAAGCAGCAGCTACGAGGAGGGCATGTTCGTCATCACCAGCCTGGAGCAGAATTCGCCGGCCGATGATGACGCCACATACAGCACCACGTTCGATAACGATGGCAACGTGGAGACCAAAACAGGGAGCATCAGCTGAAAAAGTACGAGTTTTTTGAATAGATGATTAAATAACAGAAAAATGAAAAAGATAACAATCAATGGGACCACTTATCCCTGCCGCCTGACAGTGGGCGTGTTGAAACGCTACAAGGACCAGACTGGCCGGGAAATGGAGGATGTAAAAGACATCTTTTCCATTAGCGAATTGCTTTTCCTGGCACTTCAAGCCACCTGTAAACGGGAGCATGTGTCGTTCCCTTACGCTTCGGCGGAGGAGCTGATGGACGATTTGGACGTATTGGAGATGTCCGGAATCTCGGAGGCCCTTTTCGGGAAACCGGATGCCTCCGCTGAAAAAAAAACGGCGGCAGAGGCATAGACCGCGTCATCGGATTCGCCGTCGGGGTAATCGGGCTTTCGCTCTCGGACGTTTACCGGCTTACGTTGGATGAACTCTCCTTGCTTGTGGAGGAATGGAACCTCCATGAGCAATACCGGTACCGGGCATCCTGGGAACAGGCCCGGTTCATCGCCCATAAGATGCTACTTCCGTATTCAAAGAAAAAACTGGACCTGACGGACGTAGCCCGCTTTGCTTGGGAAGATGCGGAGCCAACGCCGGATGTCAGAGCCGTATCAAAAGAAGATTATAACAGGATGTTGAAACGATTTGGAGACAGTTAAATGGCAGATTCACAATTATACAAGTTTACGGTACAGTTGGATGACCGGGCAAGCACCGCCGCGCAGTCTATCCAAAAAGGTTTGGACGGGGGCGCCCGGACAGCCCGTCAGGCCTCCGAAGGGGGGGCGCAGATGGGCGCATCGGTAAGCCAGGCGGCATCCGTTGCCCCACGGTTCAATGCGTTGGGAGTTTCCCTACAGCAGGTGGTCCGCGAACTTCCGGCATTCAGCATGTCGGTCAATACCGGATTCCTTGCCATCTCCAACAACCTCCCGATCTTGGCCGATGCGATAGCCTCCGCCCGCAAGGAAAACGAAGCATTAAAGGCTTCCGGACAGACGGCAATCCCGGTATGGCGACAGGTGGCAGGCTCATTGTTTTCGTGGCAAACGGCGCTGGTCCTGGCTGTTACCGTCCTGTCGACCAACGGCAAGGAGATAGCGGCATGGATCAGCCGGCAACTTTCATTAGGCAAGGCGGTGGATGCTTCTGCCGAAGCGCAAAAACAACTGAACGATGCCACCCAAAGAGGCACGGAGAACGCCCAAAAGGAGCTTACCCAGCTGAATGTCCTTTACGGTGCGGCCACCGATGATACCCGGAGACGCAAGGAACGACTCGATGCAGTCAAGCAGTTGCAAGACCAATATCCGGCCTACTTCGAAAACCTTTCCAACGAAATCATCATGGCAGGTCAGGCAGACGATGCTTATGCACGTCTGACGAAAAGCCTGACCGATGCCGCCATTGCCCGAGCCTCGATGGACAAGATGACCCAGAATGCCACTAAGCTCCTTGACTTGAAAGGTCAAAAAGAGTCATTGGAAAAGCAATTGGCTCCGGCCGTTGCATTAAGGGACCAGCTGATGAAAACTCCGGTAATCGGAGAAGGCGGCGCATCTGCCCTGAATAACGCCATTATCAATGCGGCCCGTCTGGAAAGCCAGTTGAAAGGAGTTAATACGGAGATAGAGGCCTTGAACGCAGCCAACGACAAACTTGCCAAGGACATCAATATATCTTCTTTAGACAACGGCGGAAAAGGCTCGACCGGGAAGGTGCTCAATACGGACCTTTCCACTACCGGAGGCTTAATCAACCGGATAAATGAATTGAAAGAGGCTCAAAGCAAGGCATCCGCCGAACAGGCCGTCAACTTGGAAAAGGAAATAAGATTGTATCAGGAAAGATTGAACCTGCTGCAACTAACCATTCAAAAAGGTGTAGCGGGCCATCTGGCAAATGATAACTACAAAGATTTGCTTCCCGCATCGGATATAACCGGCGTAACGGATCCGGTAGAGGTTGTTATTCCGGTAACGTTTGAGATGATCCAGAGCCAACTGCAAGAAAATCTGCAACGTATGAGGCAGATGTTCTCGGATTCCATTCCGGAGTTTGATTTTACCGGTTCAGCGATGGACAGCCTCCAATCTTTGGCCGGAATTATGGGTGGCCTGTCCGGGGTACTGAACGATTCGGCAGGAGCTTGGGCGAGTTGGGGAGCGACCCTGTTACAGACCATTGCTCAGGTCATTCCCCAAATCATCGCCTTGGCCAATACGCAAATCGCCGCCTCCGTCGAGCAAACTACGGCCAATACGGCAGTGGCAGCGTCGGGCGCAGCAGCTTCTGTGGCCTCTATCCCGATTGTGGGATGGGTGATGGCGGCCGGTGCGGTAGCCTCGATTTTGGGAGTATTGGCATCACTGCCTAAGCCTAAAGCGTTGGCAAGCGGTGGTATTGCTTACGGTCCCACACTTGCTTTGGTGGGTGAATATGCCGGAGCCAGCAGCCGGCCGGAAGTGATTGCTCCTTTGGATAAACTGCAAAGCCGGATACGTCCGGCCGGGTTCAGTACGGACGGCCTTTATCTGGAGACCAAGATACGGGGCAGGGACTTGTATGTGGCGTTGCAAGGTGTGGAACATGAAAGGAAACGGACCCGATGAGCATGAATCTTAGATATGAAGGTGGCTTCTACAGTTACTCGGATGTGCTGTATGATGTGAAGATATACCAGGAGGGGTATTCGGGAGCGGTTACGGACGTAGATTTTACCGATACGCCCCTGACCATCGAATGGCAGGAGACGGATAAGCTGGAGCCGGTGCAATCCTCCAGCGCCAAGTTGCAACTCTACTCCGACAGCGACCGGCAGTTTGTGGACCTCTATACCGTCAAAGCCGGAAGTGTCCGGTTGGATGTGTACCGGGAAGGGAACTTATACTGGTCCGGTACGCTTGACCCCGAATTATATGAAGAGCCCTTCGCTTATAAAACGGATTATGGCGTGGAACTGACCTTCTCCGACCTGGCCATCCTGGACCGGCTGAGCTTCTCCGGTGAAGGGTTTAAGACGCTTCGGAATATTATCACGGAGGCTCTTACGGCATCGGGCATCAACTACGGCTCACTCATGGAGCATGTCAGTACCCGGCTCTTTGAGAACTCTTCATCGAATCTGCTGGATGCTACGGCGGTGCAGTGTCAGAACTTCTATGACGAGGACGGCGAGGCGATGACCCTCCGTGAGGTCTTGGATGAGACGTTGCGTCCGTTCGCTCTCCGTTTGATTCAGAAGGGCGGTGTGGTCCACCTGTATGATTTGAACGCCCTTTATACGGCATTTACTCCGGAGGCGGTAGAATGGGATTCGGACGATTCCACCTTGTCGGTGGATAAGGTCTATAATAATGTGAAGCTGACCTATTCGCCTTACGAGCAGACCACGCTCCTGGAGGGCGAGGTTGACCCGGACACCGTGGACGGCCAACGGCTCACGACCTGGTTCAGCACCGATACGGGTGATTCGGAGGAGATAGGATTCTATACCCATCTGTCCGATACGGCCAAAGGATTGGAGAAGCACGCCAATGCCAAGTTCTACCGTATCGAACCGGTCTATTCCGGAGGGGAAGAAGCCGGCATTGCCTGGACGGTGGAGACTTTCGCAAGCCGGAACTCCGGGACTTATGCCAGTTATGTACAGCAGCCGTCCGATAGCATCGGGTCTATGTTGCTGAAAGTGCCCGAAACGCCCTACCTGGCGAACATCGGGACGGCACGGAACAATTACCGGCTAAAAATATCGCTGAGCCTCCTGTTCGACCCGCGTTATAACCCGTTCGAAGAGGCGTCTGTCAACAATGAAGAAGGAAACTGGGAGGAGCAGCAGGACCGGGCTAACTTCGCCTATGTCCCCATCAAGCTCACCCTGCGTGATGGCAACGGCAATGCCCTGTATCATTATGTGAACAACGCCGTGAAGGACAGCGAATCGTTTGCCAATCCCGGCGAAAAGGCCTATTGGCGCAGCGGAGAGGCCGCATGGGGTGATGCGTGGCTCTGCTGGTATCAGGGCAACCGCAAAAACGAATCGGGCCTGGGCGGATGGCAGCAGAACAAGCAGATTATCGGATATTACCGCGATGGCCTGCCCACGCTGTTTGACAAACGCGGAACGGGTGAATTGATTAACCTTCCGACGGTGGGCGGTTATCTGGAGATGCAGGTTGGGACGGGTATTCCTATTTACGACTATGGCAAGGAAATCAAGCCGGCCAACTACGACCAATGCCGCTGGCTGCTCTACAAGGACCCGAAGGTGGAGTTTGTCGAAAAGACCGGAAACAGCATATCGACTAAGGATATCGAATACAGTGCCTGGTTGAACCGGGACGCAAAAGAGCCACTGGATATCGATACGGTGCTGGGCACCATGCCGGACCCCTCTCCGGCCGCCTTGGGGCAGCTGTTCGACACGGCGAATTATGCCGTCAGGGGAAGCTACTACCGGGCCGGAACTACCGATTTGCTGGAGAAGCTCCTTATCGGTACGATCTACACGCAGTATGCCACACCGCACAAGGTGCTATCCGGAACCACGGTGCTCCTTCCGGAGTTCAAGACTCATACGGACAAACATGAGCCGGGCACCTACTTGGTGCTTTCGGAAACACAAGACCTCCGGGCGGAGCAGAGCAATATCAGGATGGTTCAGTTCGAGGCGGACGATTATGAAGGGATAGAATACATGGAGGAATGAAGAACAATTGAATACATGGCAACGAAACAATATACATACCAAACGCGCTACCTGGCCGCTACACCACGCAACAAGCGGCTGACGGAAGGCATACAGTCGGCAGCCCAGTCGGGCGGCGGAGGCATAGGTTATATACCTTCCTCCGGTCCCCAATACTGGCAGCTGGTGACGACTGACGCGGAAGGGAATGCCTTGCCGGAGGAGCAATATTACCTTATGCCCGTCTCCGGCCAGCATCTGCACATGCCGGGTGATGTGGTGGCGTATGCCATCGAACCTACAGACGCTAATCAGCTACCCGTCTCCACGAATTATAACACCACGGGCCTATTCCGCGCCAAGGAGGGAGGCGGATTGCTGTATGACAATACGGCGAATGCCTGGTACGTTGACCCGGATTTCCAAGGCGGTGGCGGAATAGATGAAACCCAGCTGGCGGCTTATCTGACGAAGAACAATTATGTGACGCAGAAGTACCTGACGGATAACGGGTACTTAAAACTATCCTCCCCGCTGACGGGCTATCAGAAGCCCTCAGGATATTCGCCCATTACGGCTACCGACACGCTGCTCACGGCCATCGGCAAGCTGGAGGCGAACTTCGGCAACTATGTCGACCTCACGACCAACCAGACTGTCGGTGGAGTGAAGACCTTTACGGAACGGGTATTGTCTGAGAAGGACGTGGTGGCCTATTCCGCAGCAGATGACGGGGACTTGGGGCTTCCGGTGGCTGGCTATTCCACTACCGGACTGGTGCGTATCAAGGACGGAGGGGGAATCGTTGTTGATTCTTCCGGTGTCATCTCGGTGGACCCTGACTATGCCGGAGGTGGAGGTGTGAACTTCACTCCGGGGAATGCCCTGCAGCTCACTTCATCCGGTGTGCTGAATGTGCTTATCGGAACTACCAGCGGAACAGTGTGCGCCGGGAATGATTCACGACTTTCCAATGACCGCCCCAATCCCTATTCCCTCTCATGGAGCGGGTACAGTAGTGGAAGTTATGACGGAAGCAGCGCGAAGAGCATATCTATCCCAAGCAACACCAGCCAGCTGACCAACGGCGCAGGATTCATCAAGGACGGGAACGGGAACTTTACCACACTCTCCGGGTCGGGAAGCTCATCCAAATACCTTGCCGGGAATGGTACGTTCTATACGATAGCCTACTCAGAGCTGAGCGGTACGCCAAACTTGGACATATATGTAACACTGAATACCACACAGACCATTACGGCACAGAAAACATTCACCAACCGAGTTTGGTTCAACGGTGTCGGAATGTTGTACGCGGGTCCTTCTTCCAATGTCCATCTTGTCATAGGAACGGGTAGTGGAAACGTTATCAACGGATATACTGCATCGGAGAGCATAGGGAATATTTATTTCAACTACCGATCCGGAAGCCAATATACCCGTATCGATGCAAGCAACAATTTCGCAACGGCCGGAGATGTGGTGGCCTATTCCACGGGAAGCAGCCTCTCGGACTTCGTGCCGGTGGCAACATCTTCCACTTACGGACTGGTGAAGTATGACGGCTCCACGATAGGAAAGAACTCAAGCGGGCAACTCTATGTGATAGGCGGCACGTCCGGCGGAGGCGGCACGTCCGTCTCATGGAGCAGCATTACCGGGAAACCGTCATGGATAGGCTCTTCCAAGCCGTCCTACTCTTGGAGTGAAATTAGTGGTAAGCCAAGCTGGATAGGCAGCAGCAAGCCTTCTTACAGCTGGTCTGAAATATCATCCAAGCCGACCATCATCAGTTCTATAGGATATTCCAACACAGGTTCATCGGGAAGCGGGAAAGTAGTTACAAAGGTGACTGCATCCGGGAGCACCGTGTATGTGACTTATGGAAATGACCAAACGGGAGGAGGCGGAAGCTCATTTACATTGGCTTCTGCAAGTTTTAGCAGCAATATTGTTTGGAGTTGTTCAAGCTCATCTTATTCCATTCAAATACGAAGGACTTCGAATTATACGGGAACGAGCATTTCGGGTAATACGGTCAACGGGTTGAGCGGCAGCAGCTGGAGCTTAGGCAATTTGTATCTGAATTATAAATCGGGCTCTGTCAATGTACGCATTGACAATTCAGGAAGATTGTATATAAATGGCTCCCAAGTTACTTCTGATATACGATTGAAAAGCATTGTTGGGTACGAAAAAAACGTATTGGACCGCATCATGCGGATTCCTGTCATACATTACACCAGGACTGATTTAACGGACGGAATGGAATACACCGGATTCAGTGCGCAATCATTCATTGGCGTATTCCGGAATGTTACGTTTTTAAATGAGGATTCCGGATATTATGGAATTAATGAGGGGGCAATACTTGGCATCGCATTTCAAGGCCTAAAAGAACTCTACGCCCGTTTCCGTCCGGTCGAGAACCGGGTGAAGGTGCTGGAGCAGCGGGTGCGAAACCTGCAACTGAGGCTGGATAATGCCTATCGTGAAATATTTAATCTTAAACAAGGAAAGGAGGATGCAGCATGACTTTACCAAAGACCAATCTACGGCAAGTGTACCATGTGGCCTGCACGCTGGGCGAGGTGGTGAACGGCAAGTTGGAAACACGGCTGTCCAAGCTGTGCCAGTCATCGAAGATTAACCCGTGGAGCAAGTGCAAGCCGGTACTTATGACGCAGGAAGCCGCCGACTGGGTGAACAACGGCGGGGACTTGAAAGACTACAGCGGCAACTGGCAGCGGGGAAACATGGGCACATACGGGTTCAACCTCCCTGTCGGTATGAGCCATGATGCCATCCGTAACGGAGCAAACTGGGACTATGCGCCGCCTAAAGGAGGAACGCGCCAGCCGTTTTGCCTGGGATTCTTCGCCGGGTACAATCCGGATGCCAAACCCTTCATGATGACAAGCATCAAGAAGGACGACAATGAGGTTACGGTAAACCGGACGGCGCAAGAGACATACGGATTTGGTGCCGCCATAGCCCTGAGCAGCGAAGACCAGATAGGGTTTGATGATTTTGAGAACAGTCAGATAGGCGAAAGCTACTTCTGCGTCATCATGTACCCGGACAGCACGTACACAAGTCCGACAGTAGTTAATGCGGATGAGACTATCTCCAATGGTGGCTCTATACTCCGAATAGACCTTACACAGCCGCCGTTTACAATAGACCGCACATGGGACTGCTATCTGGCTTTGCGCATGACGGCCACAAGCGGAACGTATTACCCCATACCATGGACTGACGATAATTATTACAATCTCAAGCTGAAATTAATCAGCGAATCGCCATTCTATGCGGAATGTACGCAATTCTCTGGTACATACAACAGGGGATATACCGACATCCGGCCTTATGCCTTGTCAAATGTTGATCCATCGCTGAACAAGTATTACCCCACTCGAGGACCACTCTACTTCAAGGTAACGATGCGGATCCGCGGCAGCTCGGTGATCACCGCCAGCCGTAGGCAAATGACCCTGGAAGCCAACAGCTACTTCGGTACGAAAGAGAGCATGACCCCCGTCATGTATGACAGCAATTTTAATGCGATAGACGATGTTCGGGTAGAGCCGAACGTCCCGGTAACGGTCTACATAGGCAGCGCGTATGCACTCAACACCAAGAACGGTTCGTCAAGCGTACCGCCAAGCGACAAGAAATTTTACACCCTTGTGGCCATCAAGTACCGCAACGAGAACATATTCTCTACCGGACTTAATGTTACATCAGGGGTATAACAACGAATATTAACCATTAAAAAAAAGAAGATTTATGTTAAGATTCAAACTTATCGAAAAGAAAGACATGAGTAAGGATGCCGGAGACGGCGCGAAGCTGTTCTACCCGCAACTGGTGTCGAACGGCCGTGTATCGTTCGACAGTCTGTGCGATGAAGTGGCCGAGCAGTCCTCGCTCACCTCGGGCGACATCAAGAACTGCATGGACCGCCTGATTAACTGCCTCGTGCGACACCTGCAGGAGGGGCGATCAGTGGATTGCGGCGACCTCGGCTCATTCGGCATTACCCTGCGCTCCGCCGGGGCACAAAGTAAGGAGACCTACGATGTATCGACCATGATGCGCGAACCGGGTGTGCAGTATTACTTGGGAAAGAAACTGAGGAACATGCGCAAGACGAACATCAAGTACGAACGCATCACGGCAGAGGATGGGGAGCAATAAAGAAAACGCCCAACCTTTCCGATGAAAAGGTAGGACCTTTCACCTGAAAAGGTAGGACCTTTCACCTGAAAAGGTAGGACCTTTTCAGCAAATAGAATTTTCAATTATCAACTTTCAATTTTCAATTAACAATGGAAACAACAGTATTCAGCAATGAGCAAAAGAAGTATTCTACCCTGATAGAGGGAGAGAATATCAAACTGACAGGGACCGCCACGTTTGGCAGCGGAGAATCCTGGTTTGAAGGGCAGGCCTATAAGAAAGATGACAATACTTATGTAGGCGATTATTCGAAAAACAACGTTTCCAAAGTGGATAGCGAACCGGTTTCTACTTTGTCGGAGATTATCACGATAATGGCACAACTGGAGACTGATGTAAATAAAAAGGCAGAGGAGGTACAGGCATGAAGACGCGCGAAGCGATAGACCTCTACAAGGCATATACGTCGGTGAAGTTCACCGGCGTGCCTACGGCGGACCGCCTCGTGATGCTCCGCAACATGCGCTGCCTGCGCCCCATATCGGAGGAGTATGACGCCATGCAGATGAACGCCTCGGAGAAGTTCAAGCCCGAAGGGTATGACGAACTGGAGCAGGAGGTAATGAGCCATGCGGGCGACACGGTAACTCCGGAACTGAACCGTAAGGTAGGCCGGTACAACATCCAGAAGGCGGAGTACGTCCGTGCGATGAACGACTACCTGCTCGGAGTCTACGACAAGGCCACCGGCCAGCGCACCGGCGGACTCCTGGACGAAGAGCACGACATCACCATCACCCCCATCACCTCCGCCGGCTTCGACAAGCTGGTAGAGAACAACAGCGGGGTAGATACGAATTTGCTGTGTGTGATTTCTAATTATGTGAAGTGAGATATGGCAGCAATAGAAATAACATTCAAACAGGAAGGAACAGGTTATTTGTCCGACCCGATAGAGGTGACAGGATCGGCCGTGGCCGTCCGTATGGAACTGTCGGAAGGCGGGGAGACCTCGTTGGAACGTAGTATCACGGGAGATAATTTCCTTTATGAGTGCACGATAACAAGCAGCACAGACAAGCGTAAAAGTCTGGAGTTCAACATCTCCGGATGTATTCCCGGCCAGCAGCTGCGCATCAGGTTCGGCAATGCCGTACCTTCAAAAATATATGTATTGCAGTATGAATAAGCTAAACGAAATCCGTCTTGGCGAAATCCGGTTGGGCATGTTGGACCTGGCGGCGGGAGGCATATCGGTTGGTACCGGCGAATATACACCATCCGCCACGTCCCCTTCCTGGCTCCTTCCGGATGGCAGCCCCTGGCTATGGGCCAATAATGAACCGATTTTATTACCATTAAATGAATAGATATGGCAAAAGGAAAGACAATAGAAGAAGCGACACTCCGGGAAGAAATTACCGGGAATGAATCCATCCCATTCCAAGATGGAGAAAAGGACGGCCGCATAAAAACGGAAGCCCTGAAAGAATATTGTAAGCCCAAGATGAAGACCCTCAACTGGGAATCATTGGAGGGAGAAGGCAATATCGTAATCAACGGCGGGACGGTAGACGGGGAACTGGACCCGGAATCAACCAACCCCGTGCAGAACAAAGTTATCAGTGCGGCTTTACAAGAGCTACAGTATGCCGTACCGGAATATGGCGTGGCGGCATGGGATGCGGACGATCTTTCCCCCGAACCGAAAGCGTTTTACGGCAACAAGGATTACCTGAATGACTGGCATACCTATCTTCTCGATACGACGGATAATGCCGGGGAGGAGACGGAACCGGTCGGGGAACTGAAAAGGAACAACTATCTGCGTTTTACGAACGGCACGTTTGCCCCGACGGTCGGCATCACGGAAGAGATGCGTGCGGCGTGCGATGTAGAACTTTACCTGGACAACACACATCAGCAGAAATACTGCGATGCCGGGGCATTCAACGCGGAAACCTTTTATAACGAGTATGGAGTGAATCAGAAATTGTATGATGCAGCGGGTGAAGAGGTCAGGGTATTGAGACCCTGGGAGACGATCGAGACGAAGTACACAATAGGTACAGGTCGTGATGAAACGGTCTACCTACTGGATAATGTCGAAGGCAAATCTGGCCGTATCTGGGTGGGCCTGTTCTCAAAGCCCATGGTATGGGACGGCGTGGACGTAAGCGGTTATCCGCTCCGTCCGACCGCCCTTGCTCCGTGCCCGGTCTGCACGGTGGACGGCAAGCCGCGTGCCTTCTTCTTCCTGTATGAGGGCGAGACGAACTGCAAGTCGAGCAATGGTCAGAGCAACCTATGCACGATGTTCAAGAACGGACGGACTTACCCCCGTGTGAATGACATGCAACAGGTAACGAACATGCAGAAAGCCCGTTCGATGAATGCGGATCCAAATAAGTCTTATCCGTTTTCCGAAGGAGGTTACCACAGCCGTAACACCTATATTATAAGCCAGGAAGTTTTTTATGGAACAAAATACCTTCACCCAGGCAATAAATTCGGAAGTGGGATATCCTCCAATGACAGCTGCAATTCGGAAACCACGTGGAAACAGAACGGCGGGATCCGGTACAAATTGAGCAGTTCCGAAACATGGAAATATGCAGTCTGGAGCACCCAAGGGGACATATACTACACCGCCGATGGTACACGGACGAACTTCAATATACTGCTGTCCCTTGAACACCCGAAGGAGCAGTGCATGGAGAGCCAGATGGTGGCTTCCTACGCGGCGGAGGTTGGCATACCGGAAGGCGAGGAGTTTGAGTTCTACGGCGGGACATACTGGTATCAGAATGTGCCTGGAGCGGTCGGACTATTGGATGGTGAAATGAATGTGCGTGTCTACAAGAAGATGTCTCAAACCTTCAATGCCTATGATGTGGATGGAACAGAACAAAGCTGGGACGTGGAAGTGATTCTTAGAATGTCCCTGATAGGCGGGATGGCCCTTTCCGGCGACATCTTTTGTTATCATGGCGGCGGCATGGAAATGGTAGGAATGTTAATCCATGACGTGAACGAGTCCAGGATAGGGAATCCCGTGGACATCTACATAGAGCCGGACCAAATGAAATGGCATAATGAAACGGGTGCCAGCAAGGCAGACGGTGGCGCATTTGATTTTGAATCCAGTTACCGCAAGGCGGGGACTTATACGAACCTCGGCGATAGTTACACGTTGAAACGCCTTCCTTATACTTCTTGGAAGATAGAGAAAGGGGGGAGTTATTCGACAGGACAGTGCTATTACCATTATGACAATACATATTGGGGAAGTGCCCTGAACACTCGTTATAGGATAGGCTCGCGTTTTCGCGGTAATGCGAATAATGGCAATTGTTCCCCACGTTACGTGAATGCGAACAACGTCGCCACGAATGCGAATCGCAATTATGCCGGTTCTGCCCAAGAAAGGTAAGCAAACGATAAAGACAGAAGACCCTTTCCGGTCGTGCCCAGGAGTGGCAAATTACTACAAGACCAGCGCATAGATGTAGGGTGATGTGCGGTAGCGTGAAAAGACGTTACCTGTTCTGCCAAGCTTGCCAGGTAGGAAAGAAGTATAATGAATGAAGAAGATAGATAACATAAGTAATAAACTAAGCGTTAGCGATATTGCTGTGGCTTGCGGACGGGCGTTCAAGCACCATTCAGGGAAATCGGAGGTAATTGCTTTCAAGAAAGACTTTGAGGCCAATTGCCAGCGGTTATATGAACGGTTGATGGATGGCTGTTGGAAAGCGGATTTGTCCTATCGTCCGATGCGTATCAAGAATAATGACGGGAAGCTCCGGGAAATAGAAAGCCCCTCGCTTGTCACCCGCATCTACCAGCATCTGCTGTTGAACCTGTTGGAGCCGGTGTATGAAAGTAAGGACAACGGGAACGGGTTTAATTGCAAGCCGGGTTACGGGATAACGGCCAAGGACAGGCGGAAATCGGTCGTACACCGGTTGAAGCATGCTTACTATGACCGTCTTGACCTGCATTATGCCTTGATCATCGACCAGCGGAAATGCTACGAGCATGTAACGGCTTCCGCATTCCGCCGGGTGCTGCGCCGGATGGTGTCGGACAAATGGCTGGTGGATTTTGCGGTGTATGTCTCTTTTATCAATGGTATCCTGCCGATAGGGACGCCGACCAGCCCGTTTATCCATAACCTGCTCATGCTCCCGTTTGATTATTTTGCGAAAGACATGGCGGCGTTCGCCCTCCGTTATGCGGACAACAATTTCCTGGCTTTCCATACACTGGAAGAGGCACAGGCAGCCAAATGGCGCGTTAAGAATTACTGGTGGTACGAACTGGGCATCCGGGCCAAGTTGCACCAATGTGCGATCATTCCTATGGACGGTACGCCATGCGATTTTTGCGGTTATGTCTTCCGGCGTAACGGGAAAGGGATAGCGGAACACAACAAGGGATATGTCCGGGCACGGGAGACGTTGGCAGACCGGGCGCGGCGTTGCCGGTCCGATGCAAGCTGGGCGTCTTATTTCGGTCAGCTGATGCACGCCGATGCATTTTCGCTAATGCAGAAAATAGAAAAGAAAATGAAACTGAGAGAACTGACGGCAAAAATCCGGATAGACCGGCAAATGGATGCCCGGAATATAGAGATCCGCGAGTTGTTGGGATTGACGATTACCATTTACGATTACGAGATCAGGTACAACAGCCAGAAGCAGCCTAACTGGATCAAATGTCTGGTGGGGTACGATGAAGTGATAGACGGGGAGAAAACAGGCAAGATCCTGGCCCGCGAGTTCCACGGGAACTACCAAGGGATTATCCAGTTTATCTCCGCCTGCGAAAAGCAATTCGGGAAAAAGAACCTGTTGCCGCTCGAAGACGTGGAAATCGAAAACCAATGCGGTTACATTTTCAAAGGAAGTACAAACCAATTGACTTACATTGAATAACCGATAAAATTGAACAAAAGATGAAGAGTGCAGTGAATTATGAAGTGGTCCCTTCCAAACGCGAAGAGGACTTTAACTCGGGTAAAACGGTATGGCGGGACGGTCGCCTCGTTTCCATAGACGAAGGACCGGCCGTGACGCTGTATTTGGCGCACATCCGAGATACCGATATCGATGCGGAAGGTGCAGAGCAGGAGGTTACACGGGCGTTTGCCGTCCGTGTGGTAAAGCCGTTGACGCGCGACCGGGCCATCAATGCGGCTGAAATGGCGGCTTACGGCCTGACTTCGGCCGAAGATACGGCCAGCCTAAACGCTGCCTTGTCCCGTAAATGGCGCGAGGATATCAACGATAAAGAAGTGAAGGAGCATGATGAGTTTATCCGTTGGGTCAAATCGGAACTTGACAAGATAGGCCTGGTAAGCCGAGACAAACCGGTGGCCGATACGACGCTTCCCGGCCTGGCGGACGTGATGAACCTTTCCCGGATCCTGTTCGAGACGGCCGACATTCCAACCGAAAAGTCAGTTAATGTAAAGAACTTTGCACCGATTTGGGGAGAAGAGGGTGCGGAAATGGGGAAAAATGTTCAGGTAGGTTTCCTGCTTCGTGTGGTGGATAAACAAAGGATGACGAATGAGTTATTTGAAGTCATCAGTCCTCATGAACTGCAAGCGCAATGGAAGCCGGGAACGACCGGTACGGAATCCCTCTACAAGCGACTTGATGAGACCCATGCCGGAACCATTGATGACCCGATACCTTATCCGGCTGATGGCAACATGGCACTGGAACTGGGAAAATACTACGAAGAGGATGGAGTAGTCTATGAATGTATAGAAGCCGCTCCTCCGCTGTATGCCAAACTGAAAGACTGCCCGCGCTATGCGAAGGCGGTAGGATAAGTCCTGGAGGAATGATGCTTTCCGGCAGACCGTAGTATCGCCAAAGAGATACTACGGTGTCGCGCGGACGATACTACGGTATCTTGACCGCGATACTACTGTGTAAATTTTGAGGGATAACGGGGGACAAAAAAGAAAGCCCCCGGCTGTTAGTAAAGACGCCAATCACATACTAACAAAACAAATGCGAGTAGCCGCACGACCGGGGGCTGTATGCCTTCCGTTCGCGACTACTCGTTTTGTTTTAATACGTGATTGGCGTTACAAATATACATCAACTTATGGAAAACTGTGTAATGAAAGTGGAGAAAAAGAAAATTTACCAGTCCGCACCCTTGCCATTCATGGGGCAAAAGCGGATGTTTATTAAGGAGTTCCGGAATGTATTAAAAGAGTTTCCGGACGATGCGGTTTATGTGGATTTGTTTGGCGGATCCGGCCTGTTGGCACATATTACCAAACAGGAGAAATCGGAGGCGCGGGTCGTCTATAATGACTTCGACAATTACCGGCAAAGGTTGGAAAATGTCGGGCGTACCAATGCGCTGCTGGCGGAACTGAGGGAGATGGTCAAGGACTATCCTCGCGGCAAGTTGCTGCCCAAAGAGCTGCACGAGCGGATTATCCAAAGGCTGGAAGCAGAAGAGGCGACTGGATTCGTCGATTATATCACGCTGTCCTCGTCGCTGCTCTTCTCGATGAAGTATGCTGTGAGCCTCGATGCCCTCCGCAAAGAGAGCTTTTATAATAATGTGAAGATGTCGGATTACGTTTGTGAGGGCTATTTGGACGGGCTGGAAGTGGTCTCAATGGACTATAAAGCGTTGGTGGCGCAGTATGAAAGCGTGCCGAACGTGGTCTATCTGGTCGATCCGCCTTACCTCTCGACCGAAGTAGGCACCTATCGGATGTGCTGGAAGTTATCGGATTATCTCGATGTCCTTACTATCCTGCACGGTAAATCCTACGTTTATTTCACCTCAAACAAGTCTGATATATTGGAGCTTTGCCAGTGGATAGGGCGGAACCGGTGGATAGGCAACCCGTTCGATGGGGCTACCCGGACGGAAATGCATCGGACACTGAATTACAACTCCGCCTATACCGATATTATGTTATACAAGAAAGAAACCCAAATCCCGTTTAAACGATGAATAAATACCATTTAATATTGCAGAAAATACTCTCAGAAGGAAAGAAACAGGCCAACAAGAAGGGGTCTATCCGTTACCTGTTGGACGAACAACTGACGCTCACCCCGGCCGACCTGCTCGACATATTCGAAGGGCACAGCTTGGCACGCAAGAAACTCCGCACCGAACTACAGCTCTTCATGCAGGGCGAGCGTAGCGTGGAGCGATACCGCGAGGCCGGCATCACGTGGTGGGACTATTGCGGCCAGACGCTCATCAACAGTTACCCGACCTATTTTGAGAAGCTGCCGCCTTTAGTGGAGAAAATCAACCTCGAACGGCGCAATAGCAAGAACTACGTCCTGTTCCTCGGCTCGACCGATGCAAAAACCAACCAAGCTCCCTGCTTGAGCCTCGTGCAGTTCCAAATCGACGATGGAGAGCTGGTCGTTTCCGCCTACCAACGAAGTAGTGATGCCAACTTAGGACTACCATCTGATATATACCATTTATATCTGATGGCAAGGCAAATCGACCTGCCATTAAAACGTATCACTCTGACATTTGGAAACGTGCATATCTATGACAATAATGTGGAAGGAACACGCAAATTGTTGGATGGAGAGGAGGGAATAAGGTTTGAGCTGAATGTTTGAGTGCAAACCAACCCAATTTAAACTATACAAATGTAGTAAAAAGTCCGGACATCTGCAAGCATTTCCCTATATATTATAGGTATAAAAAGCGGTGTTTAAATAGCCTTTCGGGTCCTGTTTAAACACCGACTTTTTGAAAGAATAAAGTTGTACTTTTAGATTGGAAAAGCTGTACTTTTGAATTTGCCGATTATAACAGAATAATAAATGATTCTATTTAGACGTTGTTTCTCAATAAGATTACTTAAAATCATTTCATGGTGATAAGCACGACATTCAACCGCTACATCTGGCTGGTGAATACCTTGATTCAAGCCGGACGTCTTACCTTCGAAGAGATAAGCCGCAAATGGGAACGCTCTTCGCTGGGTGAAGGAAAACCTTTGCCCCTGCGTACCTTCCATGACCACCGCAAAGCCGTGGAAGAATTGTTCCAAATCAATATCGAGTGTGACAAATCCGACGGGCATAAGTATTACATCGAAGACTTATCCTCCCTACGCGAAGACAAGACGCGCCAATGGTTGCTCAACTCATTCAGTACAACAAATTTAATCACCGAAGGCAAACTAATGAAGGACCGCATCTTGCTCGAAGAGATTCCCGAAGGAACGGAATACCTCCAAACCCTTATCGAAGCAATGAAGCAAAACCGAATCGTGGAAATAACTTACCAGCCTTTCTACGAAGCCGAGAGCACCCTTTATCACGTATGCCCCTATTGCTTAAAGGTATATAGACAAAGATGGTATATATTGGGGCATTGTGAGGAACTGAAAGGCATCCGCCATTTTTCGCTCGACCGCATACAACATGTAGACATTACGGAACCCCGGTTCGATTATCCTTCCGGCTTCTCACCCGAAGCATATTATAAAGATTCTATCGGCATTTGGGTGAACGAGGAAATCAGACCCGAAAAGGTGGTCATCCGTGCATACGGCACGCAAAGCAAATACCTGCGCACCTTGCCCTTGCATCATTCGCAAAAAGAGATTTACACCTCTGATGAGTATTGCGATTTTGAGTATCAACTATGTGTCACGCAGAATCTTATCAGCGAATTATTGGCTAAAGGCAAGACCATTCAGGTCATAGAACCTGAAAGCCTGAGAACAGAAATGAAGAAGTGCTTATACTATATGTTTAACTTTTATAAATAATGAGATTATGGAAAAACAAAGTTCTTTTCGAGGTCGTGATATAGATCAAGATTTTGTCACTAAATTTAAATCAAGTGGATTTTATAAAGAAATTTATTTAAAGCATAAAGATGAAATTATAATCGGAGTAAGAGATGGATATATCAACCTCTACTATAATTGTGATAGCATAGCTAAAATCACATGTAATTCACATTCCTTAAAAGGAGAAATTTCTTCTTTTTATACTGATGGAATCAGTAGAAAAAGGAAAAATATAACAGAATCTGAAATCATTCAATGTTATGAACATATAAAGAAACAAAGTGATAACCGTGAAAAATTAGAAAAACAAGCACAAGCACGTTTATTTATAGAAAACAATAGTAATTCAGACTCTGAATGGTATTGCATTGATGTTGAATATGCAAAAACTGGACAACATGGTCGTTTTGATATCATTGCAATTTCTAAAGGAAGTCCCCATAAAGTTGCATTGATTGAATTAAAATATGGGAAGCATGCTTTAGGTGGAGATAGTGGCATAAGAGCACACATAAAAGATTTCTACCAATTCTTTACAGAAGCAGACTCTTTTAAAAATCTCAAATCTGAATTAGTTTCTATCATTGAAAGGTTAGGAGAATTAGAAGTTGACTTACCTTTAAGTATTCAAAAATTGAGGGAAGAAAATATTGCTCCTACTCCGTCATTTCATATCATTGTTTTAAACAATAATGGAGAATCTGAAAAAGAATCAATTCCTAAGCAAACTATAAGCGGGTATTTATTTAAAGATAAACGGTGGGAATGTAAAAGGATATCACCATTAATAAAGAAAGAAGGAGACTATTTTAAATTGATAAACAACGATAAATCATTCCCTTTGACATTCTTATTTTCAAAATCTACATTATCTAATTTAGGAATATCAGATATATTAAGCGATAAGTTTTATGATAAAGAAATAATTTCTTTTTAAGTATGCGGACTTTCCGCACACCTCCTCTATACCTTTGCAAATGAAATAAGAAATAAAACGAATTATGAGCAAGAAACAAGACCCGAAACGGAAAGCACAATTGAATGCAAAGGCAAGAATGGAATCATTCAGATTTCAAGTAATGTGGGAAAAGAAGCAAAAGTTGCCGGAAATGCCGGATGAGGTTCTGAATGCAGAACTCGATGCGCTTTGCGAAAAAGGATTGGCAGAAGAAATGTTCACCTTGCGGGATATCGTGGAAGGCGTGCGGAAAGAATTGGGATACCAAACGGAAACCGGAAAAGGTTCATTGGAAGGGAGCATTGTGCCTTTTCTTTTGGGGATAACTACGACCTGCCCGGACCTTGACCAGCCGAATAATTCCCTCACCTGTGCCGAAAACATCCAACTTCCTTTGCAAGTCGTGCTTTATTACGACAATGAAATCCGCAACCAAGTGGTAGATTGGGTAAAAGCCCGATACGAAAAAGTAACGACCCGATTAGGCCAGCCTATCCTGAAAAGACCGAACATGGTAATCGAATTTAAAAGAGTGGTAAAGTCCTGAGAAGGACTTTACTTTACACCTATAACATACAGAAATTATGGAAATAACTATCCACCGAGGTGCGCACCAAATAGGAGGATGCATCACCGAAATCAAAAGTGATAATGCCAAAATACTTATCGATCTTGGAGCTAATTTGCCCGATAGCAATGCAAAAGAGTTGAACGAAACGGATGTAGCCGAGCTTACCCAAGACGCGGATGCCATTTTCTACACTCACTATCACGGAGACCATGTAGGCTTGTTCCACCTCGTTCCCGAAACCGTTCCTCAATACATCAGCCAAGGAGCGCAAGAGGTGATGATGTGCAAATACAATGCATTAAAAGCTCATGGGGATTATAGCAAGGAACTTGATGCCCTCGAACGCTTTCATCATTACGAAACCAAAGTTCCCGTTGATATATAAGGATAGATCCGGGTAACTCCTTATTATGTTTCCCACTCCGCTTTTGAGGCTTATATGTTCAAAATCGAAGCGGAAGGAAAGATTATATTGCATACCGGAGATTTCCGGAAACATGGCTATGTAGGGAAAGGACTTTTCGACACCTTACAATATTTCGTAGGGAATGTAGACATCCTCATTATAGAAGGTACGATGTTGGGAAGAAAAGGAGAAAAAGTGATTCGGGAAAACGACATCAAATGGAATACGGTTTCTTTACTCAAGAAACATAAATATGTGTTCGCCCTGTGCTCGTCTACAGATATAGACCGGCTGGCTTCTTTTCATCAAGCGTGTAAAGATACAAAAAGGAATTTCTTGTGCGACACATATCAAAAATCGATGCTTGACATCTTTACCCGGTACATGAAATCCTCCTTATTCAAATTCGATAAGATATTTACCATTCGTAAGCATCATGTTACGAATCCGAAAATCAAAGCCAAATTGAGCCATGAAGGTTTCCTAATGCCTGTACGGGCAAGTCAAATCGAACTGATAAAAGACATACTGAAAGAATACGATGACGAACCGGCTTACTTGATTTATTCACTTTGGCAAGGCTATTATAAAGGAACGGAAAAACAAGTGAATCCTCAGATAGTGGAGCTTCGCGGATTATTCCCCGACCGCATTTTGGATGGAGTTTACGATGGATTCCATACCAGCGGACATGCCGATATGGAAACATTGGAAAAAGCGTGCCGCATCCTTCGTCCCCGATTGGGCATTATCCCGATTCATAAAGAAGCCTTGTATAGCTATCAATCATTGGATATAGCTCAAGAGTTTCCTATTATTGAATCATCGGAACAGCTGGATGATGTAAATATATCCATTTCATGATTTGGTTATTGGTTGCCAAACATCACACGCACACCTTGTGTCTTTAATTGATAGATAGGTATGCGTGTGAAAACTCTTTGTTTTTATTACCGCGAAACAATCAGTTATTGTCCTTCCGATCTTCAGCTACTAAATTATCAATGATACCATCCGAAAGACCGATTTCCGGGACATAGATATAATCTGCATGGATTACCTCTGCGATACAAAGGAATATCTCGGATGCAGGGACGATTACATCAGCCCGGTCCGGTTTCAAATTGAATGCGTCCATGCGTGCTTCCGGAGTTAACACTTTCAGCTTGTCATAGATTTGCTGTAAGGAAGTTATAGGGATACGTTTCCGTTTCTTATCTTTTTTATCAATTAGGCGATACAGCTTATTGATGTTTCCACCCGAACCGATAATGTTGATTTTGGGGATATCTTGGGTACGGGCGGTTATTTCATCACGTAATTGTTGCCAAGCGGCTTCTGTGACACCTCCGGTAAGGATACGCACCGTACCGATATTGAATGATTTGGAATAAACCAGTTTCCCGTCGACCATGAGATTGACTTCCGTACTACCTCCGCCCACATCCACATACATATAGTTCCCGTTTTGGTCTTCTTTGCATTCCAGATGGTTATTATAAATCATCTGTGCTTCTTCTTGTCCGTCTATGATTTCGATATTAATCCCGGTACTCTTCTTGATTTTCTTGATGATATTCTTGCCGTTTTTCGCATCACGCATGGCTGAGGTTGCACAAGCCCGGAAAGATTCCACCTCATAAATCTTCATCAGATGGCGATACGCTTTCATCAAACGGCGCATTCTCTCTTCTTTTACCGGAGAGATTTCGCCTTGCTCGAACACATCGAAGCCTAAACGAAGGGGAACTCGCAATAAAAGGACTTTCGAGAACTTGTCTTCTCCCGTATTCTCATTACGGGAGACTTTCTTTATCAATAATCGAACGGCATTCGAACCGATGTCGATAGCTGCATAATTTTTTGAACTCATATCTACTCGTGTTTTTTATTCTAACTTCTATCTTCTGCCTCTTTATAATACTTATACAATTCTTCACCGTGGTTCTATCTCGCTCCAGGACAAGGCGCCTTACTCCGGTTGACGGAATAATCGGTTACGAAAATAATAGGAATAATTTATATTAAACAGAAAAAGATGAAGAAAACAGTATTCAATTTGGCAGCTACGGCTCTATTATTGGCAAGCGTATCTTGTAATAATGAGACTTGCCAGCCGTCAGAAACAGACATGGCTCTGATTCCTGTACCTCAGGAAATGAGACTTGCATCGGAATGTTTTACGCTTACGAGCAAGATCTCCATTGCCTTGGACGAATCCAACGAGCAATTAGAAGGTATTGCGGACTATTTCAACGAGAAAATAGCACCGGCAACAGGTTTTAAGCTTCCCCTTAGCGCAAAAGGAAAGATTGAATTTCGTCTGGTTGAGGACCCCGCATTAGAGGAAGAAGGGTATCACCTGGAGGTAGATCGGGATCATATTCTGATTTCAGCCAACCAACCGGCCGGCATTTTTTACGGAGTACAAACTTTGTTGCAAATGCTTCCTCCTGAGATTAAGAGTACAACCCAACAACCAAAGGATACAAAATGGACAATACCCTGCGCGGAGATTACCGATAAGCCCCAGTTCCGTTGGCGGGGATTGATGCTGGACGTATGCCGGCATTGGTTTACCAAAGAAGAGGTAATGAAGTTTATTGATGAATTGGCTGAATACAAAATGAATGTATTCCATTGGCATCTGACCGATGACCAGGGTTGGCGTATAGAAATAAAATCATTGCCTAAATTAACGGAAGTCGGAGCCTGGCGTGCCCCGCGTGTGGGAAAATGGTGGACCCGTGAACCCCAGCAGCCCGGTGAAAAAGCAAGCTATGGAGGTTATTATACGCAAGAAGATGTCAAAGAGGTCTTGGCCTATGCGGCAAAACGTTTTGTCCGCGTCATACCTGAGATAGAAGCTCCCGGACATGCTATGGCCGCTATGGTTTCTTATCCGGAATTGGCTTGTATAAACCCGCCCAAAGCGGTCAATGTAGGAAATGATTTCTACACACGGGAGGAAAATTCGCTCTGCATCGGAAAAGACTTCACATTTGAATTCATGGATAAGGTCCTGACAGAGGTAGCTTCCCTTTTCCCAGACGAATATATTCATATCGGCGGGGATGAGTGTTATAAAGGCTTCTGGCATCAATGCCCCGATTGCCAGGCCCGCATGCGAAAAGAACACTTGAAGAATGAAGAGGAGTTACAAAGCTATTTCATCCATCGGTTAGGCGATATACTCAAAGCGAAAGGGAAAAAACTTATTGGCTGGGACGAGATTTTGGAAGGAGGGCTTGCTCCGGATGCCAATGTGATGAGTTGGAGAGGCATGAATGGCGGCATTAAAGCGGCTCAAGCCGGGCATCATGTCATCATGACCCCTATGCAGCATTGTTATATCGACCTTTACCAAGGGGAACCGAATGCAGAACCGGCCACCTATTCCATGTGCAGGTTAAAAGATTCGTATAGCTTCAATCCTGTCCCGGATGGCGTTCCGGCGGAAATGATATTAGGTGGACAAGGGAATTTGTGGGCAGAGTCTGTTCCTACATTCCGCCATGCCGAATATATGGCTTGGCCTTGCGGATGGGCTTTGGCCGAAGTATTGTGGAGTGGTCCCCAACATACAGATTGGGATAAATTCTGGCCACGTGTAGAAAAACATTTCATCCGCGCCGATCAGGCTAACATCAATTATGCACGAAGCATGTATAATGCGATTATCAGCCCTTATATGGAAAATGACGAGCTGAAAGTGAAGTTAAGTAGTGAAATCGGAGGATTGGATATTTATTATACTTTCGACAATACTGATCCGGATTGTTATACCCCGAAATATACCGGTCCGCTCAGCATTCCTAAAAATGCGACATGGCTTCGGGTTGTTACTTACCGTGACGGAAAGCCTATAGGGAAAGTCATCACATGGACAATAGATGAATTAAAGGCGAGAGTTTTAAAATAATAACTAATCGTATTTATCTGGAAAATGTTTGCATCACAATCGTGAATCAATTGCATCACCCGGGTGATGTAATTAAATCACAGTTGTGATGCAATTAATTCACAGATGTGATGCAAATAATTGTTTGTCATTTAACGAATATATTTGTCCTGACCGCATCAATCATTGCTAAAATATTTTCTACTGGAGTTCCAGCCTGGATATTATGACAAGAGCAACAGATAAATCCTCCATCTTTTCCTAAAGTTTCCAAGCAATGTTGTGTTTCAAACCTAACATCTTCGACCGTTCCCATAGGTAGTATTTTTTGATTTTCTATTCCTCCATGAAAAATCAAATCCTTACCAAACTGCAATTTCAACTCCTCACAACTCATACCTGGACATACATGCTGAATAGGATTCAAAATGTCCACACCACATTCTATCAGATAAGGAATCAAAGGGCGTACAGAGCCATCCGTATGATAAAGCACTTTTTTCCCGAAACTATGAATCAAATCGCACCATGCCTTTAATCGATATTTAAAATGGGCCTCCCAAGAATCAAGTGAAATCAACATGTTATCTTGCATACCCATATCGTCACTGATGAATATGATATCAATCAAATCGTCTAATTCTGTCAAGAACCGTTTCAACATGCAGGTCTGAATATAATCAATCCGCTCAATAGCCGCATCCAAGAATTCCGGATTGGCTAACGTATCCATTAAAGCATTTTTCAATCCGCGCATCTGGCAATAAATCTCAAAATGGGAAATCCAAGGGCCGATGGTTGCAAAATCATACTGGCGAGCCTTTTCAGCCCATGCTTTAGCACCGGCATAATCAAAATTATTTGGATCAGGCCAAGAGGGATAATCCGCCAATTGCATCGGATCATAAAAATTCGCGATAGGAGGATTTATATACTCTTGGTAAGTCGCCTTTCCTGCTTTTACCATACGTGTGGGAACGCCCCACATCGTAATCTCCCCACTATCGTTAGGATCAAAATAACGACCATTATACCCTGGAAAGACCCAGACTATTTTATCCACGCCTAATTGTTTGTAAATCTCCAGTTCCTCCTGAACAGAAGTATATTCACGTAGAGATTGCAGCACTTCCGGAGTACACCATAAATCCACCGGTGTCCGGTCTGTAGATTGTCTATTAATTGTTGCAAGAATTCGTTCTTTGGGTGTCATACTTGATTTATTTATACATTCATTTTTATTTTTCTATATATACAAGCCTTATTTGAACAAATATCACAGGAATAACCTGTTTTACGCACCTCTTTTCCCACTCCTATAATTCCACTGACCGATTTAATAGGAAGCATCAGACAGCTTTTTGTAAGAGAAATGAAATCCATTGTATTGGGGAGTAGTGAAAAAAGCTGTTTTTGTTCATCAATTTGCCAATTGCAATATCCCGGGCTATACCGATTGGTGATTTTCCAATTGTAAATCCGCATCTGGTTCTCCAATTCAGATTGAATAAAATCCATAGCTTTTTCTACGACTATGCTTCCTACCGTATCAGCTATATATCCACTCAAATAATCTCCATTCTTGTTACAGTTCTGTGCATAATCCGTAAAACCTTTTCCTGCAGTGCAAACAAATACGGCAATTCGCTCCGCGTTCCGCATAGCCGCACAAATCTTGGCTTGAGGATGCATCCAGCAATCTTGGATACGGACTGCTCCTTTTTCCCGTGACAATTCAATATCCGAAAAAAGAGCAAATCCTCCTCGTATAGCAGCAAGTTCCTCCAATTTTTCAAAAATCTCGAAAGTAATGGAGACTATCGGATTCTCAGGCGAAAAATCCGTCTGACGTATCTGTTTAAATACCGTATCGGGAGATAGGCCAATCTCCGAGACATTGAGCGTATAGGTAACAAATTCATCCATGAGATAATCTTGACTTTTGGTTAAACGCAAACAAAGCATCGTAATAAGCCTGTATATTCGCCAACGGAACCCATGGTGGCACATCGCAGCCTGTAGATAAGACAAAATTCGGAAAACATTTCGTTTGCTGCAATAAATCAATAACAACCTGTTTTATTTCTTCCGGTTGCTTCATCTTCAAAACTCCAACAGGGTCAATATTCCCTAAAACCAAAACATCCGAAGGACAAGCCTTCAATGCATCTATCATGGATATGGCATTCCCGAAATGATAAGCATTTGCCCCTGTTTGTAGCATGGCATGCGTACATTGCCCACTATTCCCACAATTATGTAATACCAATAAAAAATGATCATCCTGCAAAGCGTCTGCGATCTGTCTGATATAAACAGATGAGAACTGCAAACAATCTTCATTCGCCAGCAAACCGGCTGCTGGTTCGGCCATAATAACTCCCGGTGAACCTATACGCTTCATTTCAGTGCAATAGGCCAAGATGAATTCTGTACATTTGGATAGCAAAAGGTGTATCAAAGTGGGATTCAAATAACAATCCACCATAATCTCTGACATACCATATAATCTACCTGCTAATGTAAATGGACCGATGACACCAGAGAAAGTGGGTTTGTCCGGTACAAACTCTCCCATCAAACGAACCGCTTTGAGATATTCCGGGAATCGTCCAGCTGACAAATCTGGTATCTTCAAGTTTTCAACCGAGACCGAATCCATTAGCCTCCCGATAATATGTGGCATATCATTCTCCGGGAACGTGACCGTACATCCAAACGCTTCGGCTTCAACGGTTAAATCCATCATGGTTGTCAAAGCGACAGCAGGAAAACGGTCGTTCAGGGCTTTGATGGCATTTGCGTGTATGTTGCCATCTTGCACGGCTTGGCGAATAGAATGGCTTATTAGTTCTATGCCTGGGTGCGTCATAATGGGCAAACTGAAACGTTCATCCATTCTAATAATATTATCTATCCATTTGTTTACTTCCATATTCTATGCAATAAGTCCATTTAATATTTCAACCAAATCTTGTGGCTTGTCGGTATAATAATCCGCACCGATTCTTTTCGCAAATTCCGCATTCAGCGGAGCCCCGCCTACAAAAGTAAGCGTTTGTGGAGATGCTTTTTTAATCTCTTTGTTTATCTTCTCCATGTTCAGCATAGTCGTTGTCAATAGTGCAGACATTCCGACAAACGCATCCGGATGTTTAGCTATTGCCGCTAAGAATTTTTCGGCAGAGACATCCACTCCCAGATCTACAATCTCATAGCCATTTCCTTCTGCAATCATAGCCACTAAATTTTTGCCAATATCATGCAAATCACCTTCCACAGTACCCAATATCAATACGCCTTTACGCCGCACCGATCCATCCACAAAATATTTTTTTAAATGTTTCATAGATTCATTCATGGCTTTGGCGCTCATCAGTACTTGAGGAATAAACACTTTATTCTCGCGAAATTTTATACCAATTTGTTCCATGCCTTTTATCAGACTTGATAAAATATCTGATGGAGGAACACCAGAATCCAAAGCCTGCAACGTATATTCATTAGCTCCCGGTTTCCCTTTCAAAGCTGGTGGGTAAGGTGTGTCTTGATTTATTTTCCCAGATTCCACACAAAATGCAATTTGTTCTAATACATTTTCCATATCATTCAGATTAGCACGGATTAAGGAATAGCCCCATTCCTTAATCCGTATAAGTATTTATAAATTTATTGTCCGGATTCCTCCAATTCTTCTAAAGAACTTATTGGAACCTCATTATTTTCGTAACCGGCATAACCATAATTCTGATTAATTCGGCCATATAAGTTAGGATCAATATTGCTTTGCGATATGGGCCAGAATATGTTATGCTTACTTATCCGATATTCATCACCATGTAATGTGGTAATCCCTTTATTATAGTAGTTATTATAAGTAGTAACACGATGCCACCAATAACTATTGCTACTTTCATCAGCCAAACTTTTCGGTGATTCATACGTTCCTTCTTTGTTGGCTTTAATATAAGAAACCCGCACTAATTCAACATGCCTGAATTCTTCATACATCAACTCCCTGGCACGTTCATCCATGATTAAATCCAGGCCTTCAATACCGCTCATTTGTGAAGCATTGAACAGAATACTGCAATGAGCACGTTTCCTTATTGTATTCACATCGTCTGCGGCTTTAGCATAATCTCCTAACCAATAATAAGCCTCTGCTCTTAGCAAATAAGCCTCAGCTAACCTAAATAGATACATATCACCAGGGCCACCTTGATAGTCCACACCTGTATATCCATTAGCCACATCCCTATCCACATCATCTACCCAAAGTTTATAATAAGGATATCCATACCAACAACGAATGGTGTCTTGGCATAATAAAGTGCCGTCGTCTGCAAATTTCTGAAGTGGTTGGTTGTAATATTTCTCATCATCGGTACCGATCAAAGCCGTATTATTATATTTCAAATCCTCCATGCTTACCCAATTACCGACCTCCCGGCTGTGCCGAAGATCAGTAGAATCATTCCACATGCCTTCTTCTGCAAAATAGGTCGGTCGAATAAAGCATTCCCCTCTACCATAGATTTCCCTCATATCAATATAATCCGGATATTGAGCCATGAATTCCGGGGTTCCCGCCTGCCGGCTTATTCCGATATTCTGCTTGCTCGGTGTCAATATGCCTCTATTTACATCAGTCATACTCCAGAAAGGCGTAAAATTATAGAGAAACATCGTATTCACTCGGCTATCTTTATTCTCATAACGACTGATTATAGTCATAATACTTTCTGTATTGGCTGCAATAGACTTGTTTACAGGCCTATGCAAATCCCAATACACATTGCGGGTTATCGGATGTTCATCAGGATAAGGATTTTCAAATGTTCCAAATGGTTCTTCCATTAGTGCATAACCGCAATTGTTGATTAATGTATTTGCCGCGTCTACTGCTTTTTGGAATTCTCCGGCAGCCAAATAGAATTTGATTAGTAACATCAGACAACCGCCTTTATTCTCTTTGCCCCAATCATCCCTTTCCTGAATGTGTTCAACGGCAAATTCAAGATCTTGTATCATTTTTTCAATGATGACTTCCATTTTAACAGAACGGAAGTCCAATTTGGGCGTAGTGATTTCTTTTGTAACCAAAGGAACATCACCAAATTGGAATATGAGATGATAATAACGCCAAGCACGATGGAAATAAGCTTTCGACAGCATCTGGTTCTTGGTTGTCTCATCCAAATCCAAATCAGGAATACGCGAAATGACTACATTGGCAAAACTGCTTCCGGAAACGCCACTTGTCCAAAATGCATTAGAAAGATTCGTTCCTATATATGTATTATCGGATGTAGGCGTTATATCTGTAACAAAATTTTGAGATCCGCTTAAATCGGTAATGGCAGATACAGCCACATCCGAAAATATCATTTCTGTAGAAACGGCTGTTCCATTCGACCCCAGGAATAATATAACAGATCGCTTCTACACCGGGTCAATGCTCCTTCCAATCCTTCTACTGTCGAGAAAGTAATACTAGGCTCATAAAAAGAAAGAGGTTCGGGTTCCAACCAGCTATCGGAACACCCTGTTAAACCGAATATAAGAGTTGCTATGGTCAATAAATTTTTTTTCATAACTATAATTTTAGAATGTTATACTTGCTCCTAATGTATATGTACGAGGCATAGACCCTCCGGTCTCAATATCCCAATAATTAGCCTTGGCCCAATCTCTTGAGAATGCCCAAATAGCAACATTGCGGATAGTAGCGTATACACGGATATCCTGTGTCCGTAATAATTTTGCAATTCGTTGAGGAACCCTATATCCAACCGATATATTTTCTAAGCGTAGAAAATCTCTGGATATGATTTTTTTCGGATATACATTTGCCGGTAAAGTCGATTTTAATCGGGCAAACTTATTGGACTTATTTTCCGGAGTCCAGTAATCTCGAATCGGAGTATTCAAATAATCTCCTGTAAAATCAAAATAATTCAAATAGTCGGTTGTTGCAACTTTAGCACCTAAATACGAGTAAATGTTGAACGATACATCCCAGTTCTTAAAAAGGACAAAATCATTCTTTAAATACAAACGCACTTTCGGTTCCGTTTGTCCAAGGAACACTTTATCATCCTGCGATATCGTATAATCTCCATTTACATCACGGGCTTTGGCATCTCCAGGATTCTGTCCGTATTTCGCAGCTTCTTCTGCTTCATCTTCTTGCCAAATACCGACCATCTCATAATCCCAAATGACACCAATAGGCTTATCAATAAACCAACTCTTATTTATATCATCGACTTCTTTCGAGCCGATTACATGTCCGTTTTCATCCAAAACATCTTCATAGGTATAATACAGATGCTTAATTCTGTTCTTATTATATGCTAAATTAAAAGTCGTATTCCAACTGAAATTCTCCTGTTCTATATTGGCCGAATTAAAGGACATCTCAAATCCGCTATTAACAACCTTACCCAAATTGGTAACCACAGAACTATATCCACTGATATTGGGTAAAGTCCGATCCATAAGCATATCAGTAGTCGGCATATAATAATACTCCAAGCTACCGTTAATGCGGTTGTTGAGAAATCCAAAGTCGAGTCCCACATTCCAAGATGCCGTGCTTTCCCATCTGAGATCGCTGTTTTCCATACGCGAAATCTGCAAAGTGGAAAGTTCATACAGAGATCCGGTTTGGGTAACGTAAGAATATCGACTAATACCGCTCCCTGTTGTCAATTGGGACAACGCCTGATAAATGCCAATATCCCTATTCCCATTTTTCCCCCAAGAAATTCGAAGCTTACCATTACTCATCGGTTCCCAATCAAAGAAATCTTCATTCGAGAAATTCCAGGCCAGCGCCACAGAGGGGAATGTAGCATGAGGATTAGAGCGTCCGAATGCTGAAAATCCATCTCGACGGACAGAAGCTGTCAACATATAACGATCGTCAAACGAATAAAATAAACGAGCCATTAAAGCATCCCCAGTGTATTTTTCATCATTAGATGTAATCGATTTTTCATTCGCACTAGCCATATTATGCCATTGCAAGATATCCGTAGGAGAAAACTGCTGTCCGCTCATCTGCTCACTCCAATATTCATACTTCTCTGCACTTTGCAAAAGGGTTATATCAACTAAATGTTTTTCGGCAAACGTATAATTCCACTTAATGATATTGTCTAAAGTCCAGACAATCGAACGCGAACTTTCCCGCATAGCCGAACCATTCGTTGTGTCAAATACACTTTCCGAACTGCTCCATGTCCTATTCTGATACCAACTATAACGAGGAGCGAATGTGAACTGATACGAAATATTAAACGGCAAGGTTAATTTAGCATAGAAATTACTATTCACCGTTTGCGTTCCGGTACTTTTTGATGACATGGACAAATTATAGAAACTATTCACCCCCGGAGCCTGATGACCTTGTCCCATAGGATAAGGGTTTAATGAACCATCTTCATTATAAGGATTAGACCAAGGAGAGTTTTTACACATTCCTTCCCAATCTATACGTTGGAAACCTTCATCACGACTTTGCAATATTAGGTTTGCACCGACTTCTAAAAAATCAGTAGCTTTCGCGTCAATACGCAAGTTGGTACGGTAGTTTTTAAAACGATCGCCAACTTGATTCCCTTCATTGTCTTGATATCCCAATGACCAATAATAATTCACATTCGATGTTTGTCCGGATAGGCTTACATTATAATTCTGCCGTAATCCGGTTTGCCAGGTCGCGTCATACCAATCATATGGATTATTTGCGAAATAATTCTGCCGTTCTATCTCGCCTAATCCAATACGTTGCAACCAAATATCCTCCAAATTTGTAGAGCCTTGCCCTATGGCATCATAATTACGCCATTGTTCTTCGGTCAAATTATATTTCTGCAAATTCTCTGCAGTCGGTTTACTATAATACCCCAAGTTTTCGAATCCATGGCTACTTGCGGCATAATCAGAGCGGTATTGCAGATATTCTTCAGAATCATAATACTTACGGTTTACCCCCATGGTGGCAAATCCGACACTTCCGTCAAAACGGATGGTTGGCTTCCCACCCGTTCCTTTCTTCGTGGTAATAATTACAACTCCATTCGCGGATTTCGCGCCATAAATAGCAGCCGAAGAGGCATCTTTCAAAACATCAACAGACTCTATATCTATCGGATTGATCTCAGATAGGTCTCCATTAAAAGTAACTCCGTTCAGTATGACCAATGGCGATGTTCCTCCAGTCAAAGAACGTTGTCCTCGAATCAAAAAACTGGGACTTTCTTTAGCGTCACTGGAGGAGGGAGCAACAATCAGGCCCGGAGCGGAACCTCTTAAAATGTCCTGAACTGTAGTAGGTCTTTGATAGGACAGATTGTCTGCGTCTATATGACTAATAGCACCTGTCAAATCTTTTTTTCTCATACTGCCATACCCTACAACAACCACTTCGTTCAAGGATTGCAAGTCTTCCCGCATAACAATATCAAACGAAGCCTTACGATTTACCGGGATATTTTGTTCCTCATATCCTATATAAGATATGTGAAGCACGCTATTTTCCGCCACTTCAAGCGTAAAGTTTCCATTCAGATCCGATATGGCCCCATTATTGGTGCCTTTTTCCAAAATTGTAGCCCCAACTATCGGATTGCCGTCAACATCTCTTATAGAGCCGGAAATCTTTTTCTTGGAAGAAGAAAAAATTTCTTGCTTTTCATACGTTACTGCGCCTTCATGGGCCAGCAAAGCCATCGGAGATAATAATATCAACGAAGCGGCTGCTAAGATTTTCTTTTTGTGATGTGCATTCATGTTTGTCGTATTTTATATGTGTTAGTACTTTGTTTTCATTTTAATCGGGCCAAATAATCCGGCATCGCATTGAAGAAGATCCGGAGTACCGCGCCACCCCCAAAGGCGCAGTTTGTCCATATCATCTTGCATCCACATGCTATTGGCTATCAAATTGCCTACCCGGATTTTAATCGTATTTGTCCCTTCTTTTAATGCTTCAGAAATATCAAACTGAAATGGAGCCCACAATCTTGCACCTACCAATTTGCCATTTACAAACACTTCGGCCATATATTTTACTTCGCCTAAATCAAGAAGTACTTGCGAACCAACCTTTCCTACTTGAAAGGTCGTTTCATAATCCAGAAAGCCTGTGTATTGCTGCAACCCATATGTGTACCAAGAATCTAATCCTTCATTAGTTGCGGAATCAACGGTGAAAACAAATGGTTTGATGGTTTTCAGTTCATCTTCTTTCATAACGAACGCCAACAAACGCGTATTTTTCGGCAATAAGATAGAACAGTCAGAAACACTTCTTTTTTCATTATCTATCCAAATATCTTTACCTACCAAATAGTCCGGGAGCACAACCGAGGTCGCACCTATAGGAATGTTACATCTCCAATAAGCATATTTATATCCATCCTTCTTTTGCTTATTATAATATTGCCAGTTAGAGTCATTATAACCTATTTGCAACTTTTTCGAATCGATCTCCGCATCATTTGAATAAAGCACTTTTGCCGTTGTCTTACATACCGTATTTGTCTCCGGATAACGGATAGTCCAAAGGGCGTCCAAAAATCGTACAGTCGATTCCGTATCATCTATCCTATCAGAATGGGTTTTGTTTTTGTGTTCCGAATCAAAAACCACCCAATATCCTTCAAATGGATTCAAGACCAAAGGTACGTCTGTATATTCTCCGTTTTCCCGGGAATACACTGTTCTTATCTGCCCTGTCTCGCAATTCCACAATTCTACATGGCCTTTCCCGTCTCTGAATTTAGCGGTAAATTCTTTTTTGTCGTTGGTGTTATTTGCTAACCAATACAGATCTTTATATCCCAGTTTGCGATGAGCTGTATATAATCTTCCGGCATTTTCCAAGCGGATAGATAACTTTATCTTTTCCTGAAGAGTGGTAGTCATATAGTTCATCAGGCTTGTACTTGCAACCGCAGAGCAATCAATCACATTCGGCAATGTTCTCAACGATTCAGACAGCTTACTGACAAATTCATCTTTCAATCCTTTTTCAGGAGAACCTGTCGGTAACGCCCCCAATGTCAAGACAACTCCTCCTTGTTTGGCAAAATCATATATTTTTTTCATAGATGATCTGGCCAATATGTAAGCCGGTGGAAGAACGATAGCCCTAAAATCATGATTTCTGATCCGTATAGTCGTATTTCCCTTGTCTGTTCGCACGCTACTGCCGGATAAATAATAATTATCCGCGATTAGAAAATCAATATTTGCTTCATTCATTTTACGCATAGCCTCCGAATAAACTTGGTCGGCTTCTACGGCCCGTTGATCCCAAGGTTCATCACGACCTAATAATTCATCAGCAAAATAACCTTCAGAAAAAGCCCATACACTTTCCAAGGGCTGTACTAACAAAACATCGGCTACCAACCGGCTGTGTCGGGTTACAAATGCGGCCCGTCTTGCAAAATCTGTCCAATAATGCATATGCTTCCAATAGGGATTCTCGGTAAACCAATCTGTCGGGAATGGTACCGTTCTCAAATTCCTATTCATATAAATTCCATGCGGAACGACATGATTGACTCCAAATGAAGTAATCGAATTAATTGTCATCTTCATCATTTCCGGAGACTGAATCCAACCTGCTACTCCCATAATTTCGCTCATAAATGCTCTGTTCTCAAATTCCGCTACAGATTGTGTTTCTTTAAAATCATGGACATCTTGAGATCTCATTTCCAAGCAATCGGTTCCTGGCATAGTTACACAACGGTTGGTCCGCATCAGATCTCCAACGGCCTGTGTCTGTAACAGCAACGATTCTTCCCATAAGTTAGAGATATAATACATATTCCGTTGTTTTAGCCAATTCACTAAAGGTTTTATATAGCATGTATTATAAACATCTGAAACTACATCAAACCAATCGCAGCGGGCTTTTACAAATAATCCTTCTTTGTCTTTCTCGGTAAGCAAAGGAAGCCACAAACGGATGTCTCTTTTCTTATCTTTCTTGTATTGCTGTGCGAAAAAATCAGACCAAGCAATCTGCCAACCATAATCCCCTTCATTGTCTATAAATACGCCGGGAATATGGCTACCCATATCCGAACCGAAATGTTTAAGATACTTTTCATGTACCATCGGAATAAAGGTTTTCATCAAATCCGGATTCAAATAATTTACTCGGCCTCCGTCAATACCTGGATGGAACTTTTTCGTATAGGTATAAATCACCCATTCGCCCTCAGGGACAATCCATTTGATAGATTTATCCTCTCCTATTATTTGTAACGATTTAGCATCAATTTCTTTATTTTCCAATCTTCCTGCTACGGCAAAATCAATATTTTCATAAACGACAGTCTCTCCCCCTTTTGCATAGTAGCGTTTGGGAGACAGATATTGAGCTTCTAATTCCGGATGCTGTTCCAATAATTTTCCGCCTATTTGCCCACTCGGCCAATTATAGTCGTCACAATAACCTAATGTCATATCTTGGTTTTTAGCTTCCTGCAACGCGTTTCCAAAACTATCGAACCAGGGTTTTTCCAAGTATTGTTCCAGAGGGAGTGCGGCTACCGATGGATCAAATCCAGAACGGGGATGAGCATATCCGGGATTTAATCTCTGCTTGGCCATTTCCTTAGCCATTGACGCGGCTACAGATACATCTTTCAGGGTATCATCCCAAAACCAGAAAGTGTGCGGTGCATAAAATAGAGGAGGATTCACAAACATTTCCCGAACTTCTTTCTCACTATACATTTTCCGCCATTCCGGTAAATCTTGCGCTATGGCTTGAACCAAACTGCAAGCTGTTGTTACTAAAAATATTCCAATATTTCTCATAGCATAAATTTTATTAGTTGTTAGTATTCAACTCTTCTGTTTTTGAGTTTGTTTTAATCAAAAAATATCCCACTTAAGGCAGCATTTGCACCTCGTACATGATTTATTCGAATTCGCACCGGGCGATCAAAGGTATAAGTTATATATTTCCCTTTTTCATAATTCCGCACCATATATACAGGCAATAGAAGTTCACGGGTAGAATAATCGAATACTTCTATTGCGGAGCGCCGATTTTGCGCATCCCAATCCAGAAAATAAAGAGAAACTGAATACTTTTTCCCCATTTCTCCTTTCAAGTCAATGGTGAAAGTTTGCTGGCATACGTTGGGATCGTTTGTAATAATACCTCCGGCTTTTCGTTCAGCATTTTCCTCCGGAGCATTCAATGCGCGTATATCAGTAGTAGTGCTTGACCAATGTATATTGCCATTTCGTGATAACACAATATTCTCCAAATATTTTGGTAGCTTCTTGATATGCGTACCTACACTATCGTAATTAAAGAGCACATAACCTGCAGTTCCATATTTCAATGGCCAATTCCCCTGAGTCTCCACATCTTCGCGGATTTCTGTCTGTAATGGATATGTAAAAGGTTCTGCTTGTTTTACACCTTGTAGTACATCCTGATAATGAATAGTTGTAGTATAATTCCCTGCTGTGAGTTTATAATAAATGAATTCATTGTCTTCTTGTAAACGCTTTTGGTATTTGGAGCTCATTTCTATTTTTCGGATTGTTTTTCCTGCTTTTGGGAAACCAACTATAGCGGTTATCCCTTGGGGAATAGAAATATTGCTTTCTCCCGTTAAACTATTAAATGAAACCGCAATCTTTCCATGAGGAGTAGGCACACTTCCTTCAACCCAAGTTAATCCATCGGATAACCGAGGCTTTATGATACATTCCGAAAATCCCGGAACAGAAGGTTTAATGCCTAATATTTCCTCACTAATCCATTTTGTGACGCCTGCACTCCAAGGATGAGTCAGGCTGGTGTACCCACATTGGTTATTCACAGGTGCGTCATTGGGTTCAGATATTTGATTCCATGAGGGACGGAATACCTCAAAGAATGTTGTTCCTCCATAAGCCAATTGACCGCCCCAACAATCTTTTACGGTATTCAATGCTTCTTGATGCTTTCTCATATTCGCTAAAGCACAAATAATAAAGTACTGATTGAACGGCGAATAGGAAAGACGCTGCATTCTATCTGAAAAAGCTATTTTCCAAATTTGTCGCAATTCTTTTTCATTGGCAAATAGGGCATTTACCGCATCAGCAGCAGAATGAACCCCCAATCGAGTTATCCATCGAGGATCTTTACGCAATTCAGCTATTTTCTCTAAGGCATACCTTTTGTATTTTCCGGCCAACTTTTTCTGACCAATTTGCGACATCATATTCCCAAATTTATTCCACGTCTGGATAGACAACATTTGGTACATATATTGGGCTTCTTGCGTAGGGCTTTCAAATCCTGCTCCCAGACGTTCATCCCATCCGGCAAAGCTGATGGATGGATTTTTGCCATAATGTTCATAAGCCGCATCCAATTTCTGACAAGCATTATTCAGTAAACTCCTTACAAAATCGGCATCCCCAGTATAGTTAAAATAATCTATCAAACTCAATATCCAATACAGAGAATAACTGGCTATGCCATTGTATTGTGTTGAGGTGTAAATCAAATTGGTTTTGACAAAATCAAAATTCCCGAATGCAACTAAGGATGCAGCTTGAGAAGTATGAGCGTCACCTGTCCATGAATGGCGGTCGCTTCGCTCCATGAGAATAGCTCCAAAATAATCTTTCAGTAGATTCAGTTTTACCGTATAAGCTCCGGTATACCAAATTCGGGTTAAAGTAGTATCACTACAAGAGAAACTTCCTTCATAATTAGTTGGTTTTACCTGACAAACCAGTCGGATATTTGAAATATCTGCAGGCTGGTTTAGTTTTCTAATATGAATCCAACCGAAACGGACTCCTTCATATAACTCTTTGTTTAACTCTAATCGATAAGAATTCCCATATCGTATTGGTTTTGCCGTTTTAATCGGATGCTGAGAACCTAAATTGAAAAAAGCAGGTTCATTATATTCACTGATGCTCATCTTGACATCAGCCACCAAGTTGTCCGAATCAAACTCTAACCATCCGGCATTCACTTGCCCAAAATCAAATTGCAAAGAACAGTCCCCTATAACATGGATAGAAGACAAATCTGAATTGGCACAAAAGTTTCCTGTTTCATCAGAAAAAACCTTTTTAGGATAAATTGTGTAAATCTCTAAATCATCTGTTGCTTTTGGATCGTCCCATCTGTAACCAGATAGAGGATCAGGAGAATAAGCAACTGGGGCATTACGTATAGTTGCCGTTACCTGTTTATAAGGCTCATGGATGGTCGCTTGGATTGATTCGACCAATAAACATAATATCAGAAAAAATAATTGTTTCATAATATTTTGTATTAGGTTGTATGCAAAAATAGCAGTCCATCAAATAAGAAACATTTATTTTTTGGCTTTTAATATTAACAAAATGGCTTTTGTAACATTATACTTTACCAAAGTAAAAAAAGAAATTTCCCTTACTTACAGAATAATAAATGATTCTATTTAGACGTTGTTTCTCAATAAGATTACTTAAAATCATTTCATGTTTATTTTCAAAATCTACATTATCTAATTTAGGAATATCAGATATATTAAGCGATAAGTTTTTCCCCTAAAATTCGTATTCAAAAGGTAAAAGATTTGAAGAATCCAAATAGAAACGCAACGATTCGTTAGCAAACAGGATAAAAACTCATCGGTCGGGGAACGCCGCGCGGC
>URGO01000004.1 GCA_900547435.1 uncultured Parabacteroides sp.
AAACTACAATTTGATACTCCTAAATTGTGTTTTTTCAAAAATATTTCGTAATGTTGCATTTGCTGTTGGACTCTGCAGATAAGCAACGAGGTTTTACTCCGGAGATTTATCTGTACCGCATCGGCCGCAATACGGCAATGCCTCTATTGGGAGCAACTATCATTGCCGCCTCCACCTTCCTATGTGTATATCTTTCCCCCGATACGGCCGGCGAATATGCCCGTGACCTCTTTCTGGTATTATGTGTCAGCCTGTTGGCAAGTTGGATACTGGCATTGATCCAGGTTCCTATTTGTGCCAAATCCTGGTTGCCGAAACAAGAGAAAACGATTGAAAACAATTCCGGTACGGTCATGAATTCACCCGTGCATCGTTTCATCCGTCGTACAATTGCATTTTTGATAGGCTACAAACGCACGACAATTCTTGTAGCGTTCTGTTTGCTGGCACTCTGCATCTTCGGCATGACGCGCGTCAAGAATCTATTTTTCCCCGATTTTGATTATAAACAGTTTGTTGTCGAGTGCTTTTTCCCTTCAGCGGCCGATGCCAACGTGGTACGTGACCGTCTGTTGGAAATGAGCAGCCTGCTTGAGAAGAATCCTGCCATCGACCGGGTAGCTGTCAGCCAAGGAAGTGCTCCGGCCCTTTATTGTCTGGTACGCCCGATGACATCCGGAGGCGATTGTTACGGAGAGCTGATTGTAGATTGCAAAGATTACAACACAGTACTGGAGCAAATACCCACTGTACGGACACAGCTTCGCAAACTATATCCCGAAGCCTATATCCGCATCCGTAAATACAATTTCTCAACCTCTACTTCACATACCATTGAAGTAGAATTTGCCGGCCCGGACCCCGCCATACTACGCGACCTGAGCGAGCAAGCTGAAGCCATCATGCGCCGTTCGCCTTATGTGGATGCTTATTCGGTACAAAACAATTGGAAACCGGCTGGCAAAGCTTTCATTGCCGAATATGTGCAACAAAACGCGTTGCGTTCCGGCATCGGACGAAGTGATGTAGCTAACGCCTTGTTGGCTGCGACAGATGGAATGCCCATCGGAGTACTGAACAATCAGGAACGCATGGTGACACTCAATCTGCAAGTCAGAAACACCGATGGCAGCCGTATCAAAAAATTGGAAGAGGCACCCGTCTGGAGCATGATGAACACCCATCTGTCCAATGAAGAGCTACAAGGAGCATTAGCCGGTGGAAAAACTATGAGCGAATTACAGGACAAGATTTTCCGTTCCGTCCCATTGGGTAATGTCGTAAACGACCTGCGGTTCGATTGGGATGAAGACCTTGTAGTCCGACTGAACGGTCAACGGATTATCGAAGCAGAGTGTGACCCGAATCCCGACCGCAACGATGCAACTCCGACCAAGGTCGTGGCTTCCATCCAAGACGAAATCGAAGCCATTCCATTGCCCGATGGCTATACGATGCGCTGGGTGGGGGAAGGTGAAATACAAGGTGAAGCTATCGGGAACCTGATGAAATTCGTTCCGATCACCATCTTCCTCATCTTGGCCATTCTCTTGTTGTTGTTCAACAGCTGGCGTAAAGTCATTCTTATCTTGCTTTGCTTCCCGTTCGTCTTCTGCGGTATTACCCCGTCATTGCTATTGAGCGGCCAACCTATGACTTTTATGGCCATTATTGGTATGCTGGGGCTAATCGGCATGATGGTTAAGAATGCCATTGTGCTGGTCGATGAAATCAATCGTCTTCAGACGGAAGAAAAGGTTGAGCCTTATACCGCTGTGATAGAAGCGACTGTCTCTCGTGTGCGTCCTGTACTGATGGCTTCATTGACAACGATTGTGGGGATGATCCCGCTCGTAACAGACCCGATGTATAATTCGATGGCTATTACCATCATGGGCGGACTTACAGTCGGTACAATAATTACCCTTGTCTTATTGCCACTGTTCTATTCTGCTTTGTTCCACATTCAAAAAAACGAGGAAAGTAAATATTCATAAAAATAAAAACGAGAATGAATAAGAAAAATATTATTATTTCATGTTGTGTCGCTTTGCTCTATAGCTTAAATGTTTCGGCACAACAACCGCTCCGGCTTTCGCAAACTGAATGCCGGAAGATGGCTCTGTCACACAACGAAGATCTTCAACGAGCGGATAATGCACGGAAACAGGCAAAACTTGACCGGGAAATAGCCAAAGCGGCATTTTTACCCAAGTTCGATGCATCCGCAGTAAGTGCTTACCTGTTTCCTGACATGGACATGATGGGCGCGGAAATACGTATGCGTGGATCTTATATGGCCGGTATCAATTTGACACAACCTATCTACACAGGAGGCAAAATCATGACCGGTAACCGATTAGCACGTATCGGGGAAGAGGTAGCTTCCGAACAATATCGTATGACCCGCATGGATGCTGTGGTCGAAGCAGATAATGCCTATTGGACTTATCTGGCTGTTGGACGTAAAGTCCGGATGTTAGAAAGTTACCACGCACAAATGGATTCCCTGCACCGACAGACAGAAGCAGCCCTTGCATCAGGCATGGCTACCGAAAACGATTTGCTGCGTATCGAAGCTAAACATACTGAAATACAATATCAATTACAAAAAGCCAGAAATGGAGCCAACCTGTGCCGGATGTCTCTCTGCCAAATCATTGGTGCCGATTTCAACACCGAAATAGAAGTCATTGATACGGCATTTGTCATTGCAGAACCCGAAAGATTGGTGCCGGATATAAATTTGCGACCCGAATTGCACCTCCTTGAACATCAAATCGCAGCAGGCAAAGAACAAATCCGTATGGCACGTGCAGATATGCTGCCTACAATTGGCTTGCTGGCCAACTGCTCGTATTATGGAAATATCAAGCTGAACGGAATGGCTGATGCTGGAGATGGAACGATGACTCCCTACTCACAAGAATTCCGCGACGGTATGGGGATAGTCATGCTATCTGTCAATATCCCGATTTTCCATTGGGGAGAAAACCGTAAGAAAGTCCGTAAGGCACAATATGAATTGCGTAATGCGGAACTCGACCTACAAAAGAATACACAATTACTCACCATTGAGGTACAACAGGCCATTCAAAACATGCAAGATGGCTATAAGCTCATCCATACCGCAGAAAAAGGATTACAACAAGCCGATGAGAATCTGCGGGTGATGCGCAGCCGTTATGCGGCGTCCATGGCTCCTTTAACCGACCTGCTTGATGCTCAATCGCAATGGCAACAAGCCGAAAGCAATCTGATTGAGGCGCAAACCCAATATAAAATTTATGAGACGGAATACCTACGGGCTACAGGCACCTTGGATTTCTGAGTTTATCCGTCTTTTTAATGACCATTCATATTTAGATGCTGTTTGGGATTTCTTCAGAAAAAGCTACATAAAACATTTTTCCGAAGAAATTCAAAACAGCTTCTGAAATTTGTATAATAACCATTCCCGAAGTATCTTTGCGTATCAAAAAACAAATAAAAACAGGAAAATATGACAACAATAGGAACCCCCATGTCGCCTACAGCCACCAAGGTGGTGCTCTGCGGGAGTGGCGAATTAGGAAAAGAGTTTGTAATCGAGTTGCAGCGTTATGGTGTAGAAGTAATCGCTTTAGATAAATATACCAATGCCCCAGCCATGCAGGTGGCAGACCGTTCGTATGTTCTCTCGATGCTGGACGGGAAAGCATTACGGGAAATCATCAAAAAGGAAAATCCAGATTATATCGTGCCTGAGGTAGAAGCCATCGCTACCCCTACCCTGCTGGAACTGGAAAAGGAGGGCTTTCATGTCATTCCTACGGCGAAAGCCACGTGGTTGACCATGAACCGCGAAGGAATACGCCGGCTGGCTGCCGAAGAGTTGGGCCTGCCTACGTCTCCCTATCGTTTCGTGTCGACCGAAGAAGAATTTAAAAAGGCAATTCAAGAAATCGGAATGCCTTGTGTGGTGAAGCCAATTATGAGCTCCAGCGGACATGGGCAAAGCGTAATCCGCAAAGAAGAGGAGATAGACCCAGCCTGGCACTATGCCCAGGAGGGCGGCCGTGCAGGAGCCGGAAAGGTCATCGTGGAAGGATTCATTGATTTCGACTATGAAATTACCCAGCTTACGGTCCGTCATATTGGTGGGACCTCCTTCCTTGAGCCGGTGGGGCACGTACAAAAGAACGGGGATTACCGAGAATCCTGGCAGCCTCAGACTATGAGTCCGAAAGCCAAAGAAAAAGCTCGCGAGATAGCAGGAAAGATTACGGAAGCATTGGGCGGACGCGGTATCTTCGGGGTGGAATTATTTGTAAAGGGCGATGATGTTATCTTCAACGAAGTGTCTCCCCGTCCGCATGATACAGGTATGGTAACGATGATTACGCAAGACCTGTCCCAATTTGCTCTTCATGCCCGTGCAGTTCTGGGTCTGCCAATTCCGAATATCCGTTTCTTAGGACCAGGTGCGTCACGAGCTGTGGTAGTGGAAGGCGATAGCACACAGGTCAGCTTCGGGAATTTAGGCAAAGTCCTGGAACAGCCCGATACCCAAATCCGTCTTTTCGGAAAACCGGAGGTACACGACCATAGGCGCATGGGAGTCCTCTTAGCACGGGCGGAAAGCACAAACGAAGCACGCCGAAAGACAAAAAACATGCTGGATAACTTGGAGATTACTTTGTAAAATTCCAGCAAATTATTATTTTTGCGTGTCAAATGTCAACAGACAAGTTGACAAGAAAACGAATTGACAAAGTTATAGGTTAATCCGTGGTCATCTTGTCAACTCGTTTCGCGGACATTCATAAAGATTATCTGAACTTATATTTATAAGAATTTATGGCAAAAATTACTAAAGAGGATGCACTCCGGTATCATGCGGAGGGCAAACCGGGAAAAATCGAGGTTATACCTACCAAACCGTATAGTACACAGGCAGACTTATCATTAGCTTACTCACCGGGAGTAGCTGAGCCTTGTCTGGAAATCCAAAAGAATCCGCTGGATGCCTATAAATACACCGCAAAAGGCAACTTGGTAGCTGTTATTTCAAACGGAACAGCCGTGTTGGGCTTAGGAGATATAGGCGCTATGGCCGGAAAACCGGTAATGGAAGGAAAAGGCCTTTTGTTCAAGATATTCGCAGGAATTGATGTTTTTGATATTGAGGTAAACGAAAAAGACCCGCAAAAGTTCATCGAAACGGTCAAGGCTATCGCTCCTACATTCGGAGGTATCAACCTGGAGGATATCAAGGCTCCGCAATGTTTCGAAATCGAAAACCGCCTGAAGGAAGAATTGGACATTCCTGTCATGCACGATGACCAGCACGGAACGGCCATCATCTCAGCCGCAGGATTAGTCAATGCACTGGAAATCGCCGGGAAGAAAATCGACGAAGTGAAGATTGTAGTAAACGGCGCAGGTGCGGCTTCTATCTCCTGCACGAAATTATATGTCATGCTGGGCGCACGCAAAGAGAATATCATCATGTGCGACAGCAAGGGTGTTATCTCGACCAGCCGTACCGACCTAAACGAACAAAAGAAGGAGTTCGCCACGACTCGTACCGAAATCAAGACACTGGAAGAGGCGGTCAAAGGTGCAGACGTATTCTTAGGATTATCCGTAGCCAACGTATTGACCAAAGAAATGGTCCGTTCAATGAATGTAAACCCAATCGTATTTGCCCTGGCCAACCCGAATCCGGAAATATCCTACGCGGATGCGATGGAATCGCGTGAAGACATCATCTTTGCCACGGGACGTTCGGATTATCCTAATCAGATAAATAATGTATTAGGCTTCCCATACATCTTTCGCGGAGCATTGGACACCAGTGCAAAAGCCATCAACGAAGAGATGAAGCTGGCTGCTGTTAAAGCTATCGCTAAGCTGGCCAAAGAACCGGTTCCGGATGTAGTAAACGCAGCTTATAAATTGAAACGAACCTCTTTCGGACGTGATTATATCCTGCCGAAAGCCTTAGACCCGCGTCTGTTGACTCGCGTATCGTGTGCGGTAGCAAAAGCAGCCATGGACTCCGGGGTGGCCCGTCGGCCTATCACCGATTGGGATGCTTATGCCAACCACCTGCGTGAGATGATGGGGTATGACAATAAGTTATTGCGTTCCTTCACCGATATGGCTAAAGCAAATCCGAAGCGGGTAGTCTTTGCTGAAGCCAACCATATCAATATGCTAAAAGCTGCTGCCGAAGCGAAGGCGGAAGGTATTTGCCAGCCAGTCTTATTGGGTAACTGGGATCACCTGCATAAATTAGCCGCTGAGGAAAACATCAATCTGGATGGCATCGAAATCATCAATATGCGCTCTGAAGCCGAGACAGACCGTCGGCATCGGTATGCAAGAATACTTGCCCAGAAACGGGAACGCGAAGGTGTTACCTATTCGGAAGCCTGCGAGACAATGTTCGACCGGAACGCGTTTGGTATGATGATGGTTGAGACCGGAGATGCAGATGCCTTCATTACGGGAGTATATAGCCGCTATTCGGAAGTAACGAAGCTGGCCGAGCAGATTATCGGCATCCGCCCGACTTATAACCATTTCGGAGCTATGCACATTATCTCCGGCAAGAAAGGGACCTTCTTTATGGCAGATACCTTAATTAATCGCCATCCTTCTACAGAAGTATTGATTGATATCGCTCGCCTGACACACGATGCGGTCAAGTTCTTTGCACATGAACCAGTCATGGCAATGCTCTCCTACTCCAACTTCGGTGCGGACAAGCAGGGTAGCCCATTGAAAGTGCATGAGGCCATCAATTATCTCCATAAGAATCATCCGGAGATGCTGATTGACGGAGAAATGCAAGTCAACTTCGCTTTGGACAAGAAGCTACGCGATGAGATGTATCCGTTCAACAAACTGAAGAACCGCGATGTGAACACTTTGGTCTTCCCGAACTTAAGTTCGGCAAACAGCGCTTATAAGCTGATGCTGGAAATGGGTAATGTCGAATCTATCGGCCCGATTCAAATGGGATTAAACAAGCCAATCCACTTTACAGATGTGGAAAGTTCTACACGCGACATCTTGAATCTGACTACGGTTGCCGTAGTGGATGCCATCGTTCAAGAACAAATCAACAAGAACCGATAAATTGCTTCTTCATGAACAAAAGAGGCTTGAAGTATGTTATTATAACGATGAATCAATGAAGTATTAATTTTTAATAACAGAACAAATGAAAAAGTATAGATGTACAGTATGCGATTGGATTTATGATCCAGCGGTTGGTGATCCGGAAGGAGGTATTGCTCCGGGTACAGCATTCGAAGATATTCCAGAAGACTGGGTATGTCCGTTATGCGGAGTAGGAAAAGATGAATTTGAAGTCGTAGAAGAGTAATCAGTTATTAAATTGAAAAATGAGAATTGAAAATCAATTGTTAGGATTTTCAATTCTCATTTTTTTATTCCACTTCATCCGGCCACGGAACAAGTTGACCGGTTGCCTTAAAGGCAGGACGTTGTGCATCCACCGAACGCAAGTAATTGCCTAAGTCTGCTGATAATCGCTTAACCAATTCGGGGTGTTCAATTGCGAGATTATGCTTCTCACTGATATCCTCCCGGATATTATAAAGCTCTTTCTTTCCCTCCTCGTAAAAGTAAATCAGTTTCCAATCCCCTTGACGAATCGTACAAGTTGCGCCAATACCCGGTCCTTGCTCACCCCAGATATTCGGGACATTCCAATACAAGCTACGATTTTCCGATGGATTGCCGGTTTGTTTCAACAAAGGAACAAAACTGATGCCATCAATCGGTTGATGGGTATCATAATCTTCTATTCCCGCCATTTCCAAAATAGTCGGATAATAATCTTCTATCATTACATATTCGTCGCACTTCGTTCCGGGCTTCACAACATGAGGCCAGCAGACAATCATCGGTTCACGGATACCTCCTTCATAAGCGGAACCTTTCCCAGCTGTCAAGGGATAATTCTGTGTGAAGAGCGGCTCGTCTCGCCAACCAGATCCGCTGGCATAGCCTCCGTTGTCCCCCATAAAGAGAATAATCGTATTGTCCGCTTCTCCATTCTTTTCCAGCCAATCCATAATATCTCCCAGACTCTTATCCATCCCTTCAATCAAAGAGGCGTATGCCGCCTCCTTATCCGATAACCCCTTCTTCTTATACTTCTCATAGAAACGCATATCCTTATCAATGGGACCATGAATAGCATAATGAGACATATACAGATAGAAAGGCTGATCGTATGCCTTAGCTTTATCCAAAGCCTTCAACGCCTCTTGCGTCAAAGACTCCGTAAGGAAGGAGCCGCTCTGCCAATAATCCCTCAAGCCGGGAATCGCGAACTTAGAAGTCGGACGTCCCTGTTCATCATATCCGTAGTTCAATTCGCTTAGGTAAGTGGCTGGTCCGCCAGCTGCATGGCCCGCTATATTTACCTCAAACCCGAAGTGCGCCGGATTCTCGCCCGGCGTGTCTATCGCCCCCCAATGCGCTTTACCACAATGAATCGTATGATAACCGTTCCTCCTGAGTAATTCCACAAAAGAAGTCCCTACGAAGGTCCGTTCTATACCGGGTACTTGAGCTATTCCGTTGACATTCCATTCCGGCAAAATCAAATTCCGGTCTTCCCCATCCGTCGATTTATCACGTTCGAGCGTCCAATTGGTGACCCGGTGGCGTGCCGCATTACATCCCGTCATCAGGCTGCAACGTGTCGGGGAACTGATGCTACACGCGTATGCCTGTGTAAACATCATCCCCTGTTTTGCCAACCGTTCCATATTCGGGGTCTCATACCGTTCGTTATAAAACGTTTTTTCTTTCCAGAAAGGCAAAGAGGTGTCTTGCCATCCCATATCATCGACCAAAAACAGGATGATATTAGGACGTTTCCCATCCGATTGTCCGGCCAGCGATAAGGCAGGCAAAAGCAAAGTGGAGAGTAAAAGAGTTTGTTTTACCATATATTCTATTTTTTAGTTAACAAGTTGACAAGGCTTCAAGGCTTCAGGTTGTATGATATGAACGCACAATTTTGCCTCTCTACAAGCCTCTCGCTTGTTATCTGAAGCCTAAAACCTTATCAACTGAAGCCTATTCAACACTAATCTCATCTACAAAGATGTAGGCCGGATTACCTGCTCCTCCATGCCAAGAGGGCAATTTCCCGTTTCGGATAATAACTTCCACATAACGGGCCTTTTGCGTATCGAAAGTAATCTCTTGCGGATAAATACCATCGGCATCCTTTTGTTGGAGAGATGGAACCGACTTAGAAGCTACTTCGCGGAAGGTCTGTCCATCATCCGACACCTTAACGGTGATACCCGTAATGCCCATAATCCAATCGCCCTTCATAACATTCGTATCGAAAGAAACCTTGCTGAACTCCGTTGGCTCTTTCAGGTCGATAATCGCATCGACATCTTTCCCCTGGAACCCCAGCCAACGTCCGGTTTTATAATTCGCATTTCCCTTCAAGCCATCGGCCAGCACCGGAGCGCCATTGAATATATATCCCTGGCTGGGTTGCTCCTTGAGTGTAATAGGCTTCATGGTCGCCTTATTGAAAGAAACCGTTTCCGAGAACATCCGGCTCTTGCTTCCGTCCGGACGAATAATCACCGCTTTGATATCAGCATTCTCCTTAATCTCCAACGGAGCCGTATATTTATTGGAAGCCGAAGTCGGTTCCGTGCCATCCGTGGTATAATAGACCTCCCCGTCTCCCAGCTTCGTGATAGAAACGGTCAGGCACCCCTTTTCCGGATTCGGTTCCAAAGAAACATTCGGGTCATAGATGTGTTTCGCATAATTATAGCCCAATTTATCATAAAGCTTCGTCATACGCATCAGGCGAGGAAGGAAACTTGCATAATCTTTCTGAGACGGGTCGCACCATTGCACCTCGGTCAACGCATCCATTCGGGGAAGCACCATATATTGCACCTGTCTGAAGTTCGGAATATACTCCGTCCACAAGTTAGCTTGCGCCCCGATTACATACTTATGCCCCTCTTCCGGTATTCCATCGGTCGGCTCGAAAGAATAGACTTTTTCCAACGGGATATATCCGCCGATAGCGTCCGGTTCGTTCTCCGTATCGGTGGTCTGATAATAATCAAAATAGACATACGTGTTAGGAGTCATGATGACATCATGGTGCTGGCGGGCCGCTTCGATGCCGCTTGCCGTTCCAAGCCAGCTCATCACGGTCGCATTATCCGGAAGTCCGCCTTCGAGAATCTCGCTCCATCCGATTATCTTGCGTCCTTTGCTTTCCACAAACTTAGCCATCCGCTTGATGACATAGCTTTGCAGGTATTGCTCGGCAGTATGGTGGCTATCCCCTTTGATACCTTCGGCTTTGATGCGCGCCTGGCACTTCGGGCATTTTTCCCAACGTACCTTCGGACATTCGTCTCCGCCCACATGGATATATTCAGACGGGAAAAGCTCGATAACCTCCGCCAATACATCCTCCAAAAACTCCATCGCCTTGTCATTACCGGCACAAATCACATCGTCCGAGATTCCCCATTGCCTCCAGACCTCATACGGACCTCCGGTACACCCCAATTCCGGATAAGAGGCCAAAGCCGCCTGCTGATGTCCGGGCAGGTCTATTTCCGGAACAATCGTGATATGTCTCTTGGCGGCATAAGCTATCACATCCCGTATTTCATCTTGCGTATAAAAGCCTCCATAGGGCTTTCCGTCATATTTCCCGCTATTATGCCCGATTACGGTTTCGCTTCTTTGCGAACCCACCTCTGTCAGTTTCGGGTATTTCTTGATTTCGATACGCCACCCCTGGTCATCGCTCAGGTGCCAGTGGAACCGGTTTATGTTATGCAATGCCAGCATATCGAGATAAATCTTGATGGAATCGACCGGAAAGAAATGCCGGCCCACGTCAAGCATCATGCCTCGGTAAGCGAAACGCGGATAATCGTTGACGGTTACCGCCGGAAGCATCACCCGGCTTCCCTCCGCATCGGCCGGAATCGACTTGCGGAGCGTCTGAATGCCGTAAAAGACACCGGCTTCGGAAGCTCCTGCAATCTCTATACCTTTACTATTTACATGCAACCGATATCCTTCGGCATGAGCTATGCCTTTATCCAATTTCAACGAAATACCGTCCGTTCCTTCACCCGCCTGGGTTTTCAGGGCGAATCCCGTCAACGCCTCCACGTACGAAGCCAGGAACTCGGCGTTTTGTTCCATTTGGGCATTCCCTTCCGGGTAATAAATCTTTACGGAAGAGGTCAGGGCAAAGGGCTGTCCCTCTTCCGGCGTTATCTCTTTGGGCAACGGGATCACGTTGTAATCTCCTTGTGTCACGACACCGCCCGAGCAGGCCGTCATACCTGCACATACGGTAAGAATCAGTGTGAACTTGCTGAATTTGTTCATGCGCTTAATAGATTTAGTTTAAATGATATTATAATTTAACTCTCAAAGATAACCATTAATTTGAATTATCAACTCTATTTACGGCTATTTAACTTGAAAAACCGCAATTTCCCCGGAATAATCTTTCCGAAATCATTACCTTTGCACCCCCGAGTGCTTGAATAACCTCGTTAAAAACAAGAATATTTATGCAGAAGACTACCGTTAGCATTCCATTCATGCTTTTGGGCATCTTGTTCAATGTATGCCTGATTGCGGCCAATTTGTTGGAAACCAAAGTCATCCAGATAGCAGGCATTACGGCTACCGCCGGGCTGATTGTGTTTCCTGTGTCTTATATCATCAACGATTGCATCGCCGAAGTGTGGGGATTCAAGAAGACACGCCTGATTATCTGGAGCGGATTCGCCTCGAATTTCCTGGTCATTGCCTTCGCGCAACTGGCCACTTCCCTCCCCGCCGCACCCTATTGGGAAGGCGAAGAGGCCTTTAACTTCGTGTTCGGCCTGGCTCCGCGTATAGCCGTGGCAAGTCTGCTGGCTTTCCTGATTGGCTCCTTCCTGAACGCCTATGTGATGAGCAAAATGAAACTGGCTTCCCACGGACGCCATTTCTCCTTGCGGGCGGTACTCTCCACACTGGCCGGCGAAAGCGCCGATTCCCTGATATTTTTCCCGATAGCTTTCGGAGGATTGATACCTTTATCCGAACTATTCGTCATGATTCTCACGCAAGCCGTCCTGAAATCGGCCTACGAGGTGATTATCCTTCCGCTTACTGTCCGGGTAGTGCGCTATATCAAGCGTATTGAAGGAAGCGATGTTTATGATAAAGGGATATCCTATAATATCCTAAAGATAAAGGATGTTTAAATGAAAACGCCCTACATTTTATGTTTTTCACATATAGGATATGAGTTTTTCACTATACTGAAAAGCACTTTTCATATAGCCGAAAAGCATTTATCACGTATATGAAAAGCACAAAATCGCCTAAGGATTTCCCAATACGCATAAATGCAAAAACTTAAACATACAAAATGTTAAGGAAAACTTTTGTTTTACACGAAAAATATGCCTTACTTTGTAATACAAATAACAAAAATATGAATATTAACCGTAGAGATTTTATTAAATCAGGAGGAATGCTTGTGTTAGGAACTTTGGTAGCTCCGTCTTTTTTAGAGAGTTGCACTTCTCCGGAAGCAGCAAAGGCCGCAGGAGTGGCTTTTGGGAAAAATCATTTCAAGGTGAGTGATGGCGATTTGAAAAAGGTGTTGGAGGCGGCATTGGAAGAAGGGGGTGATTATGCGGACCTGTTCTTCGAACATACGCTGAATAACGGCATACAGTTAGAGGATGGCGCGGTCAATACGGCCAAATCCAATATCGACTTTGGTATGGGCGTGCGGGTCTTGTCGGGCGACCAGACCGGTTACGCTTATGTAGAAAATATTACATTGGATGAAATGCTGCGTGCCGCTAAGACGGCTGCCCGGATAGCCAGCAGCAATACTTCGAAAAAGGTGGCCGACCTGACGGAAGTAAAGCCCAGCGGGAAGTATTATGAGGTAAAAGCCCAATGGGAAACCTTTACCGTTAAGGATAAAATGCCTTACCTGCAAAAACTGAACGACCGGATTTTCGCGCTGGATAAGCGCGTACATAAGGTGCGTGCCGTATTGTCGGATTCCACTTCGCATATTTTCTTCTGCAATAGCGAAGGACAGATGTATTATGATTACCGCCCGATGTGCTCGATGGGAGCTATCTGCATCATGGAAGAGAACGGACGGGTGGAAAATTCCTATGTGTCACGCTCCTACCGCATGGGTGCGGAGTTCCTGACGGACGACCTGGTGGAGCTACTGGCCAAAGAGGCTATCGAAAAGACCTCTATCCTGTTCCATGCCATCAAGCCTAAAGGCGGAGAACTTCCGGTGGTGATGGGCGCAGGCGGTTCGGGAATCCTCCTGCACGAAGCTATAGGCCATGCTTTCGAAGCTGATTTCAACCGCAAGAAGACCTCTATCTTCTCGGATCTGCTCAACAAGAAGGTGTGCGATGAACATATCAACGTAGTGGACGATGGGACTATAACCTTCAATCGCGGGTCGGTCAACATCGATGACGAAGGTATCGAAGGACAAAAGACTTACATCGTGCGCGAAGGAATCCTGACCAGCTATCTGCATGACCGCATCAGCGCAAAGCATTATGGAATAACCTCGACCGGAAACGGACGACGCGAGAATTTCCGCCAGGTGCCTATCCCGCGTATGCGTGCTACTTATATGGAAGCCGGAAACGTAACGGAAGAGGATATCATTTCGACCGTAAAGAAGGGTATCTATGCAGGTGCCTTCACCAACGGACAGGTGCAAATCGGTGCCGGAGACTTTACCTTCTTTGTATCTCACGGATACCTGATTGAGAACGGAAAACTGACCGACCCGATCAAGGATGTCAACATCATCGGAAACGGACCGAAGGCGTTGGCTGATATTACTATGGTAGGAAATAACTATCAGATGGACAACGGAACCTGGACTTGCGGTAAAGATGGACAATCCTGTCCGGTGACGTGCGGTATGCCATCGGCCTTGGTCAGCAAACTGACCGTAGGAGGGGAAAGCTGAATTTAGGGAACAAGGCTAAAGATGCAAGGCATCAGATCAGGTATAAGACTTGCCTACTAAAGCTTTGTCAACTTAAAAACCAAAAAGAATATGATTACAAACGAAAATAAAAAATTGGCACAATGGGCTATGGAGTATGCCCTGAAAAACGGATGCCAGGCCTCGAAAGTCAGCCTGTATAGCGGGTCGAGCTGCTCGTTCGAAGTACGCGACATGAAGATAGACCGCCTGCATCAAGCATCCGAAAACTCCTTGGTGGTACAACTATATGTGGACGGACGGTTCGGGTCATTCTCAACCAACCGATTAGACAAAAACGAACTGGAGAAGTTCATCAAAGACAATATCGACGCCACTCGTTATCTGGCGGAGGACAAGGCTCGTACTCTTCCGGACGAGAGCCGTTATTACAAAGGAGGCCAGCCGGACCTGCAATTGATTGATCCGGATTTTGATTCCATCCAGCCGGACGACAAGAAGGATCTGGCGTTGAAGACCTGCGATGAAATCATGGGCAAAGACGAACGCATCATCTCGGCATCAGCTTCGTATGGTGATGAGAAGGATTTCAAATACATGATTGCCAGCAACGGATTTGAGGGTGAGACCTCCGCTTCATCCTTCAGCCTGGTAGGTAGCGTCAGTATCAAGGGAGAGGGCGAAGCCCGTCCGGAATCTTATTGGTATGATTCTTCCCTGTATTATAACGACCTGGTGAAAACCGGTATCGGAACTAAAGCATTGGAACGTGTATTGCGTAAGTTGGGCGCGAAGAAGGCCAAGTCTGGCAGATACAACATGGTGGTCGACAATATGAACGCCTCCCGCCTGTTGTCTCCCGTCATGGATGCTATCGATGGCGCATCTATCCAGCAAAAGAACTCTTTCTTGATTGATAAACTCAACCAAAAGGTATTGGGCGAGAAACTTACCTTGAAGGACGAACCGCACCGAATCAAGACCGCCGGAGCACGTTACTTCGATTATGAAGGGGTAGCTACGCGCCCGATGACCATCTTCGACAAAGGCGAATTGAAAACCTACTTTATCGATACCTACCGGGCCAACAAGATGAACATCGCTCCTACGATTTCGTCTGCATCTGTCCTCACCATGGAGATGAGCGACAAAAACCTGGAGGCGTTGATTGCCGATATGAATAAAGGTATCCTCATAACCGGATTCAACGGAGGTAATTGCAATAGCACCTCGGGCGATTTCTCATACGGTGTGGAGGGATTCCTAATCGAGAACGGAAAGCTGACGCAACCGATATCCGAAATGAATGTTACCGGCAATATGATTAAACTTTGGAACCAACTGGTGGAGGTGGGAAATGACCCGCGTCTCTCATCCAGCTGGAAAATCCCCAGCCTCTGTTTCGAAGGAATTGATTTTAGCGGATTATAATTTATAGAGAACGAGTTGACAAGTTAACTGTATCCTTGTCAACTCGTCTTCTCGTTAACTTGTCAACCCAAAAACATGTCGTTTTCACTCAGATTAGCCCGTTTGGAAGATGCGGAAGGTATCTTGGAAGTGTATGCTCCTTATATTCTCCATACACCTATCACTTTCGAATACGAAGTTCCTACGTTGGAGGAATTTACAGCTCGTATCCGTAGTATAGCCTCCGATTATCCCTACCTCGTATACGAATCGGAGGGGAAAATCGCAGGGTATGCCTATGCGCACCGCCATCAGGAACGCGCCGCCTACCAATGGAACGCTGAGATATCCATCTATCTTCGGGAAGAATATACGCATTTAGGACTGGGACGTACCCTATGTGCCACATTGATTGACCTTTTAAAGCTTCAAGGCATCCGGAATGTGTATAGCTGCGTGACGATACCTAACCCCAAGAGCGAACGATTGCATCATGCGATGGGGTTCCAACTGGAAGGAATCTTCCGGAATGCCGGATATAAATGTGGCCGTTGGCACGATGTGGCATGGTTCGAAAAGAGTATCTCCGATTATCCGGACCACCCGGAACCGCTTCTTTCCTTCCATCGGATAAACCCCGAAAAAGTAAGGAAGATACTTAAATAATGGTTCAAAAATCATGTTTGTTTGGCATTAAAAATTGAAGAAATATGGCTGAAGAGCTTCGTATTCATGCGATAGGCAAAGCTGAGCGATACAAAGAGTTATTGCCTCAAATGGAGGCTTTGATTGGAAATGAGAGGGATGAAGTGGCCAATATGGCGAATATGTCGGCTGCACTTCGACAAGCTTTCGGTTTCTTTTGGGTCGGATTTTATCGGGTCAAAGAAACTGAGTTGGTATTAGGTCCGTTCCAAGGGCCGATAGCCTGTACACGAATCCGTTACGGAAAAGGGGTATGCGGAACAGCCTGGAAAGAGCGGAAAACATTGATTGTACCGGATGTAGAGCTATTCCCCGGACATATAGCCTGCAATTCGGCCTCCAAATCGGAGATAGTAGTCCCTTTTGAAAAAGAGGGCGAAGTCATCGGAGTATTGGACATTGATAGCGACAAACCGGCCTTTTTTGATGAGATGGATGCTTTTTACCTGCAACAAATGCTCCGTTTTTTGGTCAATTCGTAATATTTTATAGCTCAAAAGACGGAACACACCCCCGATTAATGATTATTAATAAGCCGTGTTTCGGCTCTATGCTACAATAAAATTACTTTTGCATTTCAAAATTAATCCGCTAGGAAAATAGAGACTATGAGTAAGACGATTCGATTAACATGCTGGCTGACGTTTTTCTTGACGCTTGCCGGCTTTTACAATTCAACTTACGGGCAATCTGTCACGTCGGCTTCCGGCATTGTAAAGGACTCCATCACCGGAGAACCTTTGTCTTATGTCGCAATTCTATTCAAAGGCTCAACCATCGGAGCTATGACAGATGACAATGGTGCCTTTTCACTTCAAAATGACAAAGGATATACAGAAATAGTCATATCCTCCATAGGTTATGTAGAAAAGGCAGTCAAACTGAAGGCCGGACGAAAAAACGATGGCCTGCAAGTGATGCTACGCCCTACCTCCTATGAACTGACAGAGGTAGTGGTAAAACCCAAAAGAGAGCGCTATTCGCGCAAAGATAATCCGGCGGTAGAGCTAATCAAAAAGGTGATAGAGCACAAAGCCGACAACCGAATTGAAGCGAAAGATGAGTATCAGGTGGAAAGTTACGAAAAACTGAGTCTGGCGTTGGATGACTTCAGTCCGAATCTGGACAAGAACAATTTCACCCGCAAGTTCAAGTTTATCAAAAACTACCTGGATACATCGGAATTTAACGGAAAGCCGATTCTGACACTTTCCGTCCGTGAGACGTTAGCAGACCGTTATTACCGCAAAAAGCCGAAGTCTGAGAAGATTATCGTCAAGGGGAAACGTATGCAAGGTGTGGATAAAACCTTAGACGAAGGTGGTATTAGCGCCAACTTAGATGAAATTTTCCAAGGCATCAATATCTTCGACAATAATATCAATATCTTGTTGAACCGCTTTGTAAGTCCACTTTCATCCACATTGGCCGTATCCTATTATAAGTATTATATTATGGATACATTGGATATCAGCGGTACGAAATGTGTGGATTTGGCATTCGTCCCGGTGAATAGCGAGAGCTATGGCTTTACCGGAAGACTTTACATCACATTAGATGGGAATTACGCTTTAAAACGTTTTACCTTGAATGTTCCTTCACACATCAACCTGAACTTTGTAGATAAATTGCGTATCGACCAGGAGTTCAAGCAAATGCCGGATAGTACCTGGGTGCTGGACACCGAGAATACATACATCAATTTCTACATCATTGACGGAACGCAACAATTTTATGCGCACAATTTGCGTAGTTATGATAATTATCAATTCGAAGTAGCAAATCGGGATTCGGTATTCGGGCTTTTAGGAGAGAACCATATCGCAATGAAAGCTACTGCCCAACCGGATACTTTCTGGGTGAACCATCGCCACATTCCGCTAAAAGAGAAGGAAAGCGCCTTGGATGACTTGTTAGCGCAAATGAGGAAAGTACCGGTATTCAATGTGATTATCAAGACTGCCGAGATATTGATTTCCGGTTATATCCCGACCGGCAAGGATCGTTCGACCAGTAAATTTGATTTCGGTCCGATGAATACAACATTCAGTGCGAACGATTTGGAAGGATTCCGTATGCGTGTCGGAGGAATGACTACAGCCAATCTCCATCCGAATTGGTTTGCCGACGGATATGTGGCATACGGAGTAGATGACCGTAAGTTTAAGTACAACGGTCGACTCCTTTATTCGTTCACCAAAAAAGAATATCATCCCGGAGAGTTCCCACGTAACAACTTGTCGTTAACTCATGAATATGACGTATATACACCAGGTCAGGACTTCTTATTTACAAGCAAGGATAATATGTTTGTGGCAATAAAAGTCGGTACGCCGGTTACTCGTATGCAATATATCCGCAAGACCATGTTGCAATATGAGAAAGACTGGACAAACAATTTGAGTATTTTGGGATGGATTCGGCATGAAAATAACGAAGCTGCCGGCACATTGAGTTATGACTTAATGAATGAGGATGGTTCACTGACGCACCTTAATTCATTCAATAAGACAGAATTGGGCGTTCAGCTCCGTTATGCGCCGGGCGAGAGAGCCTATAACGGACGCGCCGGACGCGAATCGCCTTTCAACCTCTCGAAAGATGCCCCGATATTCAAGATTTCCCACCAAATGGGATTCAAGGGATTAGGCGGAGATTATCGGTACAACCATACGGAAATCAGTGCCGAGAAGCGTATCTGGTTATCCTCGTTCGGGCATATTGATGCCTTGGTGAAAGCCGGGAAAGTATGGGATAAGGTACCTTTCCCCTTGTTGATTTTGCCCAACACGAACCAGTCTCTGACAATCCAGCCGGAGGCCTTCAACATGATGAACGCGATGGAGTTCGTTACCGACCAATATGTTTCCTGGTACCTGACCTATTATCTGAAAGGCTGGATACTGAACCGTATTCCGGTTGTTAAATGGCTGAAACTTCGCGAGGTGGTTTCGTTCAGCGGTGTTTATGGGAATCTGACAGATAAGAATAATCCGGATCTTACACCGGGGTTATTCCGCTTGCCGGACGGAACAATGGAGATGGGCAATACACCTTATATGGAATTCAGTGTCGGATTGGAAAATATCCTGAAGGTATTGCGTGTAGATTATTACCGCCGACTGACCTATTTGGATAATCCGGGAATCAAAAAGGGAGGTTTCCGTATCGCGTTACGATTCTCATTCTAAGGAAAAACAAGCATGAATCGCAATAGACTCAACAAAACATTTGAACATACTCCTAACGTGTGGGCTTTGCTCCCGTTAGGGGTATTTCTGCTTTCTTACCTGGTGGTTTCCTGCCTTGCAGGTGATTTCTATAAGATGCCTATCACGGTAGCATTCGTTATTTCGTCGGCTGTAGCTATCCTGATTTCAAAAGGAGGCGAACTAAACAACCGTATTGAACAATTTTGTAAGGGAGCGGCCAATAGCAATATCATGTTAATGGTCATCATCTTTATCCTGGCCGGAGCATTCGCACAAACCGCTAAGGAGATGGGAGCGGTAGACGCAACCGTAAACCTCACCATGTCTCTCCTTCCGGGAAACTTATTAGCCGCCGGAGTCTTTATCGCGGCTTGTTTTATCTCAATATCCGTAGGAACCTCCGTAGGCACTATCGTAGCTCTGGCACCTGTAGCCGTAGGTATCGCGGAAAAGGCAGGGATGCCGGATGCCTTGATGCTGGGTGTTGTGGTGAGTGGTGCGATGTTCGGAGATAACTTGTCGTTCATATCCGACACAACCATTGTGGCCACACGCACGCAAGGATGCCAAATGACGGATAAGTTTAAGGTTAATATCCGTATAGCGTTGCCTATCGCTATCCTGACTGCCTGCTTATATGTTATATTGGGTTTAGGGGTAAACGAGAGCTACCAACCGGAAAGTATCGAATGGGTGAAGGTTCTACCCTATCTGGTCGTACTGATTTCGGCTATCGCCGGTATGAACGTGATGCTGGTACTTTTTCTGGGTATCATCTTATCCGGAGTAACCGGACTTATGACCGGAACATTCGACATTTGGACTTGGAATGCGGCTATGGGAAGCGGTATTATCGGGATGGGTGAACTGATTATTGTAACTCTCCTGGCTGGTGGTATGCTGGAAATGATTCGTTATAACGGAGGCATAGAATGGATTATCCAAAAACTGACCACCCACATCAATACGCAACGAGGTGCGGAAGCCAGTATTGCCGGATTGGTCAGTTTCGCTAATCTCTGTACGGCCAACAATACCATAGCCCTGATTATGTCCGGTCCGATAGCTAAAGACATAGCAGACCGTTTCCATATTGATTCGAGAAGAAGCGCCAGCCTGCTGGATATATTTTCTTGCTCCGTGCAAGGAATCATTCCTTATGGCGCACAAATCCTGATAGCTTCCGGGTTAGGTAATGTCTCCCCTCTCGAAATCATGCAATATCTCTATTATCCTTATTTATTAGGATTGGGTGCCATATTTGCCATCCTTTTTAGATATCCGAGAAAATATGCTTGAATAAGTTTATTAATTCGTTATCTTTGCGCCGTAAAAAAGAGAAAAGGTTATGCAATATTCAAACAAGGAAATTTTGAAGATTACATTTCCCGTAATGATGAGTTTGCTCATGGAGCACCTGATTGGGTTGACCGATACGGCTTATCTGGGCAGAGTGGGTGAAGTGGAGTTGGGAGCTTCAGCCTTGGCGGGAGTTTATTATTTGGTCATTTATATGTTGGGATTTGGATTCAGCGTCGGAGCGCAGGTCCTGATTGCCCGGCGAAATGGAGAAAAGAACTATGCCAAAATCGGTGAAGTTTTCACACAAGGCACTCTGTTCTTGTTGATTTTAGCTGCGCTTTTATTTACGATATCTCATCTGTATTCTCCTTTGTTGCTTAGAGGCCTAATTGAATCGGATGCCGTATTCGAGGCGACTATGGCATATATCGACTGGCGTGTTTACGGATTCTTTTTCTCTTTTATTGCGGCAATGTTCCGGGCTTTTTATGTAGGAACAACACACACGAAGATTCTGACGGCCAACTCGTTGGTAATGGTCGGCACGAATGTTGTCTTGAACTACATCCTTATTTTCGGGAAATTAGGTTTCCCGGCATTGGGAATACAAGGTGCAGCAATAGCTTCCTCCATTTCCGAGGCGGTATCAGTCCTTTTCTTTGTAATATACACATTGAATTATGTAGACCATAAGAAATATTGCCTTTTCAGCGCATGGCATTTCGATGTGAAGATGCTTCGGCAAATATTGGGAGTCTCTATCTGGATTATGATTCAAAATGGCATCGCTTTCTGTAGCTGGTTCATTTTCTTTATAGCTATGGAACATCACGGCGAACGTCCACTTGCCATCACCAATATCGTGAGAAGCCTCTCGGCTTTCCTTTTCATGTTCGTCAATGCGTTCGCTTCGACCAACAGTTCGTTAGTAAGTAATCTGATAGGCGCAGGGAAACCGGATAAAGTATTACCCCTCTGCCGACAAATGATTAAGCTTTGCTATAGTTTTGTATTGCCTATAGCCCTTCTGATTGCCCTATTCCCCACTCTTTTCCTACGGATTTATACCGACAATCCAGATTTGATACAAGATTCCATCACCTCTTTGTGGGTAATGTTAGGATCATATATCTTGGCTGTTCCGGCTTTTATTTACTTCATGAGCGTGTCCGGAACGGGGAACACAGGAATAGCGCTCCGCATTGAGATGATGAGCGTATTCATCTATACTTGTGCCACAATTTGGATAGTTGTTATCCAGCACGCTGATGTAGCCGTGTGCTGGATAACGGAATTTGTGTATGACGGAATGATTCTTACTTCCTATCTATACCTATTGAAAGGTAATTGGCGAAGTAAAAAAATCTGAGATCAATCCATTGTAATTCTTTCTTTGTGGAAATATTCGATGAGGAACTGCCAATTATCCTGAATAATGGACTTTCCTCTTTCGTCACCCAAAAGGCTCTTGGTCTGTGCGTCGGGCAACATACCGCGTTTCACCATTTCGACCAACAAGCTGGTGCTGCAATGCTTCACAATGAAAAAGCCTAAAGCCGCTTTCTTCGCTTTCTCCGGATTATAGTACGGATTGTTCTCGTCTTTGATGCAGTCTACATCAAGCGTCAAAGTTTGAATGCCATCTTCCGGAGAGGCATACACTCCGAAATCGTGCAAGATATTGGACTTTGGCATATTTTCCGGAAGTTTCTTACCTAATTTCTGCGTCAGGAAATCGAAAAACTCCGTTTCATCTTTCATATAAAGGATTAACGAATCTGGAACGGCTTCTTTGAATTCTTCATATTCAGCCTTATTATTATTGGCTCTTATGTTATTCGGAACATCAGCATTGCGTTCCGATTCTTCAGCCAGGCTTTTGAAAAGAGCATAATCCGGATGATTCTCCGGAATAATCTTAGAAAGCCATGTCGGTGTGGTCCAAGCTCTGAATACAGTTCGTCCGATATGCGCCAAATGGTCATGGACAAGCATAATCTGACTTCCTTGCTTCTGGATATTTCCATTTTCCAAAAGGTCTTTAAGCGTATCGTTCAAGATATTTTTTGAGTCGACATTCAAATAAGACTGATAATAAAACCAATGCAAAAGCGAATTATAGTTCTCCATAGTATCATAACGGGTTTTACTATCGAACAACTGCTGCATCCTCTCATTCTCCGGAGCGATGGTCCATTCATCACAGAACAATTTATAAATCATATTAGCTGCGGCATGGGTAACCGGATTGTCTGGATTAACAAATGTCCCTTTCCGCCACCCATGATATTGTTGCAGATAATGCCACAATAAGAATTGAATATCCTCCTGGTTTACCTCGTCATCATAATAATGATCTCCGGTAGCAAGGAAAGGGAGATAATGACCATAATCGTCTTTAAAACTTGTGATAAAAGCTTTCCATATATTGGTTTGAGAGATGATATCTTCAAAATAGGCAGTCAAGCGTAATGCAGTTTGTTTAGCCTCTTCATCCTCAAAAGAATTAACCAATTCTGTGGCAACTAAAATGTCATATACACGATTAGCAATATTAGTATAATAAGCATCTACTGTCGTACTTTGCGCATAAGGATGCAATTGCAACCAGTCTTTTGAATATATTTTCTTCATTTTTTCTTTCAATAGTTAATTTATATTATTCAAATAAACTGCAATATTCCTCATTTTTTGTGAGATATGCAAACCTTTCACTAAAAAAATGATGCTCTTTTAACTTAAACCTTCTATTAACCCGTTTACCAAGTCAATATGTTGGGCTTGTGGAGCCTTTGGAAGACCTGGCATTCGCATGATTTCCCCCATAATAACGACCAGCATCTCGGCTCCGTTATTGATAATAATATCCCTTACCTTCAATTCAAAGTCCTTGGCTACTCCATATGCTTTGGGATTTGACGAAAAAGAGTATTGCGTTTTGGCAATGCAAATCGGATAATGGGAGATCCCCAATTCTTCGATTTGCTTCATTTTTTTCTCCGCCAATGTCGTATAGGTAACGGTTGATGCGCCATAAATACTCTTGGAAACCTTTTCTATCTTGGTCCGAATAGAATCTTCGTCCGCATATGTATACTTCAACGGTTTAGGAGATACTTCATGCTCAATCGAGTCGATAACCAAACGTGCCAAATCTTCTCCGCCTTTCCCCCCTTCGGCAAATACCGTATTCAAGGCAAAGCCAACTCCTTTCTCTTGACAATGCCGAGCAACCAGCTCGATTTCTTCATCGGTATCCGAAGCAAAACGGTTGAATGTCACAATAACTTTTTGTCCGAAACTCCGGATATTCTCAATATGTTTGTCCAAATTCTCCAATCCACGTTCCAGTCCTTCCATATTCGCCTCTTTTATGGAGGCTTCAGGAACTCCGCCATGCAATTTCAGACTTTGGGCCGTTGCGACAATAACCGTCAATTTAGGAGATAAACCAGCCTTCCGGCATTTGATATTAAAGAACTTCTCCGCACCCAAGTCGGCACCGAAACCTGCTTCGGTAATGGCATAATCACCGAAGGTCAATGCCATTTTAGTAGCTAATACCGAATTACACCCGTGCGCGATATTGGCAAACGGGCCTCCGTGTACGAATGCAGCTGTATTCTCGGTCGTTTGTACCAGATTCGGGAGCAAGGCATCCTTCAAAAGAACCGTTATCGCGCCGGCAACCCCCAAATCATTTACCGTGAAAGGCTTATTCTCGTAGGTATAGCCCAACAATATATTCCCGATACGGCGTTTCAGGTCTTCAATATCTGAGGCCAGACAAAGAATCGCCATTATTTCAGAGGCCGGAGTAATATCAAATCCTGTCTCCGTTGGGATTCCGTTTACATTTCCGCCAAGTCCTGTAACAATATTCCGCAGGCTACGATCATTTACATCCAATACGCGCTTCCATTTTATCTCTTTCAATCCGGCACAATTATTCCGGTTCTGATACAAATAATTATCCAATAAAGCCGTAATCATATTATGCGCCGAGGTAACCGCATGAAAATCTCCGGTAAAGTGCAGGTTAATATTCTCCATAGGCAAAACCTGAGCATACCCGCCTCCTGCCGCTCCGCCTTTCATTCCGAAACACGGTCCTAAAGAGGGTTCGCGCAAGGCTACTATGGCTTTTTTGCCCAAACGGTTCAATCCTAACGCCAATCCGATGGAAACGGTTGTCTTTCCCACACCGGCCTTGTTGGGCGTGATAGCCGTCACCAATATCAGATTATGCTGCTTAATCCGTTCTTCATCAATCAAATGAATGGGAATTTTTGCAATATAACGTCCATAATTCTGAACTTCTTCCCGAGGAATACCGATTTCGGTTGCTATTTCTTTTATCTTCTTCAAAGGAGTTTCTCTTGCAATTTCAATATCTGCTTTCATAATCCATGCTTTTGTATAATAATCAATGAAAAATAGGGGAATTTTGTCTGACGAATACGAGCCGGATCAGAAGTATAATATTCATTTTCTGTTCCGATATTCTCAAAATAATGAAAATCGGCCTCCGGGCATCGGTCAATACACTGATGCACCGCTTCAATGCAAGCAGACAATTTCATAATGACAATCGTGTAATTATCCTTCAAGTAACGCATCAGTTCATCGGGTTCCGCATTGCCCGGAATCACTACCAGTCGCTCTTCTTGCTTGACAATATGCAATCCTCCAGTCGCTCCAGCCGCAATAAATGCCGGAATGCCAGCTATACGCCGTACCGGAATCTGCTTGGCCTCAAACTTACTATATATATATTGTATAGAAGTATAAAAGCCCGCATCACCTTCGGCCACGATAGCTACTTTCAGACCTTCTGCGTAAAGCCGTGCCGCATCTTCTGCCAATTGGTCATACACCTTCCACGTCTCACTACGCTCTTTCCGCATAGGAAGCACAAACGTCTTGATTTTCTCCGCGTCTATCTGTAAAGCCCGTACTATATCTGCGGAACGGGAATAAACCGCCCCACCCTGTGTACGGGTCGCCGGACAGAAAATCACGTCCGATTGTTGTAATCTTTTAAGACCTTTAACGGTTATGAGTTCCGGATCTCCGGGCCCCAGCGAAACAAAGTATATAGAATCAACCATCTTTGGAGTCCTTTTATTTTCATTTGTTCAGCTTCAAGCTGATTTCCAAAGTCGTGGTTGCATCCAGAAGCTCCGGGAGTTTTTCCAATAATGGTTGGGCTATGGATTGTGCATTCTCCGGAAGAGCTTCTACAATCTTACCTGAAATGAAATCAACCGTCAGGAGTTTTAAGAGGGCTTTGGCATCCTCAGTGGCAAGGGTTAACTTGACCGAACCATCTTCGGCTTGCTCATAAGTCAAAGGAATTCCCTCAGACATATATGACACCAAATCACGGAGCATCCCGATAATATCCGTAATGCTATTCGCACGAGTCCGGGTTATCATAGAAAGAATCTCCGACACGTTCAATTGTGCGTATAACTTCCCGTCCTTGAGGTAATATTGCGCCATATTAAGCGGAGAATCCTGCCAGGTATCGGCTCCGCTCTTCATATAGGAGAGCACAACATTCCCATCTTCATGGAAAGAGAAGGTTTGTACTTTTCCTGCGATTAATTGAGATAATAAAGGGCCCGCCATGGATGCTACCATACTGGTCGAGATCTCATTCCCTCCTAAGTCTATCGTTCCTTCTGACTCCCATACCATCGCAAGGGATTGCCCCGATGCGAGCTTCCAGCTTCCCATCAGATTATCGTCGGGCATCTTCACCTGAATATCCATCGTCATCTTATCAGCGGAAACTTGTCCGCTATACGTCAGTTCCCGTCCGTTGCTTGTATCCGTCCCGGAGAAAGAATAGGAACTTCCATCGGTACCCAACGTCAAAGGAACATTCTCCAATTGGGTGATAATCTCGCCCGGAACTACTCCCGGAGCCAGCAGACCGATTTCCGGAAGATTTTCAGAGGGGAACAGAGCCGCCAAATCCAATACGCCACTCATCTCGATAGAGGCTTTCTCGCCATCGTAGGTATGGAATTTGATTTGCTTTCCCGGCATGGCACTACCTCCATAGGTCAAAGCCAGTTTCTCTCCGCTAAATGTAGTGTTTGCCTCTTTCCCTAATCCGGGCAAATCACTCTCCTCGCACGAGACCAATAATCCCATCGCGCACAAGGCTATACCTGAAAAAATATGCTTCAACATAAGTTTTAGTTTGTAAGTTTTTTTAGTTTTCCCATTAAAAAAGCGAATGGCCACAGATTCGCATCTACAGCCATTCTTTTCTCTTAAACATGAAAAAAAGTTATCTTTATTAAAACCCAATGATTCTAATTTAGAGTTTAACCTTAACCGATTGCAATGTTCCGTTAGCTTCTACAGCTACGATATAGATACCCTGAGACAAAGATGCCGTCGAGATATATGTATCGCCATTGATATGTCCGGAAGCTACAACAGCACCCGTCATGCTTACAATACGATAAATAGCTTTATCTACATTCGTAACGCGGATGGCGTTCTGAACCGGAACTACCTTCATCGTAGCTACGCTCTCTTCTACGCTTTCATTAGCCGTAACCACACCGGCAATGTTTGATGTGAAGTATGCGGTGCCGTAAGTCATATTAGCATCAGCCACTTCAACTTCGATAACATTGCTTCCAGCTAAATCAGCTGTAGCACGAACGGTATATGTACCTTTGCCTGCAATATTAATATCAATATCAGCAATAGCATCTGTACCTACCGTATAAGGAGAAACGGTTATTGTAGCGACATTTGTGCCGGTTGTAGCATTAACATCATCAGCTTGCGCGATACTCAATTCATACCATGAAGTTTCGCCAGCTCTTGCCATATCATTAACCACGCGACTAATAACACTCTTCACCGCAGCTTCCGGAGTTGTAGGAATAGAAGGTGTTTTATCCGTCATAGTGATAATAGTTTTCTTATTAAACGTTGAATCTTCACCAGCGGCAGGAGCAACCCATTTATCAACAAACAACGTAGTAACTACAGAAGAAGAACTTGTAGTTTCGGTTGCATCGAAATTAAATGTAGACCAAGCATCAGCCTTACCTTCATTATCATAACCCGTTACATCAATCTTATTGATTGGGAATAATGCTTTACCTGTCAAATCTAATGTAAGAACAGCATCTCCCATCGGAATATTTGTATTAGTTGCTACTGCATACAAAGAAGCAGGAACTTCAGCTATTCCAGTAGAAACACCGCTTAACAATCCAGTTATTCCAATTTGAACCATATAATCTACATTTAAAGCATTGATTACATTACTTGGAATTTCTGGGAACTGATTTCCAAGCACAGGAATATCCCCTAAACCTCCAATAAGACTTTGCAATCCACTCTCAATATCAACAAATGCCTCCAAATTTGTTCCTTCGAGTGCTAATGAACACTTAACCAAATCTGCATTATCTAAGTTCAGCATACTTGAAGTCATGTTCACATCCATTGAGAACGGAAGTCCCATCATTTGACCTATCTCAGACTCGATGTTTATTGTGGCAAATGGCAAACCTAAAGCTATTACATTAATAGTGGATGGCATATCAATAGAAAGAGAGGTTTCTCCTATTGCAATATTTTTTGTATCATATCCTTCAAAACCTATTTTGACATTTACACCATCTAATATAGGAGAAATTAGTCCCGCATTAATCAAAATACTATCCGGTTTAACCGAAATAGTTTGTGCTGCTCTTGTAGAGCGGAACAAATTGCTTGATTCCAATGCAGGAACTCCTGACAAACTATTCGCTGAGATTTGCGGATTCGCCCATCCCAAAATATCGATACCTGCTTGTTCTTTGATTTGTTCAAAGACAACAGGCAGCACCTCTTTCTTAATGGCCTCTTTCTGTGCTTCGGTCAATTGTTGTGTGTTTTGAGCCGAAAGAGTACCAACGGGAGCAGCCAAGCATAATGCTGCTACTACAGATGTAAAAAGTTTTCTCATACACTTTCTTTTTTAGTTAATAATCTATTTACGACCGCTAATATAGCATATTCCGCAACAAAGTGTGCTATTTATTACATTTTTAACTAAATTATGCGGTTTTCATCCGAATTTGTGTCCTATTTTTTATGTGTCATGATGTCGAGAACCACCTTATCGGTCGTTTCCATGCCCTTCGACCCGATAGAAGTCAGGTTATAAATCGAGCGATCCACATCTTCATCGATGATGCCCTCTACCGAAGTCACCACCTTGTTCTCCATCGCCATCATGGCCGAGAGCATAGCCGTTGATACCCCGCTTGCCACCTTCATGGCGCAACTGGGCTTGGCCCCATCGCATATCATGCCGGTGATATTCCCGATCATATTCTTAATCGCATAGGTGATTTGCTTCTTGCTTCCTCCCATCAGCCATGTGATGCCACAACTGGCCCCCGTAGCGGCCACCACACATCCGCACAAGGCCGACAAGCGTCCTAAGCTTTGCTTCACATAGATAACCATCAGGTGGCTAAGCATCAAGGCGCGGATAAGTTGCTCTTCGGAGCAATGGATATCCTCGGCAAACGAAACGACCGGCAGAGTTGCGGCTATGCCCTGGTTTCCGCTCCCGGAGTTGCTCATCACCGGAATCATCGCCCCGTCCATACGCGCGTCACAAGCCGCCGCGGTAAGTATCAACATGTGCGTATAAGCCGAGTCTCCCAAGTACTTACGCCCGTAAGGCCCGGAGATTGTCTTGCCCACTTCGTGCCCGAATTGTCCTTTTACGGATTCTTCCGCCGCATGTTTGTTGAGCTTTGCCGTATCCAAGATAAAGCGAATCTCCTCAACCGGCATATTCATGGCAAAATCATATACCAAATCGAACGAGAGCTTCAACGTTTCCTCCTCGTCCCTGCCCTGTTGGTTGTATTGGGCCAACTCATCCAGCATGACCTCCTCGTTTCTTGAGAGATAAACAAAGCGTGTATGCTCGTGGGCTATAATAGCGGTAGCCCTCTCCTCACCTTTCCTGCACGTCACCTCGATATACAGTTTATCCACATTCTCCTTCAGCCCGATATGAATCTTCTGGTCCGCAATCATCTGTTTGCCCTCTTCCAAAGCCTCCGGAGTAAGGTCACGCAACACTTCCAACTCATATTCCGACTTGCCAATCAGACATCCCAACGCGATGGCAATAGGCAAACCAACCATTCCCGTTCCGGGAATCCCAACTCCCATGGCGTTCTTCAGGATATTCGCGCTCAGGTAAACCTCAATGCTTTCCGGCTTTTGCCCAAGCAACTCCGCAGATTTCGATGCGGCCAGGGATACCGCGATAGGTTCGGTACAACCAATGGTTGGAATCACTTCCTGGTGAATCAGTTGCAGAATTTGTTTTTTCGTTATCTCATTCATTTTGTTTGTTCCTTTGTAAAAATATATGCAAATGTACGGAAAATTATCACGTTTCCTATAAGGGATTCGGGAAATAATTTGACAATATGTCTATTCAAGGGAACAAATGTACGCGTTAGCAGGTTAACAAGAACAATCTATCCCTATCATTTTTTCGTCTAACAGCTGTGCAACTTGCGTCTAACGGCCGTGTACGTTGCGTCTAACAGTTGTTAGACGCAAAATGCACAGCTGTTAGACGATTCTTTTAACGGTTATCCGGAGAAGATAAAAGGCATTGTTTCCAAATTTCTAAAGCCTATTTTTGGAATGTTCGGCACAAAGACGTATTTTTGAAGTCTCATTTCAGACCATAATACATATATAATACTATAGAAAATGAAGAAAATGAAACACCTATTGGGATATCTCGCGATATCCTTCGTGGCGATGGGACCTGTCATGGCCACGAATGACGTAACGTCGTATGTCAATCCGATTATCGGGACCAATGGCATGGGGCATACCTTTCCGGGAGCTTGCGTACCGTTCGGGCTTGTCCAACTCAGCCCGGATACCGATACCATTCCGCATAACATTGACGGGAAATACCAGCCGAGGGCGTATGAATATTGCGCCGGCTATCAGTACAAGGACAGCAGCATCGTAGGGTTCAGTCACACGCACTTCAGCGGCACGGGGCATTCCGACTTAGGGGATATCCTGATTATTCCTACTACCGGAAAGCTGAAACTGAATCCGGGAACCGCCACCAACCCGGATAGCGGGTATCGTTCGCGCTATTCGCACGATACGGAGGTTTCCCGTCCCGGCTATTATGCCGTAACCCTTTCCGATTATGGCGTGAAAGCGGAACTGACCACCACCAAACGGGTCGGCGTGCATAAATACACTTATCCGGAGAATAGCCAAGAGCAACGTATTGTACTCGACTTGATTCATGGCATCTATAATTATGACGGGAAAGTGCTTTGGGCCAGTCTGCGCGTGGAAAACGATACGCTATTGACGGGATACCGCATCACAAACGGATGGGCACGTACCAACTACACCTATTTCGCCATCTCCTTCTCCAAACCTATCGTCAATTACGGATGTCAGGAAAAGGCGAAGGTCAATTATCGGGGCGGTTATGGGAAGTTCAACATGACGAAAAACTTCCCGGATATGGGCGGACGTAAGCTGGTCAGCTACTTTGAATTCGCCCCCGAATCCGGAAACGAACTGGAGGTAAAGGTGGCCCTCTCCGGAGTCAGTACGGAAGGTGCATTGAAGAACCTGCAAGCCGAAGCCTCCGGTAAGGATTTCGAACAATTGGCCTCCGAAGCCTCGGCTATGTGGAACAAATCGCTCTCCATCATCGATGCAAAAGGGAGTGAAGACCAGCTGGCCATGCTCTACACTTCGCTCTACCATACGATGATTAATCCGTGTGTCTATACAGACGTGGATGGCCAGTACCGCGGATTGGACCAGAATATCCATCAGGCGGAAGACTTTACCAATTATACGGTATTCTCGGTTTGGGACACTTATCGTACCTTACATCCCTTGTTCAACATCATCAACCGACAGGTCAATACCGACATCGTAAAGTCGATGATGAAGCATTACGAACAGAGCGTCCATCATATCCTGCCTATCTGGAGCCACATGGCGAACGAGAATTGGTGTATGATAGGGTACCATTCGGTTTCCGTCCTGGCTGATGCCATCGCCAAAGGATTGCCGATAGATAAAGAAAAGGCTTTGCAGGCCATGGTGAGCAGTTCTACTCTGCGTTATTTGGACGGAATAGGCGAATATATGGATAAAGGGTATGTTGCCTTAGAGACCAGCGGAAGCGCAGGTTCGCTGACCCTGGAATATGCTTACGATGACTGGACCATCTATCAGACCGCATTGGCTTGCGGAAACCGGGAAATAGCAGACCGCTATGCGAAACGCGCGCAAAATTTCCGCAATGCATTCGATACGAATTTAGGCTATGCCCGTCCGAAATACCGTGACGGAAGTTTCAAGAAGAACTTCAATTTGCTGAGCACACACGGGGAAGGCTTCATCGAAGGGAACGCATTGAACTATTCGTTCTATGTTCCGCAAGATGTAAACGGACTTATCCAGCTGATGGGTGGCGAGAAGCGTTTCATCCAGAAAATGGATTCGCTCTTCACCATGCACCTTCCGGCCGAGTTCTTTGCCCAGACCGAAGACGTGACGGAAGAGGGATTGCTGGGCGGTTACGTACAAGGAAACGAACCGAGCCATCATATTCCGTTCCTCTATGCTTGGACTTCCCAACCCTGGAAAACGCAATATTGGCAACGGGAGATTATGAATAAGATGTACCGGAACAATATTGACGGGTTGTGCGGGAATGATGATTGCGGACAGATGTCGGCCTGGTATATTTTCTCCGCTATGGGATTCTATCCGGTATGCCCTGGAACTGACCAGTATGTACTGGGTGCACCCTATCTGCCTTATATGAAAGTCCAACTGGAAAACGGAAAGACCTTTGAAATCAAAGCGGATAAGGTAAGCGATAAGAACCGCTATGTAAAATCCGTCTTATTAAACGGGAAGCCTTATACAAAAGGATATATCACGCAAGCAGATATCCTGAATGGCGGAACCCTTACCTTCGAAATGACTTCAAAACCCAACAAGAAACGTCTCTTCGAAGGAGAAAACCAGCCCTACTCCATGGAGATAGAGCAAAAATAAGGATAAGTTGATAAGGAAATAATCCCTTTATATACCTGAAAGTTGCAAACTTGGTATATATAAAGGGATTATTTTTTGTATCTACAAAAGATAAAATTCGAGGAAAAAGGCATGATTGGGCGTCATCGCTTGATCAGAACGGTGATTTGGAGAGCCAAATCGAAGAAGACCATTTTGGCATTGACGTTTTGCGTAATATGTAACTCGGCTTTCGCCAATTCGTCCATCAAGTCTATCACATTGCGTTCGTTCACGAATGGTGAGAATTTGGTCGCAAATTGCGCCTCTTCCCGGTTCATATAGTTCAGTTCCGGAGTATGGAAGCAACAGATAAAATTCTCCCGAATCAGCCGCTGACAATAAGCCAGGATATTCTTCTGCTTTTCCCGCCCGATAGTGGCAAGCTGGTCGGCCTGCGCTTTCATGGCTTTCACATTCCGGGTCCAGGAATTGCGCATGATAGTCTTGAACTGCTCCAGGAAGAATTGTGTTTCTTCATTGACACTGATGGCTTCGAGGGCACGGAGGTAACTTCCATTCGCCAGATGCGCTATATACTTGGCATCTTCTGGAGAAAGACCATAGCCGGTCTGCATCGCCCGGGCGATATCTTCCGGATGAATTCCGCGTATATTCAACCGCTGGGTACGGGAAACAATCGTTCCCAGCACCAATTCCGGAGCTTCCGACACCATCAAAATAACAGTATGAGCCGGCGGCTCCTCCACCATCTTCAGGAGCTTATTGGCACAAGTCGGATGCAGCTTCTCCGGTAACCAGACTATCAGGACACGGTATTCCGCCTCATAAATCTTCAGACTTAACTTATGGACTATCTCATCGCTTTCTTTCGAGTATATCAACGCCTGACTGTTTCCGGCATCGATGTAATCCAACCAATCGTCTAACGAGAAATAAATATGCTCATGCAGAAACTCGCGCCATTCCGGCAGGTAATCATCGCATATATCCTTTTTCCGTTCCTTCTTGGCCACAATCGGAAAGACAAAATGCAAATCCGGATGCGCCAGCGCATCATACTTCAAACAAGACGGGCAATGCCCGCAACTATCCGTTTCAGTCCGATGGGTACAATTCAAATAACGCGCATAAGCAAGCGCCAAGGCAAAAGCACCTGTCCCCCCCTTCTCCGTAAAGAGTTGCGCATGGGGAACTACCCCCGACTGAGCCGACTGAATCAAGTGTCGTTTAATCTCTTCTTGTCCTACAATATCTTTGAAATACATCTGTTTTATTTTCTTTGTAAGTGTACAAAATTACTCTTTTCTTTTCTTTTCTGTAGCATATCCTCACTTTTTCGAAAATAAAAGCAATTCTTGATAAGGGTGAAGCGCAAATCTTACGGCCTTTTTGTGTATAGCTCTAAAGAAAAGGAGCAGACCCGAAAGCCTGCTCCTCACTGTAAAACAATACGACATATTTATCCGTCAAGGATTTTTCTAAACATTCATTGTCCACTTACGGATTCTGAGTCAACGTACCTGGATAAGCATTAATTTCCGATTGCGGAATATACTGGATAGCCAACGGACTGTCCGCCGGATATTCAATAGTTCCATCGTGGAATCCAGGATAACGACGAACCATCGTTTCACCTACACGGAATACATCAAATCCGCGATCTGCCTCATAGCACAATTCCAACTGACGTTCTTTCATAATCAGTTCATGAGCATTTGTAGCATCTAATGAGGTATAAGCCGCATTCGGTAATGAACGAGTACGAACCGTGTTCAAATCTTGCAATGCTTGGTTATAATTTCCGAGCTTTGCACTAGCTTCTGCACGGATCAAATACATCTCACCTAAACGAGCTACAATAGGAGAATGCAAATGAACCGTTTGTTCTTGCATAGAACACTTATAGCTGAAGAACTTTGGATTACCTTGGCTATCGAGCATATAATATTCATAATCACCCGTATAAGACTTTCCGTTATAATTAATAGAATAACGCTTATTCTCTACATCTACCGGAGTCAACTCATACGTCTGACCTTCCAATGTACAACTCAAGTTCCCATCTGTGCCAGTCGTTTCGGCTTGTTTATACACATAAGACAATTTGCCATCAGCCACCACTTCAGCCACGAAACGGAAAGCAGGAATCTTATTACCAGCATCGTCCAGTTTATAATCCGGGTGAATAAATGCTTCGCGAGCATCGGTATTCTTACCGGTTTCATGGAACAAATCCAACAACTTCGCACTGGCATAAACCTCGCCCCAACCTTGTCCATCAATAGTCGCATACATACCACCTATTGGAGCATACCAGTCTGTTACATCAGAAGCAACCGTTTTAACGGCAAAGATGGTTTCTGTCTGTGCTGGATCATCCGGAGCATATTCATTATACTTCATGTAGTTATCGCGACTCAACAAAGTAAATTGTCCGCTTTCGATAACTGCATTGGCATAATCATACGATTTCTGAGCATATTCAGCATTCGGATTCTCAAATGTTCCGCTCATATACATATAAACTTTCGCTTTCAAAGCCTGCACGGAATAGATAGAAGCAAAAATCGGTGTTTCAAACTCTCCCATCAAGCCTTCAGCCGCATCCAAATCCGAAAGAATCTGTTCATAGGTTTCCTTTACGGTAGCACGATCCGGCAAATCCAAATTATAAACATCATCCGGCAAACCATTTACGATAGGTACACCCAAGTTAGTTTCCGGACTTTGATAATAAGGACGTCCAAATACACGACACAAATTAAAATACATCAAGGCACGCAAATAGTAGGCTTCACCCTCTTTTTGGCGAAGTTCATCCGTTACTTCTGGCCAAGCCTCAATTAATGAAACCAACTCGCTTGCTTGCGAAATAATGTTGTAAGAAGTAATCCACAAAGAAGACAAACTTGAGTTAATCACCGTATGGTCGTAAGTAAAATAAGTACCTACCGGACTTGTTGTCGGCTTATCTTTACAAACATTATCACTTGGATATTCCGCACAATAATGATATTCCTCATAAGCAGTCTTCAGTTTCCCATAACAACCATTTAACAAGACATCAACCGCAGAGGCCTGATCCTCCATGATTTTATCTTCTGTATAATAATTATAAGGTAAACGCTCCAAGTCGCAACTGGTTATAAAAGCAGCTGCAACCATGCAACCTAATAGCCCTATTTTTTTCATATCCTATTTCTTTCTTTAAAATGTAACATTGAGACCGAACATAAATTTGCGAGTCTGTGGATATGGAGAAATAGCTACGCCAACAGAACCGGCTTTATAATCGCTTCCCACTTCTGCCGGAAGTTCTGGGTCGATACCCGAGAAGCCAGACAAAACAAACAGATTTTCACCTGAGAAGTAAACACGCACACGCTCTATCTGCGGAATCTTGAACGGGAATGTATAACCAACCGTCAAGTTACGCAAACGCAAGTAGCTAGCATCTTCCAAATAACGGGATGAGCCACGGCTGGAGTTAGTATTGTTTCCATAAAAAGCTTTCGGGTGCGTAGCAATATCGCCCGGCTTTTCCCAACGGCTCCAATCGTCCTTCAGGTTCATCTGGTTATAGTTCACGTAAGCACCATCGCTATCATACATGGTACGGTCGTAGTTGAAAATCTTTCCACCTACCGAATAACCGAACACAGCTGATAAATCTATGTCTTTCCAAGATACACTTGTCGAGAAACCTCCATAGAAATCCGGACTCATCTTACCTAATACAACCTGATGCTTGGAAGCTTCACTATAACTTGTTGTTGTTACCCGTTCTCCCTTATCATTGGTGGTGTACCACAATGGAGAACCGGTTTCCGGGTCAACACCTGCCCACTCTGTTCCGTACCAAGTATCTACATCTTCACCCGGTTTGATGATCTTATCCATATAGATATAGTAACTTGAGCCGGCATTTGATGTGATGATTTCCGTATTTCCGCCATAAAGTTCCGTCACTTCATTTCGGTTCAAACCGATATTAGCCGTAACGTTCCAATACCAATCACCACTTTTTATGATATCTACTGATGCAGATGCCTCAAAACCGTTATTCTTTACTGCACCAACATTACGATAGATGCCTGTTACACCTATTACACCTGGTAACGGTACGTTATACAACAAGTCCGTTGTCTTCTTATTGTAATAATCCAAATTCAAGGTCAAGCGGTCAAAAAGGATTGCGTCAATACCCACACCTGCCGTATAGGTCTTTTCCCATGTCAAATCCGGATTTGCTATCTGATAAAGAGCTGCACCCGGTTGCGCATTATAACTATATCCCAAACTATATAATGTATATTGAGAATAATAAGTATTCGGTCTGTTACCTACCGAGCCATAGCTGGCACGGAGCTTCAACTGCTGAACCCAATCTTTTGCTTGGAAGAACTCTTCCTGATGGATATTCCAACCGGCACTGATAGAGAAGAAATTACCATACTTTGCATCTGAACCAAAATTAGAAGCACCATCCCGACGGAAAGATACCGAAGCCAGATAGCGGTTATCATAAGCATAGTTGGCATTGAACAAATAAGACTGAACCGCCCATTCTTCCTTTATGCCATCTACGGCTTTAGGTGTAGCGGCCACATTAGCCACTTCAAATCCGGAAGCAAAGCTAGATGCTGTTTGCGTCAAGCGTTCACGTTGATAAGTATTCCATTCATAACCAATCAAGGCATTCAACGAATGCTTGTCCCATACCTTGTTGAAACGCAACACTTGGTTGGTATATAAACGCGTAATAGTCTGTGACATATCTTCCAACAAACCATTATCTGCTTCACCGGCTTGTGAACGAGGATCACTATATTCCTTACGTGCCCGGCTATTATAGTTGAAACTATTTACTGAAGCGAAAGTCAACCAATCGGTAAATTTAATATCAAAATCAAAATTACCTAAGAATTCATACTTGGTTTGCTTCGTGAAATTCCATTGCAAGTCATACAAATAGTTGGTAGCATCACTATTCACCCATGTTGTCGGCTTATATTCCTGAATCAAATCACCATTCTCATCATACGGAGAATCCCACGGGAAGTTCACATAAGTAATTGCACCCAAATCATGCTGCTGATCCATGATATCGCTACGGCTTGCCCAAACCTTCGGTTTAATAGTCAACCAATCTGTTGCCTGATAATCTACATTAAAGCGTAAATTATAGCGGGTATAATCATAGCCCTTTACAGCACCGTCTTCATCATATACACCGATAGAAGTATAAGTCTTAATCTTATCGCTTCCACCTGATACAGAAATATTATAATCCTGCGCAACACCTAATTGAGTACCGTTTTCCCACCAATCGAAATTCCGGTTCCGCAATTCCGGTGTGAAATAAGCCGGCATCGCATCACGGTTACTGAAAGAATTATAATAATCATACAATTCCGCACCGTCCATCATATCCAAATTACCTAAATGCAATTGGTTAACACCGACTTTAACCGAAGCATTAATCTGCGCCTTACCGGTCTTACCGCGCTTCGTGGTTACCACGATTACACCGTTCGCACCTTGCGAACCGTAAATAGCGGTAGAAGCGGCATCCTTCAAAATAGACATAGACTCGATATCGGCAGGGTTCAAGCTACCAGCATCGCTACCTACAATTACACCATCCACAATCCAAAGCGGGTCGGTACTTCCGTTCACCGTAGACTTACCACGGATAACGACTTTACCCTGCTGACCGGGCTGTCCACCACCGGAAGTAACCTGTACGCCCGGAACCTTACCGGAAAGCAAGTTTTCAACGGTAGGAGATGTCGCATCCAGCAATTTTTCACTTGAAACCACCTGCATGGCACCGGTCAAGCTCTCCTTCTTCTGCACACCATAACCTACAACTACCAGCTCATCCAAATTCTGCGAATCCGCCTTCAGATGAATCTGCAAAGATTTGCTTCCGTCCCAAACAATCTCTTGCGTCACATAACCTACATAAGAAATAGAAATGACGTCACCTTTCTTAGCTCCGGGAATGGAAAACTTACCATCAAAATCCGTTACGGTACCGTTTGTCGTACCTTTAATCACTACAGATGCGCCGATAACCGGGCCCTGTTCATCTGTTACCACACCGCTCACCGTTCCATCCTGGTTTACGGCAAGTTCAATACCTCCCATCGCAGGTCCATTGGCCGACGATTCAGCAAATGCTCCACCCACAGAGCCAGCCAACAACAAGGAAAGGAGTACCTTTGGCGTCAAAAGCATTCTCGTGCTATCCATACGATATTAAGCTTTAAATTTAACTTATAGTTATTATTCTATTCTGTCTTCTACTAAGTGTTTCTACTGTAATTTATATTACAACTTAATTAAGACGGCGCCAAAATTATGTTTTTTTCATCATTAAAAAAAGCTTTTTAGGAAAATATTCTGATTTTGTTTTGAAATCATTAAATTCGGATGGCGTTATTCGTGAAAATCATGGAGAAATTAAGTTTTTCACATTTGTGATAAATGCTTTTCATAAATGTGATAAGAGTTTTTCATAAACCCGAAAAACTCTTATCAGCATTGTGAAAAATAGAATATATGCCTTCTATTTTCAAATTCTTGCTATCAACGATGCGAAGAGTGTGGTCATCTTTTGAGCAGCCCGGTCGGCGGCTTCAATGACATCGTTGGCGTCATTCACAAAATCATCGGCAAAATGATAGCCTTCGTTGGTAATAACCGACATACCAAAGACCCGGATACCACAATGGCGGGCTACGATGACTTCAGGAACGGTACTCATACCAATGGCATCGCCCCCGACTTTTCCATAAAAAGCATATTCGGCCGGGGTCTCGTAAGAAGGACCGGTCAGGCCGACATACACACCTTTCTTTACCGGAATATTCTTTTCAGCTGCAATTGTTTCCATGAGCTGAATCATCTCCCGGTCATACGCGCGGGTCATATCCGGGAAACGGGTACCAAACGCCTCTTTGTTCGGACCAATCAGCGGATTCGGCATCATATTAATATGATCGCGGATAATCATCAAATCGCCCACTTTGAACGAGGTATTAATTCCACCTGCCGCATTCGACACCAACAGATTCCTGATTCCCAAAAGCTTCATTACCCGAATCGGGAAAGTCACCTGTTCCATCGTGTAGCCTTCATAATAATGGAAGCGTCCCTGCATGGCAAGAATCGTCTTCCCCCCTAATTTCCCGCAAATAAAATTTCCTTTATGACCGGATGCGGTAGATTGCACAAAGTGCGGAATCTCGTGATAAGGAATCACCATAGCGTCTTCGATATGGTCGGCCAACGCCCCCAGTCCGCTCCCCAATATAACCGCCGTTTCCGGATTTCCTGAAATACATGCCGATAGATAAGCGGCCGTTTCTGCATACCAATCTTTTGTTTCCATATTGTTTATTGTGTTTATTTGGGTACTAACTTCTACCTACTAAATCATACGCATGGCGTGCCGCCTGCTCCAATATCTCCTCCTCGCCCGGAACCTTCCGCTCCTGCATCAGCACTTTCCCATTGCAAATCACGGTATCCACACAATTCCCGTTGGCCGCATAGACCAAATTGGACACAAAATTGAAGTTCGGTGCAAATACCGGGCTTTTCAAATCTATCAGGCAAAGGTCAGCCAAATACCCTTCGGCAATTCGTCCTGCCTTCAATCCCAAAATATCCGCGCCCACCGATGTAGCGGCATCCAGCATCTCCCGAGCGGTCAGGACCTCCGGGTCTTTACGCCACGCCTTTCCCAACAGAGAGGCCAGTTTCATCGCCTCGATCATATCCAGATTGTTCGAAGAAGAACACCCGTCTGTACCGATGCCCACGGGAACCCCCATACGTTTCATTTCCACAAAAGGAAAGCGGATTCCCGAAGCCAGCTTCATGTTCGAAGCCGGATTATGCACCACCTTCACGCCATGGTCTGCCAGCATCCGTATCTCATCGTTGTCTACATATATCGCATGAGCGATAACCAAACGCGGAGAAAGAATGCCTAATTTGTATAAATAACGAACCGGAGTGAATCCGAAACGTTTCAACGAGAAGTTCACCTCATCTTCTGTTTCCGCCAGGT
>URGO01000005.1 GCA_900547435.1 uncultured Parabacteroides sp.
AATTCTGTCGTCATATATTTACCAGCTTCAAGCTTGATAGTATGGTTTAAAGTTGGATTCGTTTGTTCAATAACACAACTATAAGCATCTTCCAAACCTTGTTTATCAACTACGGAGAATTGTGTACTATAATTCAATTCAGCATCATCTTCCTCTGATAATTTGGTTTGGAATGAATGTATATCATCCATAGCCGCATCCGTAAAGATAGATGTTGTTATTAATTCAAAACATACGCAGTAAGAGTCATCTTCTAATGCTGTTGCTATTTCTGATATTTTAGTCTTTAATTTAGAATTAGCATTTTCCTGTAATTGAGCTAAGTTACTAAACTGGCTCCAAGCAGATATAACTTCTCTCACAGGAGTTGCATCAACAGATTCACCAAGGTAGTATTTCCCTTGTACAATATATATTTTTTGCTCGTCTTCATCAATATATACGGCATCAATTTGTTTATCATTGGCTCCGTCTGTGATGGCATCTTTAGCTTGTCTTTGATCCAGAAGATGTATATTCCGCATATACCACGCAACGAAACGTTGACCATCATTTGGAAAATTATTTTTATAATAATCTTGCGTAATTTCGTTTTTTATGATTTCAAGTACATTCGCCATAATTATATTCATTTATTCGTAATCTTCGCTTTGTATTCCTAACTCACCTTTGCTCATGGCATTGGCAATATCTATTTTCAGTTCTTCGTCATAATCTTTACTGGTCAAAAAGCTATTGACGATGCGTAGCAGCAAATCTTGGTCGATGTTCGATGCTGCCACGTGATAAATGATAGATTCCAATGTACGCATACAGATACAAGCGTGCCAATAGTAATTATTTTTGTGTAAGAAGTACGCACCCAAAGTCAGTGCAATACGCTTGTTCCCATCATTGAAGAAGTGCCCGGAACAAAATCTATACATCAAATAGGTCAGTTTGTCGGCAAAGGTAGGATAGTATAAATCGTTTTGCACAAAATCCAATGTAGCACGAATACCGCCTTCATCACGCACTCCTTCAAAGCCACCATCACTGGCATCAATCATTTTGCCATAGATGTTTAGGGCTTCATCGTAATCTATGTAAATAATTTCCTTACTCATCCTCTGCCTGTTTTAAGCGTTTCAGTACATCTTTATTGTCCGCTAAAATACGGTCAAAATCAATAGACTGGTCACCGATGAATCGTTCAAACTCTTCAGGAGTAACAGCTTGCAGATAGTCTGCAATGTTACCATGATACGCATCCCGGAAACTGAAGTCCCTTGAAGCCATTTTTGTTCTGGCATCATTCAGATAAGGTTTCTGCATGGGATGTTCGGCAAGTTCGTTTACAATACGCTCCACTTCGTCAATGGTAAGTTTTCTACCACCGTTTTCCTTGAATCGTTCATTGATAGCTGCACCCACACCGTTTTCAAAAGAAGAAATAACCAATAAAACCTCTGAATACAGCGTGTGTCGAACATTGTCTTTGGAATCCAACTTCAACACTTCCCGGTATTCCTTAGCATTCTCCTTGAATACAGCCTTGTATATGAAATCTGTAATTTGAGAATATTTGTATGTGGGATGTCCGTCCACATATTGATTGATGGCAGAAGTGAGATTTTTACGATAGTTTTCCTCTGTTATTGCGGCAGGAAGGTAATGCACATCCCTGCGGTTGATATATTTTGTTCCTCCACCTGTCTTTTCATTGATGGTAGTAATCACAAAATCCAAGATAAGGCTACGGACTTTCTTGGCTTTTTCACTCTCTGTAAGTAGCATACCCATATTCAAGAAAGAGCGGAAATTAAACAGTCCAAGTTGTGTTGTTTTGCTCGCCTCATTAATAAGGTGAGCAAATTCTAACTTAAACTCTTTCAGCTGTTTACCCTTACATAAAATATATCCGTTATGCTTCAATTCATCAGAATTTGATTGCAGGTAACGATCTATTGTAGATGTGTCAACTTGATAAAAGTCGGCAACCATTTTTTTTGTAAAGCGGTATTCTCCCTCAAAGAGCATTCCTTCTATATCAAGATGTTCTTGTACTTTACTGACCGCAAAACGATTGTTAAGTACATTCTGCCGTTCTATGTTTGAGATGGTCAAATCTTTCATATCACTTCACTATTATCAGTTACACGATTTTATGTCTATGCCGAGAATTTTTTGAATCTCAGAAAGGGTTTTGTCTATTTCATGGTCGAGTGCAGCACGTTTCTCAAAATACTGTTTGAGCAGTTCTGCCGGAGGGAGTATTTCTTCTTCCTCTTTCGGGAACTTGCACTGGTCGAAGTTGCAATCCAAATCAATCAACTGTTGGGCAGTGAACACACGGCTCTTTTCTCCCACTTCATCACTGATAATTTCTTTCCTGTCTTTCCACCATTCCTGAATAGGTAGGGTATGCTCCACCTTCATTGGTTTGGTCTTTGAGAAGTGCTTGTAGTCTTCCGGCATATCCAAGCGATAGAACCATATCTCTTTAGTCTTGAATCCTTCTTCGCAGCCCTCTGCTTCTTCATTATTAAAGAAAAGAATGTTGGTTGCAATAGAGGTATATGGGGAGAATATCGAGCCCGGTAAACGGATGATGGTATGCAGATTGAACTTGCGGAGTAAATTTTCTTTAAGTGCAAGTTTTGCTCCATCCGTACCAAACAAGAAACCATCTGGGATAATCACACCGCATCTACCACCAACTTTGAGGCGGTACATGATAAGGGCTATGAACAAATCCGCTGTTTCACTTGAACGGTACTGCACCGGGAAATTGCTTTTTACACTATCTTCTGTGCTACCACCATACGGAGGATTCATACCGATAACATCCACTTTATCGCTTTCCTTGAAATCAGTGATATTTGTTCCAAGCGAATCACAGTTAGCTATATTGGGAGCTTCAATATCATGGAGTAACAGATTTGTTATACTCAAAAGATAAGGTAGCGGTTTCCATTCTTGTCCCACGACTGCATTTTGCAGTTTTTCTCCATCTTCGGCAGAACTGACGCTCTTACTCATATAATTGAGAGCAGAGGTAAGGAAGCCGCCTGTACCACTGGTGAAGTCACCAAAGGTCTCGCCCAATTTCGGGTCAAGCATCATCACGATAAAGTCTGTCAAAGCACGTGGAGTATAGAACTCACCTGCATTGCCTGCTGATTGCAAGTCTTTCAAGATTCCCTCATAAATATCTCCAAATGTGTGGCGGTCATCAGCATCGTCAAATTCGATTTCATTTACGATGTTGACCACTTGACGCAAAAGCGTTCCATTCTTCATATACTGGTTTAAGTCAGCAAATGTTTCTAGAACAATGCTTTTGGCTCTTGGTGTATTGGCGTCTATCGGAAGATTCTTTAAAGTAGGGAACAGTTTTTCATTGACAAAAGAGAGCAATGCTTCTCCTGTTAATGCTTCACCGTCTTTTTCATCTACTGCCCATTTACGCCAACGCAAATCTTCGGGGATGATAGACTTGTAGTTTTCATCTTTGTATTCCCAAGTTTCTTCCTGAGTGTCATAGACTTTCAAGAAAAACATCCAAGTCATTTGTTCAATTCTCTGTGCGTCACCATTGATACCAGCGTCTTGGCGCATTATATTTTGGATTCGCTTTATGATGTTGTTTACTGCCATTTTTAAGCTGATTTATAAATTTGATATTCTAGTTCTCTGATGGCTTGCTCAAAAGCAACCTTACCGCCAAATAACTTTATGATTTTTGTTGGTTTTCCTATGCTGTTGAACGGCGGTATCTCCAAAATATTTGCCTTTTCAAAGTCGAGAATACCATTCTCTGCATATTTGTCAAGAAGAGCCTCCAATACTTCACGGGCTTTACCTTCGTACTTCCCGAAGTAATTACGCTTCTTTACATTGTTTGCTCTCTCTTTCCTTGTTAATGGCGGTTGGTCAAACGCAACGTGGCATATCACATCAAAGATGTCGGCATCCTTCAATGCCGGATTAGCTTCACGTACAGCATCTATCAGAATAGCATATTCTTTCAATTCATCCATAATGGCTTGTTTGCGTTCTGCCTCCGTCCACGTTTGGATAAAATCATCCAAAGTTTGGTAATGGCGTAATAATTGCTTTTTAGCAAACGACTGAACACTTTCCGTTCTCATCGTCTTGCCATCTTCTCCTAACACTGAAACGATTTCATGGGCAATGCGAATATTCTTACCGCTGATAAGATATTTCTCACGAGGCTCAGATACTATTGGAATTTCTGGAGCATCTATGATTTTGTAAGGCTTGGGCTTTTTCCCTCCTCCTTTTGGTGGTTCCGGGTCGCCATCAAATGCTGGATCTTTGAATTTTGCGGTAGCATTGCGGAAATCAAGGATTTCCAAATGCCATTTGCCCTTGTCTTTTCTAAGTCGTGTACCTCGTCCAATGATTTGCTTAAATTCAGTCATAGAACCAATTTCTTTGTCTATGACGATTAAACCACAAGTTTTGCAGTCCACTCCTGTAGATAAAAGTTCAGATGTGGTAACAATTACAGGATAAGGCTCATCTACACTAATGAAATTGTCCAGTTGTTTCTTACCTTCTTTATCCTCGCCAACAATACGTGTAACATAGTAAGGCGACTTTTTACATAAATCGCTATTCATATTGATAAGCAGCGTCCGCATTTCGGCAGCTTCCTCAATATCAGAACAGAATACGATTGTCTTTGTCATACGACCAATGTCATGTAACATTTGGGTTATCCTATGTGCTACTACTTTACGCCTTAACTTGATGGCAAGATCACGACCTATATTCTGTCTTTGATATAGTTTCTGTTCAATCTCCTTGCCTAATAAATCTATTTCACCTTCTTCTGGAGTCCATCCTTGTAAATCAATATTAATAAAGTCTGCTGTAACTCTGTATGGAGCTAAGAAACCATCTTGAATGCCTTGAAGAAGTGAATAGGTATATACTGGTTCACCGAAATAATCCAAGTTGTTTGCTCCTTCGTCAGCTTTCGGTGTGGCTGTCATACCAATTTGGGTAGCCGCACTAAAATATTCCAATACCTTGCGCCATGCGGAATCGTCTTTTGCACTTCCTCTATGACACTCATCGACAATAATTAAATCAAAGAAATTTGGCTGCACCTCCAAGAATGGGTCTGGTTTACCCTCTTTCCCGACTAATTGGTGGTATAAAGCCATATACACCTCAAACGCAGAATTAATCTTAGCTTCTCCTTCTTTAGGTGAGATTATTTTAGTTATTATACCCTGCTTCTTGAAAGGTTTGAAGTCCTGAACCATTGTTTGGTCTATAAGAACATTGCGGTCTGCAAGATAAAGTATCTTTTTCTTTGCTTTACTCTTATGAAGTTTATGGATAATCTGGAATGCAGTAAAAGTCTTACCAGTACCAGTTGCCATTACTACAAGGACACGTTGTAGTCCTCTTGCGATAGCTTCTACTGTACGGTCAACTGCTATACGTTGATAATATCTTGGTTCATGGCTATGAGCATCATAGTAGAAAGGTGTTTCTATTATATTGAGCTCCTCCGATGTGTAGCTTTTGGATTCAAGATAACGGTTATATAGTTCTTCCTCTGTCGGAAAGTCCTCTAACTTAATTTCTGTTTCTTTCCCCGTGATAAAGTCATGTTCCAAGAAAGCATCGCCATTACTGGAGTAGGCAAATTTAAGGTCAAGGATTTGGGCATAATCCATAGCTTGTTGAATGCCCCCCCCAACCGCATGTTTATTATCTTTAGCTTCAACTACCGCAATGGGCTTACCTTTATGATATAATAGGTAATCCGCTTTTTTGCCCTCCGCTACTGAATGTTGATTGCCAATAACAAGTACTCGACCATCTGTAAAATAGTACTCTTCACGCATATTTACACTTACAGCCCAACCTTTTCGTTGGAGCGCAGGAGTAATGAACAGAGTGCGTATCTCTTGTTCTTTGAGTTCTTTCTTGTTTACTTCCATGACAATAAATCAGTTATGATTACTGCTGACAATTAGGTCTTTCACGTCAATATTAAGAACATTGGCTATATCATTAAGCGTTTTAAGGTCTGGCTGAACCGAATTGCTGCACCATTTACTTACAGTACAGTTGGACTTCCCAATTTGCTCTGCAAGCCATTTTCCTGTTTTCTGTTGCTCTGCAAGTACCACTTTTAATCTGTTTAAATTAGCCATGAGGTAAAATGTTTTAATCACAGAGCAAAATTATATAATTTATCCGACATCAGCACTACTTCCTATAATAATTATTATCAGGAAGTGGAAAAGAGGCTCAAACAATGTATTTTGATAAGATATTCTCATCAATTTCAATCTTGTGCCGTCCTGTGGTTGTACGCAGATTCTTCCTAATAGTATCAAATGTTGAATTAGTAAACCACTCTGCGAATGTCACCATTACGAATGATGTAGTCATATCTCCACCTATATTATATTGAAAAGCGATATTCCAAGCAAAGTTCTTCAACGAGATTTGAGTGAGGGAGGTACGCTTCTTGATATGAATTTCGGTTGCAGAAAGCACTTGACGGTTAGCTGCAAAATAGCGGACAGATTCGCATATTTGGTAAATCTCTGTTTCCTCCAAATCAAAACGCTTAAATATATCTCGTGTGTATCTTAGGATAGCATTCAACTTTTCATCTTCTTCTCGTTCTTTTTGCCATTGGTATTGTTGCTGCTCACGTTGGTATTCATAATGAAATAGCTCCATTCGCTTCTTCTGGACTTCTTTACAGTTTGAGGTAGGTGAATATGCTAAAGGCTGTATCTTTTTACTCACACACTTTTTGATAGATATTAGAAGTGATGGAGGAATTGCATCAACAATATACCTTGCTGAGATACAGCAAAGATGGTATAGTAGTTTTTGTATGACATATCCGATGACCATAACTAATGGAATCAAACTCATTCGTATTCCAAGCATATTGCATACTTGAAACGCTACCATCGAAGCTAATAGCACCATAGTAACCTCGATTATCAGAGAGTGAAGTATATATTGTTTTTGCTTCATACCTATTGTTGTTTATTTCGCAATGCAAAGATACAACACATTTTCATAGAAAACGAAAGATAAAAATAGGTACAATTTTGCAAATCAATGGTTTATGAAAAGAAAATCCAAACAAATGCAAATATCCAAGGCGAAATGAAAGCATCTGCAAACAAAAGAAAATACTTAAATAAAGTTAAAGTTTTATTATGCGTTTATTGAGCATACAAAACACCCCATAAGATTATGCTTTGGTTATAAAATAGCCATATTTGTACCAAGCATAATGTAATAAACTGATATACAATTGTGATTATATTTGAGGAAGTCAAATGATTCCGATAAGGAAACAGATAATAAACAATAAGCAAAAGCGTGCAGCTCAACGAGTTGCACGCTTTTGTGTTTATAGGGTTCATGGTTGCTATGCGTTTTCTATGGGCTTTTTTATCTCTTATTTGCGACATGTTTGCGACACGTCTTATTTGGCGATAAGGTACAACTTAGATTGACATAAACCATTTAAAACGAGAAGAATATGCCAAGAGGAAATTACACCATTCAAAGAAGTTGTGAGGAGTGCGGTAAAATCTTTACTCCTCCCACATTGATGTCAAAGTATTGTTGTCCTGCTTGTTCCAAAAGGGCGTACAAGAAAAGGCAAATCGCAAAGGAGAAAGAGGCGATACGTCAAGCATTAGTCAGGCGAATACCATCCAGTAAGGGGTATCTGACAGTTAAAGAGTCTATGCTGATTTACGGTATTAGCAAAGATGTACTTTATCGTATGATACGGCAGGGATTGATACCATCATACAATTTTGGGCAACGTCTGACACGCCTTAGTCGGCATTATATGGATGAACACTTCAAAACAAAGGCTGGAAGTAGAAAGAGAAAAAAGGAAGCATTGTCTTTTGAGCCCAAAGACTGTTACACCATCGGAGAGATTGCCAAGAAGTTCCATATCAATGACAGCAGTGTCTTTAAGCACATACGCCGTCATTCTATTCCTACACGCCAAATCGGTAACTATGTGTATGTTCCCAAATCTGAAATTGATAAATTATATAAGTCGTTATGAAGAAAGCATTACCTAATACCAAAGTGACCGTCAAGCTCAGAAGGTCGAATTACAAAGAAGAGTGGTATCTGATTATAGAGTCTTATCCGGTTTACAAGCGAGGTTCTAAACGGGCAAGCCGTGTGGTGGAATCTATTAACCGGACTATATCCACACCTGTTTGGGACAAGTCGTCCATTGCACGTATCTTGCCGGATGGAACATTCAACTATAAGCCTAAGCGTGATTTGAATGGAATCATCCAATGCCGTTCAACGATAGACCAAGAGGCTTGTATCTATGCCGACAATGTGCGTAAGTTACGCCAACACGAATATGACAGTGCAGTCCTCTACACTGATAAGGAAAACGAAATCGCGGCACAAAATGAACGAAGCGAACAGGACTTTATCAAGTACTTCAATGGCATCATCAGCAAACGGCATCCCAATAGCTCTAATTCAATCATAGTCAACTGGACCCGTGTGGGAGAATTATTGAAAATCTATTCGCAAGGCAACCCGATTCCGTTTAAGACGATTTCCGTAAAACTACTTGAAGACATCAAGATGTTCCTGTTACGTGCTCCGATGGGAGGCAATAAGAAAGGAACAATCTCACAGAACACGGCATCCACCTATTTCTCCATCCTCAAAGCCGGATTGAAGCAGGCGTTCGTTGATGAATATCTGACGGTTGACATCAGCGCAAAAGTAAAAGGAATAACAAACATAGAGACGCCTCGTGTTGCACTTACTATGAATGAAGTACAAATGTTGGTTGATACTCCTTGTAAAGATGACGTTTTGAAACGTGCGTTCTTGTTTTCTATCCTTACAGGATTGCGACATAGTGATATTCAGTCATTGAAGTGGCAGCAGATTCAACAGACAAGCAAAGGTACATGGCAAGCGATTGTGATTCAGCAAAAAACAAAACGCCCCGATTATAAACCAGTCATCCAACAAGCTCTTCAGCTATGTGGTGAACGCCCAAGTAATGATGAAGCGCTCGTTTTTGAGGGATTGACAGATGCCTCTTGGATTTCCCGTCCTTTGAAAGTATGGATAGAAGCATCCGGCATCAAGAAACATATCACCTTCCATTGCGGTCGCCATAGCTACGCTTCGCTATTGTTGGAAAATGGTGTTGACATATACACTATCAAGTCTTTAATGGGACATACAAATGTCAAAACCACGCAGATTTATACGCATATCGTAAACGAACAAAAAGAGAAAGCCGCCAATACGCTGCATATAGAAAATTTGGGTTTATAGGTTATAGTGGAGACTTCCACCATTGAGCACCAACGACTTATATAATATCAACGACACATTTACCACCGTATTCCCCTCATGAAGCATTGGCTTTTTGAGGGGGATTTTGTTGTATAGACGTTCTCCGTGAAGAGGGTATTAGTCCTAATAGTGGTTTATCCCTATTTTATTTTCTTTTTCAGCAAATCATTGTGTTAATGAAAATTAAATCTATCGGTGGCAAATAAGTGGCTAATTGGTGGTTTTCAAGCACCTATTTAGCACTCATAAACATCCCTATACTTTTGCGGCATCAACTTTAATACGAAGAAAAAATGGCCTATAAAGTAAATTCATTGGAGGAAATGCCGAATGCGTTGTCCTACCTGATTGAGTCTGTAGAAGCACTACAATCCAAAGTAAATGCCTTGCAACATAAGCAAGCAAGTAATTCACCCAAGTGGATGGATATAGACGAACTTTGTGCTTATCTGCCATCACATCCAGCCAAACAGACAGTTTATGGATGGGTATCTACCAAACAGATTCCCGTACATAAAATAAATAAGGCTTTGGCTTTCTTGCAATCGGAAATTGACGATTGGTTGAAGAACAAATCGCACAAAACCCAAGATGACTTAATGGAAGAAGCCAGACGATTTGTCGAATCTAAAAAGATTATCAGATGATGGAAATAACAGATTATTGCTTTTCGTTCTTTCGTAAGCCCATTCAAAACATCGAACCGATAAGGGCTGTGGGCATTGTGGATGTGTATCGTTATGTCATCGGGCATTATGCGCAACCACAAACCGAGTCCCTGCGTTCGATGCTGCCTTCTCTCGAATCCAAAAGATACAAAGCCACCCATTTCGACTATTGTACTTTTTCGGGATTATTCCGCAAACGGAATGAAAAGGAACTGATTATGCACTCAGGATTGATGTGTTTGGATTTCGACCATGTGGAGAATATCGTGGAGCTAAAACAGCAATTACTCAATCATGAGTATTTCGATACGGAACTGTTATTTGTCAGCCCATCCGGTAATGGATTGAAGTGGATAATACCTGTTGACTTGAAAGGATGGGAACATTCCCGGTACTTCAAGGCTGTCGCCAACTGTATCAAAGCGACAGGTTTGCCATTAGTGGATATGTCCGGCAGTGATGTGGCTCGTTCATGCTTTTTACCCCACGACCCACAAGCATATATTAACCCTAAATACAAAGATGATGTCGAAGAAAATCTTTTCCGCCCAAGATTGGGAGAATGTCCCTTCTGAAATACTGCAAACACATACGCCTGATATTGCTCCTATATATAATAAGGTAAAAGGCGATGTAGAAAGTGTTGTTCGGGAGATAGAACAACGTGCCATTGATATAGCACCCAATTATAAAGATTGGGTGGAGTTGGGTTTTGCACTTGTTAATGGATTAGGAGAGAACGGACGGGAGTATTATCATCGCATCAGCAGATTTTACCCTACTTATCAAAGGGAAGAAACAGACAAACAATATACGCATTGTCTGCAATCCAAAGGGCAAGGCATTACTGTCCGTTCTTTCTTCCATTTGGCAAATCAAGCTGGAATCTCATTGGCTCTGTCCGGCAAGGAACATTTATCCATTTTGCCAAATATCCAAAATGGCAAAACGGGCAAATGGATAAAATCAGAAGAAGAACTTCCTGCATTTCCTGAATGTGTGTTTGAGCATCTTCCTCCTTTTCTAAATGAGGTTGTCAACAATTCCATCTCGGCGGATGACCGTGACACGATATTGATTGGGGCTATTGTGTGTTTGTCGGTATGCTTTCATAATGTTTGTGGTGTGTACGATGAGCGCATTGTTTATCCGAATCTTTATCTGTTTGTTGTAGCAGATGCAGGTATGGGAAAAGGGGCATTAACCCTATGCAGAGAACTGGTAGTACCCATTAACCGCCATTTGCATGAACTTTCAAAGCGATTGGAACAGGAATATAAAGAAGCGATGAATGCTTATATCAAAGGTAAGAAAGATAATGGAATGACTATGCCAGCCGAGCCGCCCATGCGTATGCTCGTCATTCCTGCCAATAGCAGCGCAAGCTCTTTCTTGAAGATACTGGGAGATAATGACGGAGTTGGACTGTTGTTTGAGTCGGAGGGCGACACGTTAAGCCAAACATTGAAGTCGGACTATGGCAATTATTCCGATGTGTTGCGAAAGGCATTTCATCATGAGTTGGTAAGTTTGAGCCGTCGCAAGGATAGAGAGTATTGTGAAGTAGCTAATCCGAGAGTTTCTGTAGCTTTGGCTGGAACTCCCGAACAGGTAAGAAGATTGATACCTGATGCGGAGAATGGGTTGATGAGCCGTTTTTGTTTCTATATCATCCGCTTCAAGCGAGGCATAAGAAATGTGTTTGCCACAAGCGATATTTCTCAATCCAAGAACGCAATGTTCAAACTATTGGGAGATAAGTTCTGCTATCTGCATGAAGAATTTGTACGACAGGGAAATTATTCCTTTTCCCTTCCCTCCGATTTGCAGGAACACTTTATTGAATATCTCAGCCGTGTGAATGAAGAGTGTTGTGACGAAGTGGATAACAAGATGCAAGGAGTAGTCAGACGGATGGGACTAATTGCTTATCGTATAATGATGGTGTTGACCGCTGTCCGGCATTTGGAGAATGTACATCGCAATTCTTCCTCACATGACAAGACAGAGCAACTGGTCTGCCATGAGTATGACTATTCTACAGCCATGAATATTTGCGAAACCTTACTTTATCATGCCGTATTCATTTATCAGAATTTGTCAGGAAATCAGTCCAAACGATTCAATTTCGCTTCGCAAGAGACCGGCGTTTATGCACGAAGGAATACCCTTTATAATATGTTACCCGATACTTTCACGAAGAAGGATTATGATGTACAGGTTTCATCTTTGGGTGAAAATGGAAGTACTGCAAACAAGTGGATAGAAGCCTTTATCAAAGATGGTAAGCTATGCCGAATAGAGCAGGGGAAATATAGGAAGATTTTTTGAGTGGCAAGTTTGTGTTTTAGTGCCACTAAAACCTATACGGCAAGCTGATAAACTGCCGCTCTCAAAAAATCAATTCATGAACATTGAAAGTTAAGATAAATATGAAGGAGAAGAAACTTGGCGGTCGCCCTAAGTTGGCGAACTATCAGAAACGTACCAAATGTTTTCGGGTAATGTTTACCGAGAACGACTATATCTATATCCAATCCAAAGCGGAACAGGCAGGATTGTCTGTCAATGAATTTTGCCATCAGGCGGCAATGGATTGTCAGGTCTGTCAGCGTATCAGTCCGGAAATGGCATCGGCAATCCGTGACCTTTCCGGAATCGCTAACAATGTCAATCAGATTGCCCATCAGATGCACACTTATGGTTTGGAAGCAGTCAAGCAACAATGCTTTTCAATCATATCAGAAGTCAGTAGAATTATCACCCAAGTAAAGAACAATAGCCATGATAGCAAAGATTAAAACAAGAGCAGATTTCGGAGGAATAGTGAATTATGCCAATGACCAAAAGAACAAGAAGAAATGTGCCATACTTTTAGCACACGAAGGTGTCTGTGTCATCAGTAATAAAACCATAGCTGATTCTTTTCAGATACAAGCGTCCATGCGCCCGAAAGTAAAAAGTCCGGTGAAACACGTATCACTTGCTTTTTCTTCGTACGACATTAGTCGTTTCCCTGATAACGAAGAAGGAGATACGCTGATGGTAGAGATTGCTAAGAAATGGATGGAACAAATGGGGATTCGCAATACTCAATATATCATAACCCGACATCACGACACGAAACATCCTCATTGTCATTTGGTGTTCAATCGGATAGACAATGATGGCAATCTCATTTCTGACAGCAATGAAAGAATACGTAATACTAAAGTATGTCGGGCTTTGACTAAAGAATATGGACTGTACTTTGCCCCAAAGAATAGTAAAGCCAGAAACAAGAGTCGTTTGCGCCCTTATCAATTACGGAAGTATAATCTACGTTCTGCAACTCTTGATGCACTGGCTGTATCTCGTTCTTGGAATGATTTTCTTGGCATTCTCAAAAGTCAGGGTATAGGTATGCGCTTTAATCATACAGATAACTCTGATAAAATTCGTGGTATATCATTCTGTCAAAATGAGTATAGTATAGCCGGTTCTAAACTTGACCGTGATTTGAGTTTTAACAGTCTTTGCGCTACATTGGGTAATGTGGCAGCGGAACTGGTTGTTCAACCTCATCAAGCCATAACTTCCGGTGGAGGTGGAGGAACCAGTAACGAACAAGGATGGCGAGATGACAAAGACAAGGGAAAACAACAACATGAACTTTTTTATAAACCCTCAAAACGTAGAAGATAATGAAAGAAGATGTAGTAGCTGCAAATCTTGCAAATTTGCGCCAAAGTATCAACGAGCTAAAAGAATGTATTGAAAAACAGAATACTACAGTCCCTAAACCAGAGCAATCAGTAAAAGTGGACTTCGATGAAAAGACCATTTATAATGGAGTCGCCAAAAGTTTCTGTACTTGCTGGAACGATGCGTTATCAGTGGTGAAGAAGCATATCTGGAAGCAACAATCGGACACATTGCCGTTCTCGCTATGGTTTCCGAAGCTTATTGAATTATTCAAGCAGAAGTCCAGATTTCTTGAATATCTTTATCGGCACGTTTGCGATTATAATCTCAATCGCATGAATATCGAAGCAAATACCGAAAGCATATTAAAACGGCAGGATGAGATATTTGTCAAAATCAATGAGTTGAAAAGTCTTGTAACCATTATTCCACCTAATATCAATGGGATGTTTATACGTGGACATCATATCAAACTTCGATATGCCGTGGTCTTCGTTGTCGTTATTATGGTGTGGGCTGTTGCTGCTTCTGTTAGTAGTGTGAAGTATAAGAAAGAATCCTTTGCACATTATTCGATGTATCGGGCGGTGAAAGAACAATATCAGCATTTACAGGAAATGACTTATGAAAAATCTCAAATTAGAATCAAGTAAAGCATCTTCACTCTATGATTATTATTAGTCTTTTTGTGTGATGCATTCGGTTCTGACCCATAAGGCAATCATTATCTTCTACGGTTTGGTAAGTTTTGATTTTTCTATCTTTGGGAAACATGTATTATTTTGGAAAAGAAAAATGAATAGTTTTGCCTATTTTGCGTGAATTTTTATAACTTTGCGCTTAGGCGAAAAATAAGCATGTATTTATGATACGATTACTCCTAACTACTATAATGTCTTTTTCCTTGTTTGGCTGTCAACCAGGAAAGATAGACCAGATAATAATTGGGATGTTTGCAAATGCACAGGAATCACCAGAGGCAAAACAAACAATCTTAACGCAAAATGCAACAGAATCCGTAAGCATCAGCCAACAAAATTATCAAGGTTTGGAGGTTCCGGCCTATTCTGACAACGATTTTATCCTAAAGAGGACTGCTTATACTACCTCATATGACAAGGTGAATAAAATTCCGAAGTGGGTGGCTTGGCATTTAATTTCAGACCACACAAATGGTGATCAGAGGAGATTGTCAAACTTTATTGTAGATGATGAGGTGCCTGCGCCACGAGCAGAACTTGTTGATTACAAAGGCTCTGGTTATGACCGTGGTCACATGTGTCCCGCAGGTGACAACAAATGGGGATTTGAGCCAATGAGGGAGTCGTTTTTCCTTACAAATATATGTCCACAGGATCATAATCTTAACTGTGGTGATTGGAATGAGTTGGAGATCGCTTGCCGTAATTGGGCTAACAAGTATGGTGACATCTACATTGTTGCAGGCCCCATTTTGTATAAGGGTAAGCACGAAACGATTGGTCCTAACAAAGTGACTGTTCCTGAAGGATTCTTCAAGGTGGTTCTGTGCATGAATGGCACGCCAAAGGCTATTGGCTTTATCTACAAAAATCATCCATGCAACAATCCACAGTCAAGTTATGTTAATAGCGTTGACCAAGTTGAACGTATCACTGGTTTTGACTTCTTTTATAATTTACCAGACGATATAGAAGAAAAGGTTGAGTCCAACGCTAATCTTTCAGATTGGTAGTTTTCTTTGACTTAGCCTGTTTACTATCGCATCTATTGTTGATTTTATTTACTAACACCATATGGATGTAGAAATCCAATAAGATGGCAACAATGCAAATCGCCACATAAATCCATTGTTCATACAAACCATAATATACAGATGCCATAAGTAATATCAACGATATAATTGCTGTAGTCGCTGATACTATATGCATTATAAAATTATTAGAAACCATTTTGAATGTCGTTTTTTCTTTTTTGCTGCAAAATACTATCTGTAATTTCTTTCTGACGAATAGCTTTTTGTTCTTCTTGTTGTTTTAGTAATGCTTTCCGTGCTTGTTCTTGCTTCTTCTTTTTCTGTTCTTTTGCGACTCTTGCAGCTTCTCTACGTGCTAATCTTTCTTCTTCGATTAAAGGTATGACAGAATGTGGATTATATATTATGATGCCTGTGAAGCGTTGAGACTCGTTGTAATACGAATAATATGTATCATCACCACCATTCCCTTTAAATTCACATATCGAGGCCACTATAATATGCTTATCATCAAACAACCACTTTGCTATATAATTAGCAGAATCTTTTGAGGTCTCTATAGGATCTCCAAATTTCTTTCTAATTGTCTTAGATAACTTTTCCGCCTTAAAGCATCCGTCTTCAGAACTACTCTCCGAATCACGTAACACAATACCTTGTAACCTTTTTCTTACGAAAATACCATCTAATATAAAATTCACTCCATCAAGCAATTCGTACTTCTTGAATTTATTATCATAAACCTCTGGATACATATATGAATACCGGTAGTAATCATTGTCATATTCGTTCTTGTTCATATCATAGAATGTTTTAGCAAGCATTCCGACACGAAAATCAAGATACAAATTCTCGGCATCCTGACTCGCAATTCTATTATACAGATTATATATAGTAGAAGATGGATGGATTTTACATTCGTTTAATTGGTTTTCTAAAATAAATGCTATGTATTTATTACAATCTTCCTCTATCTTAGACAGATACTCTGTATTATACAACTTTTCCAACCAAGTCCTTTCGCCTTTGAACCAGCGCACATGTGTAATTGGTAAACATAGAAGAAGGAAGGCAAATCCTCCATATACTATCCACAAATACATGTAAAGTACAGCATGTGTGCTCGAACTTTTATATATAGATTTGGCAATTATTTCTATTCCGTACAATAGAAACAACATGAGAAGAATTTCCCAAGTCCAATATAATATGATGGCTATTATAACTATGGCTATAACATATTGCATAAATTTACTCTTTAAGAGTTCAAGCGTCTGCGATAGTTTTCTAATATACGTTTCTTTGCTATCTCAATCGGAAGTCCTTTAATTTCAACGCCATTTATTTTCTCCAACTTATAGATGATTGACATGAGCTTACGGTAGATTGATGGTAGTTTCACCTTGTCTGTCGTATTGTCAATCTCAGTAATAAGATGCTCAACTTCGGCTACAGCAACCTTTACATCAATATCGTTAGACGAAGGAGCCGATTGAAAAGGAGTTGGTGTAGATGGGGGTGAAATTGGAACAGGCTGCGTGGGTCGTGTCGCATTCGTGTTTGGTTGTGGAGTAGAAGCCTTCTTTCGCGACATGAAGAAGAACCAATATAATCCAGCAATTACTGCAACCAATGCAGCTGTTATGAAGTTGCTTGAAAGTAGCAACGAAAGAATTACAGACGCAACAATGAACACAAGGCAACCCTGTTTTGAGAATCCAAATGTTGTCTGAGTAGTGGCATTGGTTGGAGGATTTGTTCCAGTAGTTGAAGAACTATTTGATTTTGATCCTCCACCCACTTTTTGACGGTAATAAAGCCCCGTACCTGGAATACCTCCAGATACATAAATTCCACGCTTGCCAATGTTCACCTTTGCTCCTTTAGGTCCCATTGATATGCTTGGTCCATTTTTGCTCCAGTTAATTCGTACACCTGGAAGAATTTTAGTGCTTCTACGCCAATATAAACCCATTCTTTTTCGCGAATTTTGCTTGCAAAATTAAAATTTATACTCTAAAAGCAAAAAATTTTAATGGGAAATACGTATAAATCTTGTTGCTTTGAGGAAAAGTAATTACTTTTACCTCAAAAAGTATAACTCATAGCAGATTATGACAACATTAAGCAATGAAGCTTTTGCAGTAATGGCAGCCTGTGAACGAACAAAACAACCTTTCGGTATAACAGTCGATAAGATTTGTTCCGGTCAATACAAGTTCGTGTGGGCTTTCAAGATTGACAAAGAGAAAGCACAACGAGAAGGCTATGGCAAAACTAATGTCAAAGGCAATATAATTTTGGATACAGAATATCCAGGATGCCCTTATTGTGGTGAAAAACGACACATCGTTTGCTCATCATGTAACAAGTTCTTCTGCTACCATGGACAGGAACATGTTACATGCCCCAATTGTGGAACGAGTGGAAATGTGGTATCAATAGAACAGGTTGACCTAAAAGGTGGAGATTATTAAAATTGAAATATGATGGCAGATTTGGCAAAAGGAAGAAGAATCTCTCTCACGAATGGAGGTTGTGTAACCATCATCAAGGAATTAGGTAGAGGTGGACAAGGTATTGTCTATCTCGTAGATTTGAATGGCGAACAAAAGGTTCTGAAATGGTATCTGACTGCACCAGACGAGAAGTTTTACAGAAATCTCGAAAAGAACATCATGAATGGTGCTCCTTCTGATGCATTCCTGTGGCCAGAGCATTTGACAAACCGTCAACTTGGTAGCTTTGGTTATGTTATGCAACTGAGACCAAAGAATTACTATGAGTTCGGCAATTACTTGCTCGCCAAGGTTTGTTTCAAGTCTTTTAAAGCAATGTTGGCTGCAGCTATGAAGATTTGTGACGGATTCATGATGCTTCATCGTTGTGGCTACAGTTATCAAGACCTAAACGATGGCAACTTCTTCATAGACCCAACCAATGGCGATGTGCTAATCTGTGATAATGACAACGTAATGCCTCAGGGCGAGAAATCTGGCATTATGGGTAAGGCTCGTTATATGGCCCCTGAGATTGTTGCTGGTGGAATTCCAGACAAGAGAAGCGACAGATTCTCGCTTTCTGTCATTCTGTTTATGCTCTTCTACGCTAACCACCCATTTGAAGGAGAACGAGTCATTGCATGTCCTTGTATGACGGAAAGCTATGAGCGTAAGTTCTATGGAAGTGAAGCCATCTTTATTTATGATCCGACAAATAATACTAATCGCCCTGTGAGAGGAATCCATCAGAATGTCATCAAACGTTGGTTTGTATTCCCATCGATCCTTCGTGAAACTTTCGAACGTGAGTTCAGTCAGGATTATCTACATAATCCTGAGAAACGAATGATTGAACAGAATTGGGAGAAGATCATTTCACGGGTTCGTGATCAATTAGTCATCTGTCCGATCTGCAAAGAAGAAACCTTTGTTGAAACCAATGGAGCCGTTGGCAAGTGTATCAACCGAGGATGCAACATTGACATCTCCAAGCGTCTGTTTATCAATAACAGATCATTGCCTCTCACAGATAAGACCGAAATCTTTATTGATAACGATAATACGCCAGATGCAATTGTTTCAAAAGATGCCAATGGCGTATTGATAATTAGGAATATCTCATCAGACAAATGGACGGTCGAAACGCCAAGTGGCAAGGTAAAGACCGTAGAATCGCAAGGTATTATGCCTGTAAAAGAAGGATTAAAAATAATGTTCAAAATCCGTGAGATACCTTATCGAGGAGAAATAACAAATATTTAATTTTTACAATAATGGGACTTTTAGATGACGTGGTAAGTGTCCCACGCAGAACAATGACACTTTTCTTTGTAATCGACACATCAGGTAGTATGGCTGGTAACAAGATTGGTGCCGTTAATGATGCTGTTGAGAATGTACTTCCTATGCTTGATGAGATTTCTGCATCCAATCCAGATGCCGAAATCAAGGTAGCAGCTCTTGAGTTTTCAAGTGGTTGTAACTGGCTTTATGACGAACCAAAGCTTGCATCAGAGTTTGTATGGCAGGATGTAACTGCAAGTGGTCTAACTTCACTTGGTGCTGCTTGTCAGGAACTCAACACAAAACTCTCTCGTAATGGGTTTATGCAGACTCCAAGCGGAAGTTTTGCTCCTGCAATTATTCTCCTTTCTGATGGTGGGCCTACAGACGATTTCTATGGAGGTTTGTCAAAACTGAAGGCAAACAATTGGTTCAAGAATGCGATCAAGATAGCTATCGCCATTGGTGATGATGCAGACAAGGATGTTCTCACTCAGTTCACTGGAACGAATGAGGCAGTATTTACAGTTCACAATATTGATGCTTTAAAGCAAATCATTCGAGTTGTAGCCGTTACCTCTTCTCAGATTGGTAGCAAGAGTAGTACTGCTGGCGATACCACAAAGCAGGAACAGGTTATCAAGGATGTAACCGAAGCAACCAAGGATATTAACGGAGCTCAGTCAGAGGCTGCTCCTGTGAATTCTACTGATAATTACGACGATTGGGATTAAACTAAGGTTTCTTTGATGGAGAAATTAGTTCATTTTTGTCAAGGAGAAAGCCATAAAGCAACAGGTAAAGTATGTCAGGACTATGCAATGTGTAGTACTGATAATGGTATTGCAGTGGCTGTCTTGAGTGATGGACATGGTGGTAGCAGGTATTTCAGAAGTGATGTCGGTTCAAAGACAATAGTTGAATGTACTTTCAAGAAAGTAATGGGATTTGTTGAAAATATAGATTCCAGCATATTTGAGGGAAAACCATTTACAGCAGTATCGGCGTTGACAACCGAGCGCAAAGAAGAGAATCTACGAAAGAATAGTAAAGTAGATGATCAACTGAATCAGCTGTTTAAGTCAATCATATTCGGATGGAGAACTATGGTAGAACAACATGCAAAAGAAAATCCATTTACCGATGAAGAACTTAAGTTGATTACTGACCCACAAGATCCTCACTCCATAGACAAGACATACGGTTGTACATTGATGTGTTATGTCAGAACACCAATGTACTGGTTTGCTTTCCACCTCGGAGATGGGAAGTGTTTCTCTTTTGATGGAGATGGTAATTGGAATGAACCTATCCCTTGGGATGAACGATGTTTTCTGAATAAGACAACATCCATTTGTGATACAGATGCGCTATCTGAATTCCGCTATTGCTATCAAGGCAATGGAGATTATCCTGTAGCTGTTTTCCTTGCTTCTGATGGATTGGACGACTCTTTCGGAGAGTCATACAATCAGGCGAACTTCTATATTCAGATATTGAAGCTCATTGCTAACACGTCAAACAATGATGCACAGAAAGAAATAGAAGATACGCTTCCGCAGTTAAGCAAGATTGGAAGCCAGGACGATATGTCTGTAGCTTGCCTATATGACGAAAAGGAATTAGAATTCATTCTACCTAAGCTCATACTATGGCAAAGAAGCAACGTGGAGAAACAGATAGCTGCTGTTAATGAGAAAATTCTGGTAGCAAAAGCTAAGATGTCGAAATACTCTCCTCTTAAATTTTATACAAAGAAGGAATTGATAGAGGCCCAGTATGCTCAGACAGATATTGAACGACTGTTTATTTCCAAACGAGAACTAGTTACCAAGTATAACCGATTCACAAGTGAACTCCCATCAACATCGTCTCATGCAGATTACGATGACGAAATAGGATTATATGAGTATAAGGAGGAGGAAAAGCGCCAAACTCTGACTGCAGAACAAATAAGAAAACGTTTGAGAGTTTTGAGTCATCCGATGTATAAATTCGATATATGACATGAATAAAAAATACCAATTACATACAGGCATAAAGGATATTATCCAAACGAATGGTACAGAACCCATCCGAACCGTTCAGTTGGCTAATATCCTTGCTGACTATTCAGCCTACGATGAATACCCTGCCACTAAGGTTGTTCTGAAAGATGTACTGACCACTGGTTATGGGCAACGCATTTACAATGCCTTCAACGAGTCTGGAAAAATTTATCTTGCAGAAATAGAAATGATTAAGCAAGATTACAGCAAAAAATCAAAGTTCAAGAAAGACGTTGTCAATTATGTGTTCGACTCTATATGCTACGGCTTAGGACTAAAGACAGCCGTCAAGGAACCTTCAAGCAATAGCTTTGACCCATACATAAACGAGTCGGATAACATATTGGATAAACTTCCAGGAATGTTGGCAGAGTTGAAGAAAGAATATGATGAGGCATTGAAGTCCCTTCTTGTACTTCCAAAAGATATTATTTGGGATGCAGTTGCTTATTATCCAGCGTCAGCAGAGAATCAGCTGTATTTGATAGAAGGTAAGATTCATGTCATCAGCAATCAATTAGGTATCAACGATAACAACTGGTGCAAGAATCTGAAGGAAAAGACTTTGAACAGTCATAGACAGAGGAAGGTAAACACTGTCAAAGAAGTACTGGATGCAAAGAAGATAGATTTCACCAACCTATTGAATACTGCACTTGTCAAGCCATCAGCTTCATACATCAGCAAATCTGGACACTATGCTTCTGATAAACTGTCTGACATCGAAAAAATGGAATCAGAGATAAAAGGTCTGTATGGTGAAATGGGTGTTAAGTATGATGATTGGTGCAAAACAGAAAAAGACAGAATCTTGTCATCATACATTGTTTCTGATAGTAGTCGCTTTCGTCAGATGCTGTTGAAGATAGCAATGCCTGCAGCCATGTTCTGCGGAGTCGGCTATTATGGTGGAACTTATGCGGTATCTACTGACGAAATCAACGTTTATGAGCAAAGGATGAAAGCAGCAGACGGTTATCTTGCCAATGGAAATTACGGAAAAGCCATTGCAGGTTTTATACAAGCCTCCAACCTGTATGACGGAAGTTTCAGAACATCATCTTACAAGGAAGGAGCATTGTCACAAGCAGATGTTTGTTTCGCAAAGATGCAAGACCAAGTAACTTCTTTGATAGATAGAAAGCAATACGGACAGATACTTGCCCTTATGAATTCTATTCCAACGGAATACTTGGCTGCAAATCAGAATAAGAGCGACTGGATTGAAAAAACCAAAATAGATTTGCAAAATACAGTATCAGAAGAAGTTGACCAACTGGCAGAAATAATTTCGTTCAACGGAGGCCATCTAACGGAGGACGGTAAGAAATACCTTGATCAACTTCTGGCTGTATCTCCCGACAACTATTGGTTGAACCTTATTAAGACGAAAGAAAAATGAAGAATCCAGCAAAAAACAAAATAAGGGCATTGTTGCTTTCTGCAGCTACAGCACTATTGTCAACTCATGCTCAAGCAGAAGAAACCGCCACTATTATACCTGACTTTGTCAATAATGATGATTTCTTCGGTGAGACTAAACGCTCATGGGGAAAGGTATTCAAGAATGTAGCAAAACTCAATAAGAATGGTGAAGTGAAATACATTGCAAGCCATCGTTCGCACATGTCACATCGTTCAGGTGGTGGCGGTGGTGGATCTGGTCACAGGTCACACTACTCTCATTACTCATCATACGGAGGTGGTTCAAGTCATTACTCATCAAGTTCTCGTAGCGGCTCGTATTCTTACAGCAAACCTAAGCCAAAGACAGCAGGTGATTATTCAATCGGTGATAGAACATTAAAGACTGGTATCCATGGAAGTGACGTAACCTCACTTACAGGCTACCTTGCAACAGCTTTATACATCAACCGTTCTTGGATAAAGGAAAAGGAGGGCTATTCTCTCTATGATGCTACCATAGCATCAGCAGTCAAGCACTTCCAGAAGGATGCAGGTTTGCCTCAGACTGGTATTGCAGACCAAACTACCATTAACAAGTTGAAGTCATGGAATAATAGCAAGACAACCGTTATCCTTGGTACTCGTGAGTTATCATATTCAGAATCATCAACCGATAAGGGTACTGATGTGACAGAACTTGTGAACCTGTTGACTAAGGCTGGATTCGCTCCAGATCCGAAGAAGATTGTCATGACAAATGATGGTAGGACAGAGTTTACTAAGGATATTGCAACAGCAGTTCGTTTCTTCCAAGCATACAACAACCTTAGTGTTACAGGAAGAGCTGATGAGGCAACTATCAAAGCGTTAAAAACAAAGGCACAATAACATGAATAGAATAGCATCAAATATAATAAAGTCTTTATTAGTTGCATCTGTATTTTCCATATCGGGAAATGATGTAGAAGACACAAACGATTATATGTATACTGTAGGAAATAATGATGATGAACAAGCAGTTACAAGTAAGAAGAAATCTGTTATAAAAAACATCATAAAATTAAATGGAAATGGTAAGTTCACTTTGATTGCTGGCCATCGTTCTCATTATTCTCACCGTTCACATTATTCAGGGAGAAGAAGCAGATGCACTTCATTTAGGTCACCTATGGAAATGGTGTTGGGAGACAGGGCTATCTTAAAAGGAATGTATGGGGCTGACATAGATATGTTAGCTGCGATTTTGGACTCTAAAGGTCTATACGACAAACAACACGTGACTAAAATCAAAGGTATGACATGTTTTGATCTTAGAATGGAGCAATGCATAAGGAATATACAGGCAAAGTATGGTATGACTGTAGATGGAGTATGCACTCGTGAGGTTCTTTCCAAAATTCTATAACCTATGGAGATAAAAGTAGATAGAAATATATATTCGGACTCTTGTATATCCAAAGTTGTATATCTATTGTCTGAAAAATTTAGTATAGCAAGAACCTTTGTCAACAATTACGAGATTCTTACAATAATTCATAAAACAGACGATGATTTTGATGTCAACGATTTTTGGAATAAAATGAATGATTTTAAGTTAAGGGAAATCATCAATACAGAGACCAGGGACATTAAAACAATTTTATATGCAAAGGCATTTGGCGAATTTGACAATTTAGACGAAAATGATTTCGATTAATAAGTATCACATACTTCCGTTTAACTTTATCAGGATCAAGAATAAAGAGGTTTTGATAAATGAATTAGGGGACATGATTGTCGTTCCGATTGGTACCGCATGCCGTTTAGCGAACAAGGAAGCTATTGACGAAGAGTTATTCAAAAGCCTTTATGCCAATTTCTTTGTAACAAACAATTATTTCTCCCCGTTGATGAATGTCTATGCCGCTAGACTTAGGGAGAAGAAAGGTTTTTTGGACAACTTTACCGCACTCCATATATTCGTCCTAACCCTTCGTTGCAATCAGAATTGTGTATATTGTCAAGCATCAAGTCAAGATGAGGTAAGCAAACATTGTTCTATGAGCTTTCATACAATGGGCAAAGCAGTGGAATTGATGTTTAAGTCTCGCTCTCCATTTCTTACAATGGAGTTTCAAGGCGGAGAACCTACATTGGAGCCCAAGCTGATTAGATATGGCATAGAATGCGCAGAAGAAACAAACAAGACTGAGAAAAGGAAGATAGATTACGTTCTCTGTACGAATAGCATAAATCTGACAGAGGAGATAATGGATATTTGTCAAACCTACCATGTGTTGATTTCTACATCTCTTGATGGTCCTGAATGGCTACATAATAGAAACAGAGGCAAGAAAGATAGTTATGAGAAGGTTGTTTCCGGCATAACAAAGGCAAGAGAATTATTAGGGTATGACCAAGTCTCTGCTTTGATGACTGCATCGGAAGAAGGTGTTCTTCACCCAAATGAAATAGTTGATGAATACGACAGATTAGGCTTCAACAGCATCTTTCTAAGAGCATTAAATCCTTACGGACTTGCAAGAGATAATTCCGATTGGGACGTATATACAGACAAGTTCATTGATTTCTACAAGAAAGCCCTTAATCACATTATAGAGCTTAACCTTAACGGAAAGTTTTTCATTGAGGAGTTTGCTGCTATTATTCTTCGAAAGATGTTAACACCTTTCTGTACAGGTTTTGTTGACTTGCAATCACCGGCAGGCATCATAAACTCTGTCCTTGTATATAATTATGATGGCTATGTGTATGCATCGGATGAGTCACGTATGCTGGCAGAATTCAATGATTACACTTTCCGCTTGGGAAGTGTGGATGACAAATATGAAGATATTGTCTATGGTCAGAAGGCAAGAGAATTGGGAAAGATTTGGTGTAACGAGACGATAGCAGGTTGCTCTGATTGTCCAATACGAATGTATTGTGGTGCTGATCCTGTACGTAACTATTCTACCCAAGGTGATACGTATGGTTACAGACCAAACTCATGGTTATGCAGGAAGAACAAGGCCATCATCGAGTACATTATAGAATTAATAGTAACGCGTCATGATGAGGTGATGCCGATATTCAAAAGTTGGTTGGTATGAAACAAAGACCATTAGACATATTATCTAACGACAATACTTTGTTCTGTACGGAACAATGTAACAATCATTGTTTGATGTGCTGTCAACCACCGATAAATGTTGATGACATTGATTGGTTGTACGAAGAAAACCTGTTACGCATACAAAACGCTCCCAAGGATTTACCCATAATAGGTATTACAGGAGGTGAGCCAACTTTATTAGGCGAAAAGCTAATCTCTCTCATAATGTATATTCGTGAGCAACTTCCTGACACCGATATTCACATTCTTAGCAATGGTCGCAATTTCAGAGATGCAGATTACACATCTACCTTAATGGAAGTTGGTGAAGGACGTATCATCTTCGGCATACCTTTACATTCCGATTTTTATAAGGATCATGATATAATTGCAGGAGCAAAGGGTGCTTTTGAGGAAACCATAATAGGACTGTACAACTTGGCATCTGTAGGAGCGTGTATTGAACTGAGAATAGTAATGAATAAGCTTAACTACAGAAGGTTCCTGCCTATGGCAGAATTTATCCACAAGAATCTACCCTTTGTTGCATGGATAGCATTTATGGGTATGGAATATACAGGATATGCCATCAAGAACTCTAAAAATATTTGGGTTGAGCCGAAGGATTATATTGCACATCTATTGAATGCAGTGAAATTTCTGGATGAATGGCGCTACAATGTGTGTATATACAACATTCCGTTGTGCCTCTTGCCCGATAGCTTCCATGATTTCGCCCAAAAGAGCATATCAGATTGGAAGAACGACTATCCTGACATCTGCCAAGAATGTAAAAAGAAAGAAATGTGTTGTGGATTGTTCACAACATCAATAAAACCATACAAAGGATTAAAAGCGATACAATAATGGGAAAAATCAGAATATGTTCAAAACCGCCAAAGCCAATCGTTTCGCTTTCAGAAACGTACACTGTATTAAGTTCTTACAAATCGGGAAGAGTGACCTTGTGCTTGACCCCTGATGGTGAATACCTTTTTACAGTCTATGGCGATATAAGCGAGTCAACAGCAAAACGAAGCTCTACCCATAAGGCCACAGAGCAGAAAATGACCAACATTATGCTCAAGATGTATGAGGATGCACAGGATGCTTATACTGTAATACAAAAGAAGAGTAAATTACGTTTGGCTTCATCGTATTCTGTTCAGCAGAATGTAAAACCACAAGACGCATACCAGTGGAAGACATTGGATATAAAGAAACCTACGGACAACGAAATAAAAGAGCTTGTTATGAGTGAAGCAAGAAATTTGGCTCACAATCCCAAAAGTTCTTCTGTTAGTGAATCTGAGTTTGTGAAGGCAAACTTAGAGAGCATGAAGAAACAACGTATGGACGCATGGTATGAGATTCTGACGTTGTTCAATCTTATTGAAAAAGCTCAAGCAGATAGAGCCAATGCTTCTTTCAAGAAGGAATATGATGCGAGTGTAAGAGCGCAACAAGAAATCATTGATGGCGAGAATCATATAGTTGATGATGCCTTTCACTCATTCTCTAATACATTGATGGTGCCTTTCATTATAGAGTTGGATTACAAATACAATCAGGCGGCTAAGAGTATCGACGTTAGCATAGAGCTGACTGAAGATCCTTCGTTGAAGATGCCAATGAAAAAAGCAACTCTGAAGACAACTGGCAAGCTATCTGTTCGCGCAAAGACACAAGGTGATGTTCAACGGGATTATGCCTACACCTGTTTGTCGCTCATGTATTATATAGCATGTAATGTATTCAATATTACTCCGAACATACAAACCTGTAGAATAGCTTTATATACAGCGAGAAAGGCAGAAGGCATCTGCTGGTTGGAATTTAACAGAAATAAGTTTGCCACATTGCATCTCTCAACATTAGATCCTCTGTTAGATATTGTGGCCTGGCCCAATGTCTCTAACTTAAAAGTACTGAAAACCATATCCAAACTGGAATGCATTGAGAAAACAGCATTTGAGAATCAGATTAGGTCACAGATTTCATCTTTAATGTAGAATGACTCGAAAGCAACTGAAAGTAATGAACCTACTATTGGTGCTACTGCTATTGTGGAATCCAATAGTTTTATGGCAATACTACCAGAGTATGGTCATTGCTTTTTTATTGCCTATAACTATCGTGAGCATTGGTTTAGCCATTTCGAGAGTTCGTAGTTTGAGGTTGAAAGTTTGGGCATTCAACCTTGCTGCTATTGCGAGCATACTCTTTCATGCAGAGGTGATTTTCACGATGGTGTATGCATATAAAGAGATACCGAACCTGTATGAACTGCATGGGAAATACTATTTCAATAAACCTTATCTCGATCAACAGTTCAATGACCCTGAATTTGTAACACGATACAAGACAAATTGTCAAGGATATAGAGTTGATGATTTATCCTCACAGAATCAGAAGATTGAAAAATGTGATTGGCTGTTTATCGGAGATTCATATACACAAGGTGCTCAGGTAGAATACAATCAGTTGTTCAGCTCTTTGATTTACAAAGACTTCCCCGATAAAGTCATAGTTAATGCTGGTATAAGTGGGGCTGGTCTTTATGATGAGTTGAATTATTTCAAAGACAAGGGCAAAAAGTTGTCTCCCAAAGTTGTGTTCCTTCAGATAGGAGCTTTTAACGACTTTATGAATATCAGAGAACATCAGCCATCCTTACAGGATTACATCATGGAGTGGTCGGCGCTATATCGCTACTTCGAATATAACATAGCCAATAGCGATGAGTTGCCATTAGGTAGATGGACGGAACCATTCTTTCCTAACAAGGAAGATAATATCGACAACAATATCTTCTTCAAACAAACGTCTGATTACAAGGAAGCCGACAAGAGGGCTTTCAAGGAAAGTATCTCAGAATTCAAAAAAGAAGTTGAATCTATCGGTGGTAAGTTGGTACTTATCTTTATCCCTTCAAAAGAACAGATTTCGCCAGAATTGTTGAAGGAGGTTTTAGATGAGTACAATATAAGCAAAGAAGAGATTGACCTTTCTATTCCAAATAAATTATGCCAATCGGTAGCGAATGCTCTTAGAGTGGAACTTTATGATTTGACAACAGAGTTCAGGCAATCCAACTCATTTCCATTCTTTACACATGATGAGCACATGAATGTAGTTGGACACCAGCTTATAGCAGAGAGGATTGTCAAAGAGTTAAGCTCGATAAGTGGTGGGTATGACTATTTGAGTGAGGGTAATTACCATGAGCGATATCCAACGATTCATGCCGATGGTACTATGGTGTATCAGTCTCAAACAGAACACTATTATACCATAAATAGATTGAATATGAACAATGGTTATCGTGAGGAATTGTGGCGAGGTGTTAGCGAACTGGTACATCCTATGATTTCAAATGATGGTAGATACCTTGTGTTTACAGAGGGTGAACAAGAGTCTTTGAATACAGATGTTATTCTCTATGACTTTTTTAAAGGACATCAAGTTGCTATTAACAAGAAACCAGCAAAGGGAGCTATTCCATGTGTCAATAAATCGGCGACAAAGATAGCCTTTCCTTCCTGGACAATGGAACACACGACTCCCAGCATTGTACTGTATGATATCGCAACAGGCAGACAAACGCAATTTGAAGATGGTGTAGAATGTTGGCGACCAGTATTTTCGAATGATGATCGACATATCTATTATATTCAGAAAGAAACACAAGATAGCCACTTTGTGATTAAAAGCTATGACGTAGCAACAGGCAAGAAATGCGTTGTATTAAAGCATCCATACGATATTTGGGATATTGCGGTATCACCTTCTGGGAAGTACATTGCTTATGCAGGAAACAAGGATACAAATTGGGATTTGTTTATCTATGACATAGAACAGAAGCAAAGCCGACAGATAACACATACTCTCGGTGATGAGTGGGATCCTGCTTTTGGCATTTCTGATGATGAACTATGGTTTGCAGGTGTCTTCGGCATCAATGATGGCATTTACCATATAAAGCTAAAAAAATGACAAAACTATATCAGATATTAATATGGTTGTCAAGTGTAGGTGTATTGACTTGCTTCGTCAAGATGTATGTCTTGATGTTTCTTGTTATGTCTGTTATCATCGTGTTATCTTCCAAATTCATAGGAAAGAGCCTGAGTAAAGCTGTGGTAATTACTGATATCGCTGTTCTCGTTTCGGCATTCTTTACGTTGAAGAGTTCGTTGGGATTGATCCTTCCTTTGGGTTATTCTGTATTTGCATTTTCTGCAATATCTTTGATTATAAACCAATATCGTGATTACAAGAATTATACAGCTTTGGAAATTCTCTGTTACTTATTCTTCTTTCCAAAGATATTTGCAGGCCCGATTGATAGAGCCGATGATTTTGTTAGACAACTGAGAGGGAAGAAGAAACCTACATTGAAGAAACTTTATCTTCCAATCAAGATGTGCATCTTTGCGTGTTTCTATAAATTTGTCATTGCAGACAGATTATATATCCTATGCAATGACGACTATGATGGATTGAATGAGGTTTGCAGCATCTTATGTTATGGAGTGGCTTTCTTCTTTGATTTCTATGCGTATTCTATTTTTGCCGTTGCATTTGGTAAATTGTTAGGTATAGATCTTCCAGAGAACTTTAATTCACCATATTGTAGCAGGACATTTCGAGATTTCTGGAAGAGATGGAATATCACATTAGGAACTTGGTTGAGAGATTACATTTACATCCCTTTAGGTGGCAACAGAATATCAGCAAGGCAATGGATATTGAATATCTTATTGGTTTTTGTTATTAGTGCAATATGGCATGACTTGTCTATCCCGTTTATCGTATGGGGAATAACTCATGCGATACTTTTAATAACGGAACGAAACCTTAATATCAAGGGCAATAGATACTATGGGGCTTTCGTCTTTCTGGTTTGCACCCTTCTATGGCAATTGTTTGATGTTAATGAGATTGAAGATTTTGTGTTTCGTCTTATAAAGGTTACGGAATATCAACCTATAGACAATTCTATTGTGGTTGGAGTATTTGTTTCTTTGTGTGCATTATGGTTTGCTGACAGAAGTTCTACCAAGGATATCATATTCAGACACAAGGATTCGGATCGCTATATTTTGAAAGAAGTTCCAATAACAAGTATAATTTTTGTGCTTGACATCTTATTGGCAAATAATCCAAGTATAAATTTCTTTTATATGAAGTTCTGATGGTCGTATTGGGAATAACTGCATATTATCATGATTCGTCTGCTGCACTAATAGTGAATGGACAAATCGTAGCTGGAGCGTTGGAGGAACGTTTCAGCAGAAAGAAACATGATAACAGGTTCCCGATTTTGGCTATTCAGTTTTGTATGGAATACGCAGGAATATCATTAGATGATGTGGATATTATTACTTTCTACGAGAAACCATTCAGGAAGTTCGAACGCATCATTAAGGATAGTATTGTTTATGCTCCCAAAAGTTATGATCGTTTCTTGAAGTCTGTTCCTATATGGCTCAAAGAACGACTGAATATGCGAAAGACCATAAAGAAAGAATTGAAAGAAGTCTATAGTCGTGTTAAGGCTGACATTCGATTTGTTGATCATCATCTCGCACATGCAGCTAACGCATATTTCCTATCACCATATCAGGATGCTGCAATACTGGTATTGGATGCGGTTGGTGAGGATTCTACAACATCTATTTATAGTGTGTCTAACGATAAAATTACTTTGATTCAACAGCAAATTTATCCCAACTCCATAGGACTATTGTATTCTGCCTTTACGTATTTCTTGGGATTCAAAGTGAACTCTGATGAATACAAGGTCATGGGATTAGCACCATACGGCAACAAGAATTCGGAAGAAACAAATCGCTTTGTCAGTATAATCAAGGATAATCTTGTAGAGATTCATGAGGATGGAGGTATTGTGCTCAATACAAAGTACTTCTCTTTCATGTATTCCGATAAGATGGTCAATGACAAGAAGTGGGAAAGGTTATTTGGTCTCAGTAAACGAGATGTTGGAGAAGAAATTACCATATCTCACAAGAACCTTGCTTTGGCAATACAGTTAATTACGGAAGAGATTTTCTGTAAGTTAGCAGTTACTGTAAAGAACATAGTGGGTAAGACAAATCTATGTATCTCAGGCGGTTGCGCTTTGAATTGTGCTGCCAATGGTGTATTACTAAAGACTCACTTGTTTGACAATATATATGTGCCTTATGCTCCTGATGATTCTGGATGTGCTATTGGTGCAGCATTAGTTTGCTCATCATTGATGAATGGTAAGATTGAGGATACTTCATTCATAGGTCCTGAGTATGATGATAAGCGTATCGTGGCAGCAATTGAATATAACGGATTGATATACAAGCATCTTAAAGATGCAGAATTGTGTGACAAAGTAACAGAACTGTTGCATGAAGGAAAAGTCGTCGGTTGGTACCAAGGCAGAATGGAGTTTGGACCACGAGCTTTGGGTAACAGAAGTATTCTTGCAGATCCGAGGAATACAGAGATGAAAGACAAGATCAACTCCAAGATTAAATTTCGTGAAGAGTTCCGTCCGTTTGCACCTGTAGTACTGGATAAGTATGCAGATGAGATAATGGAACTACACGGAACAGAAAGCGAACACATGATGTTCACCTACACAATGAAGAAAAAGGGATTTGATGCAGTTACTCATGAAGATATGAGTGCAAGAACTCAGATTCTACATAGAGAATATAATAACAAGCTATATAAATTGCTTGAAGCATTCTATGAAAAAACAGAATGCCCGATGTTACTGAACACAAGTTTCAATGTCATGGGTGAACCTATAGTATGCACTCCGGAAGATGCAATTAGGACTTACTTAAACTCTGGTTTGGATGCTTTGGTAATAGGTAATAATTTGATAAAGAAGTGATATGGATTTAATAAAGGAACTATTTATATACATATACTCACAACGGAAATGGTGGCTTGCACCAATCATTCTGTTGCTGTTGATAATTGGGCTATTCGTAATCTTTGCAGATACTGCAATAGCACCATTCATTTACACATTATTCTGATGAAAAAGATTTTTGCACATATCAACTCCGTTGGAAAGATTGTAAACAAGGCTATCGTTACGGTCTTGTTGACACTTGTGTGGTTATTTGTGATAATGCCATATCATATATTCATGCACAGTAACAGAGGAGGTAGATGGATTATTTTCAACAAAACTTATAGTCAAGACGATTTTATTCACATGGGATAAAACATTGGATTATGACAAGAGAACAAATATAGGACATCATTGAAAGGACAGAACCCTCAACAAAGGCAAGTGTTTATTATGCCAGGTGTTATTATCGTGAGCATCCTGCTCCCTTATGTTTATGTAGACTTATACAGTTTACAATAAAAATGGCGTATACCATTTTATTTTTTAGGGATATTTACTGAATACTCCTACTTAAATTTATTTTCTTTCTCTCTCATTTTCTTTATCTTTTCAACTCCCGGCATCTTTTTAGCCAATACACTTTCTCCTGCAGGAAAATAAAGCGGAAAGACCTGAGATAAGAAACTTACAATATCATTACGCTTCTTACCCATGTTGAAAAAAGCAGAACAAACAAAATACATAAGGTCTTGCTGACTACATGTATCTTTTTGCTGAATAGATATTGATGGAGCGATTATCAAGTCATGTTCTGCAAATGCACATGCACAGGCAAGAATTGCTTTCTGTTCTTCTTCGGTAAATATCTTTATTTTCCCTGCCAACCATTCAAGTTCTCTTTGCTGAAGTGCTTGTTGCTTTTCATTCTGATGCTCCAATAGAATTGCTACATTTTCTTGTTGCCTTTCGGTCAAAGCATTTTCCAATGCTTGATTTTTTCGTTTAAGGACATTGAATTTCAGCAATGCGGCAATGTACATACAGAAATAACCTACTGCAATATTGAATATCAGAACAAGCAGATAATTGCTGTTTGAATTTTTGGTATTCTCAGCCATATACTCACTGATAGGAATAACAGCAAATAGCATGATGATGGCTATTGCGTAAAGCACTCTGTATCGCGTTTTATGGTTTACCTGCGGTAAGGAGGCAAACAAAAAGGCGATAATCAAAACGGCAATTATAGCACTGAATGGTATGAAAGATGTTCCCATAGGTTTATTGCTCAGTTTGAGGATTAATTACAATGCGCCAATAGCCAGCTTTATCAGAACCTTCATGGATGAGAATGCCTCTATCTCGAAGATTCTTTATCTGTTTCTTGACACCATCCAAAGAGATCCCCAATTCATTTGCCATTTTTTCACGAGTTATCATCGGGTTAGATATAACCATATCTATTATACGCTGAGCCGTTCTACCAACAGGTTTGTTAGTATTCCTTTTTACAGGGTACTTTTTGGGGGTACTATTTTCGTTTACAGGGTACTTTTTCACCGAACTTTCTTTGTTTACAGGGTACTTTTCGAGGGTACTATTTACCCTGTTGGCTACTTCTTCCACAGGAATTCTTCCGTTTTCGTTCCAGTTCAGATTATAGAACGTGGTATAGAAAGAAGTCGCTTCCGTTTGATATTGCGGTTCTTTTCCTTGCAGGAAGTTGGGTAGTTTTTCCGTCAATTCTCGCATTTTGCGCAAGCCGGAACCACGTTTTTCCATATAATCCAACTGTGTGAACACATCCGCAATGACGGGGTTGCGGCGCATGGACGGCACTTTGTATATGTCACGGTCTTGAATCTGTGTTCCGTCAAGCATTGCGCCCGGTGATACCAGTTCTACACGGTCATCGTAAATATCGATATGTACTTCACCGCCCATCACGGTATAATCTCTATGGATAAGATGGTTTACCAATCCTTCGAAGATGGCACGGTCGGAATAGTCGAGGAGGTTAAGGCGATAGTTTGGCATCTTCACCCAGCCGCTCATGGTATAGTTTTTGATGAAATCCATACCATATTTTAAGAGCAGCACAAGGTTAGCCCGATGTTCTACGGAACTGATGGCATCATCCTTATAGAGTCCAGTCCAACGGGTGCAGAAAATACGCGATTGAAATACCGTGCAATTATCCACAAACAGCAATCCTGCATTGGTCAGTTTGCCATCAGGAGTTACCAGCCCGAATGATTCCAGATACTTGTCATTCCATTCCTGATGGGTTTGCTCACGGAAAGTATTGGCAAGGATGATGAAAGAATGTTTGCTGGCATCCACTTGGGTAGGCAGTGAATCCCAAGTCATGTGCGTACCTTTCAATACCAATGAAAGAAGTTGTTGCGAATTACATTCCACGCTTTCATTGCCAATTCGCATGTATGCGGTACGTGTTCCATCCTGATAGTAATAATAAGGTGTAAGCGTTCCTGCCTTTACTTTAACTTCAAGCAGGGTATGCCCTTCGTGTTCTATCGGAATAAGTTGAACTTCCGGCACAGGGTCAAGTCTTGCCTTTATCATTTCACTGATAAAATCAGCATCGGCTTGTGGATTCTCCAAACCTACAATCACTCCGTCATCGTTCACTCCATAGAACAAGCTGCCACCGTCCGTGTTGGCAAAAGCCGATACGGATTTAAGCCACGACTTCACTTTCTTACGCTCCAACATTTCCTTGAAATCGTAAGCCGAGCATTCCGCTATCAATGTATTGTTATGTATCTGCATAGTTTCCTTATTGTTGTTTGGGCATAACACCCCAATATCATACACAAAGGTAAGGATAAAACCGAAGAATCTGTTAAAATTGCCACAGACTTTTGATTATTATGCGTTTATATCATGATTTTTATTAAATAAATCCGTACTTTTGCAGTCAAGAGCTGTTGTTGCTTATGAATGCTTATTTTCAGATTTGCGTTATATTTGCAACACGTGTATACAAGTCGCTGATAGATATATCACGTTGATTTTGAGGAAGTCAAATGATTCCGATAAGGAAACAGATAACAAACAATAAGCAAAAGCGTGCAGCTCAATGAGTTGCACGCTTTTTGCATTTATGGGGATATGCTTGCTCAAGGAGCATATTAATAGGGATGACGAAAGCTATTTGCTGGCATCTACTGGAGTGGAAAGTGAGTCTCATGATATGTGCATATCTTTCAAAATTAATGAAAGAATGTGTTATGATTTACATTCTTGTGACAAACTTTCTATCGCCCATTTGTGAATAATCTTGGGCAACTTCTCAGGCAAAGCCGATTTTTAACAAACTACCGTATTATGTGCTTTGTCAACTTATCTTTTTTTTAATACGCTATTTACTACTCTGACAGAAGAGACAAGTTTATTAGTAGAAGTAAATACGTCTACATTCCACACATGCGATGAACGCCCTTTATGTACGATGGTGGCTACTGCTCGTACGGTATCTCCTTCATGTGCGGAGGAAATATGATTTCCACTGACTTGCATGCCCACAATTATTTCATCGGGCTGGCAAGTAATCATGGAGCCGAGTCCGGCAACGGTTTCGGTAAGTGCAAGGGTTGCGCCACCATGCAGAATACCGAAAGGCTGACGGGTGCGATGGTCTACGGGCATGGTTGCTTCTATGCGATTTTCCGAAGCGTAGGTGTATTGGATGCCCAAGTTGCCCATCAGGGCATGGCGTGCTTGTGCGTTTAGCAGATCGAGAGGTATTTCTGAGGCATGAACTTCTGCCAAAATCATTTTTTCAACAGCCTGGGCAACACCGTCTTCTTCGTTGGAAGCCGTCACGTAGTCGGCACAGACTTTTACAGAGTCTTGCGAATGTCCCATGGCTATGCCTAAACCAGCTATTTGAAGCATGTTGACATCGCATACTCCGTCTCCAATAGCAATAACTTCCTCACGAGTGATGTTCAGATGTGACAATAAAGCACCTAAGGTGTTTGCTTTATCAATTCCGCATGGCACGACCTCTAAAAAGTATGGTTCTGAACGAAAAACATCCAAAGTTCCGTTTAAACGCCTTTTCCAATGCTCTTCCAATCCGGTTAATGCTTCTTCGTCGTCACTAACCAACATACATTTGCATGGTGCAAAGTCTATGGCTATGGAGAAATCTTCTTCATTAATGATTTTCAGGTTATTCAGTTTGGCTTCGGTGCGGATATGTTCATTGTTGGGACTATCTGTCAATAGAGTATCATCGTGGTAAGTGAATATGGCGAAACCGTTTTTATGTGCTTTCTTCTCTAAATAAGGCAGCATTTCCGGGTTAATTCGTCGCTCAAACAAGATTTCTCCGTTTTGTGCGTTGATTATCTGACAACCGTTGTAAGAAACAATAAAACCTCCATAATTACCCAGTTCCAGTATTTTTGCTAATGGCATGAGACCGTATGTAGGTCTGCCGGAAGCCAATGCGATACGTATTCCCATTTGTTGTACTTTAAGCAATGATGCAAGCGTGCGTTTGCTTATTTCTTTCTCATTGTTGAGAAGCGTTCCGTCTACGTCAAGAACTAATAATTTATATTTCATGGCGGTTTACTTTTAATTACGCTAACAAAGTTAATAAAATGGCAGTTAAAAACGACTGGATTTATTTTATTTTGACGAAACTTCTTGCAATGGTTTTTGTAGCCGGAATTCTTTGGGAGAGATATCGGTGTTTTTTTGAAAAAACTGTTATAAGATTGGTAGACATATCACATATATTCTTATCTTTGCGGCGTTTTGTTCTGTCTCCTTGTTCGGGGAACAGATGAAAAGGGAATCGGGTGAAAGTCCCGGACAGTCCCGCTGCTGTGAATTTCGTTGAGGGTGTATCATTCTTATGCCACTGTTCTATTAGGAATGGGAAGGCGATACATCAGGAATAAGTCAGAAGACCTGCAAAACAAAGTCGAAAAATTGTCCGTTCGAGGAAAGCGGGCAGTGTGTAAAATGTTTTAAGATAATCTTTAGTAATCATTATGACATTGCTAACCAAAGTGCTGGGGGGATGTTGTGCCTGTCTTTTCTATTTTGCTACGCTTTCTCTTTCAGCGCAGGAGGCGGTGTCGGATACAATTACGGGGAAGGTACACCAAATAGATAAAGTTACTGTGACAGCCCGTAAACTGCCCAATAAAATAACTTCAGCAGTTCCTATTCAGACTTTGTCGCAACAGGACATTAGCCAACTGGGTATACAGAATATGGCTGATGCTGTCCGTCGTTTTGCTGGTGCTAATGTAAAGGACTACGGAGGGATAGGTGGTTTGAAAACAGTTTCTATCCGCAATATGGGAGCGGCGCATACGGCTGTCAGCTATGACGGAGTTGTTGTGAGTAACTGTCAGGCGGGGCAAATAGACATTGGTCGTTTTCCATTGGACAATGTCTCTGTACTCTCTTTGAATATCGGTCAGCCGGAAGATTTATTGCAATCGGCGCGTATGTATGCATCGGCAGGTGTGTTAAGCATTGAAACGGAGAAACCTCATTTTGACGATGGACGTAGCTCGGTATTCAGGGTACAGATGAGAGGTGGCTCTTTCGGTTATGTCAGTCCCTCATTTCGTTGGTGGCAAAAACTGGGTAACCGTACCCGGCTTTCATTGGATACCAATTATATGCGGGCTGATGGGAATTACCCGTTCACATTAGTCAATGGAAAATATGTGACGGAAGAGAAACGCAATAATTCAGCCATTTACAGCTATCAGGCTGAACCTACTTTATTCCATACTTTCAAGGATAGCAGTAATCTGGAATTGAAAGCCTATTACTTCTATTCAAAACGAGGATTACCCGGAGCGGTTACACTTTATAATCCGATTTCGGATGAGACACTTTGGGATGAAAACTCGTTTGTACAAGTACGCTATAAAAAGCAATTCTCGCCGCGATGGTCTATGCAGGTACAAGCTAAGTATAATCATGGGTGGAATAAGTATGAAGATGAGGGTAATGAATATGCAGATGGTCTGTATCGTGCCGTTCATCGGCAAGACGAGTATTATCTGTCGGCAACCGCATTATACCGTCCATGGAATGCTTTATCTTTATCTTTGGCACAAGACGGAGCCATTAATAAGTTGCGCAGTAATTTGCCTGACTGCCCTTTCCCTACAAGATATACTTCACTGACAGCCTTCAATGCACGTTACCGGCAAGGTATGGTAACCGCTACCGGCTCGTTGATTTATACAAATATTACAGAACGGGTGAAGGTAGGTGATGCACCTGCTGATTTTCAGCGTTTGGTACCCTCTTTTACAGTCAGTTTACAGCCATGGCAGGAACAGTTGTTCTTTTTGCGATTGATGTATAAAAGTACTTTCCGTACGCCTACATTCAATGATTTGTATTATTATCGATTGGGTAATAGGAGCCTGCGTCCCGAAAAGGCCAATGAATATAATATTGGGATAACATGGAGCAAGCCTTTTGTGTCTTTCCTCAATTATTTTTCGGTTACTATCGATGGTTATTATAATGATGTAACCGATAAAATTGTTGCATTTCCCACCACCTATGCCTGGAAGATGGCTAACTATGGAAAAGTTCGTGCCACAGGAATAGATGCTACTTTGGCAGCAGCGACTTCATTGAGCAAAAATATCACACTTGTCATATCCGGTGGATATACTTTTCAGAAAGCTATTGACTTGACTGATCCCACTTCCAAGAGTTATAAAGACCAATTACCTTACACGCCGGAGCACAGCGGGAACGTATCTGCTATCCTGGAAATGTTGTGGGTAAATGTAGGATACTCCATAGTAGGGGTGAGTGAGCGATATAGTATGTCACAGAATATACCGGAGAATAGGATTGATGGTTATATGGAACATACGGTCAATTTGTCCAAAGATTTTTCTTTGAAGCGTTGCAAACTTCGCTTACAGGCAGAAATTGTCAATCTGACAGATACACAGTATGACGTGATAAAATATTATCCTATGCCGGGACGTTCGTGGCGACTGACGGGGACAATTGAATTTTAACCAATTAAATAAGTAAGAATTATGAAAGTAAGAAGTTTATTAGTCGGCATGCTTTGCATGCTTGCGTTGAGTGTTTCATTCGCATCTTGTAGTGATGATGACGATGATTTGTTGGATGATTCAGGTTCGACGGTTGCTTTGCCGCAAGTGCGTGCTTTTTTTATGAATGCAGGTTCATATGGTGCTAACAATGCAAACATTGCTTTTTATGCTCCTAACGGTGGTGCTGATTTTGTCAGTGATATATTCCAGAAACAGAATAAGGCTAAGTTGGGAGACATGGGGCAGACGATGATTGAATACAATGAATGTATGTATGTAGCAGTATATGGTTCCAACTATTTGGTGAAACTGAATGCGGCCGGTGTGGAGCAGGCCCGCACGTCATTTGTGGATGATAAAGAGCTGTCGGCAGGTATTCGTTTTATTGATGCTGAGGATGGCTATATCTATGCTTCTTTTCATGGAGGTGTGGTTGCAAAGATCAATGCCAATACATTGAAGGTAGAAAAGAAATTAACCATCGAACAGGGCTATAATCTGGAAGGCGTAGCGATAAGTAATAATATGCTTTATGTTGCCAATTCTTATAAGCAAGTGGACGGGAAATATATTTATCTGACTGACGTATTTGTAATAGACTTGAAAAACTTTACTTTGAAAGAAACGTTGACCGTAGCGTCGAACCCTAATGTGTTGATGGAGGAAGATGACAAGTTATTCTTAATAGCATGGGACTACTCCTCAACAGCAGGTTATGTTTTGCAGATGATTGATCCGGCTGATGGAAACAAGGTAACAACAATCGGTAATGCAACCTTTATGTCGGCTGATGATGATATAGTTTATTTTGTGAACTCTTTGACTATTTGGGGAAATCCTCCGACTGCTACTAACACTTTCAGTACTTATAATACTTGAGTTCAACTTATAAATGCAACTTTTTGGGTGCGGATTATAAGCAATAAAAACATTTATTTTTCAGAGAGGAAAGAGAGACAATGTCCCCCTTTCTCTCACTCTGAATGGATAAA
>URGO01000006.1 GCA_900547435.1 uncultured Parabacteroides sp.
CGCCTCTAGCAAGTCTTCAAGGGCTAAAACGCCTGGGTCCTCCGCTCTCACGAGGACTGTTTCGAGAAAATAGGGTTGCATCCTTCGTCACGTACCAAACTGACGAACGGTCCGCTGGCTTGCGAGTACCGGCAATACGAGATGTTTGAAGGTACGAAGAAAGAGTTCAAGCGGAATGAAGAAGTTAGAATGAAGCATGAAGAAGCCTCCCGTCCGGCTTCAAAAGAGAAAGAGCATCGAGGTGGGCAATCCCGCATCAAGAAGGTGGATCGTCCGGAGAGACGCTTTGCGGCAGCTCATCGGGAGGAGGATGAGGAACGGGGTAATCGTTTCCAGGAAAAGAGACCTGCCAAGATGAAATATCGGGAGAATAATGACCGGAAACGTTTTGATAAGCGATCCGGAACATATGATAGCAAGAAGAAAAAGAAAGGGCGTTTCTATGAAGATTAAGTATTGGATCATTGGATTGCTATTATTCCCGTTGAGCTTGATGGCACAAAATAAAGAATTGACATTGCAGGATTTGATTCCCGGAGGCAAGAACTATGCGAAATTCCAGCCAAAGAACTTGCCGGTTATTTGGGTGGGCGAAGATATGTATCTTATTCAGGATGGAAAAGATGCCTATCGGGGAGCGAAACCGAATCGTTATCCGGAGATCCGTGTGAGCCGGACTTCCTTGAATCAGGCATTGCAAGAGGCCGGATTGGATACCGTCTCACGCCTTCCGCGTTTTACGGTTCCTTATAAGGGCGAATCGGTATTGGCGTTTACCCATAAAGGACATCGTATTCATTATAATATGGAAACGCACCAAGTGGTAGGAGACTATACGTTGCCGAAGAAAGGAGCGAATTTGGACTTTTGTCCGGCTAATAATTATATAGCTTTTACCGAGGGGCAGAACCTGAAAGTGCTTTCTCCCGAAGGGGAGGTTCGTCCTGTAACCCAGGAAACGGAACCTGGTATCGTGTGTGGCACATCGGTTCATCAAAACGAGTTTGGCATTACAAAGGGTACTTTCTGGTCTCCGAAAGGAAATAGTTTGGCTTTCTATCGGATGGATGAGAGTATGGTGACGGATTATCCTTTTGTGAATATCGATAAGCGTGTGGCTCAGGCCGAACCGCATAAATATCCGATGGCGGGTATGAAGAGCCATCATGTAACAGTAGGTGTTTATAACCTGGCTTCGGGTAAAACCGTTTGGTTGAAGACCGGTACGCCTAAGGAAAAATTCCTGACCAATATCGCCTGGAGTCCGGACGAACAACATATTTATATCGCGGAATTGAACCGAGAACAGAACGAAATGAATCTTGTAAGTTATTCTGCGCTAACGGGTAAACGGGAAAAAGTCCTCTTTACAGAGAAAGATGACAAGTATGTAGAACCGCAACATCCGGTATTGTTTGTCCCGAATCATCCGGACCAATTTGTTTGGCAAAGCGAACGGGATGGGTTCAATCACTTGTATTTATATAATACGGAGGGTGAACTTCTGAAACAATTGACTCAAGGGGAATGGGTGGTTCTCTCGGTAGAGGGGTTCGATGCGAAAGGAGAGAATCTTTTCTTTACAGGTACGAAACCGCATTCGCTCAGTTCTTATAGTTATGGGACTCCTCTCTGTATCACCAATTGGAAACTGAACTTGAAGAAAGATGAAGCGATATGCCTGAACCATGAGGCTCTTTTAGGAAATGGAGTTCATGGGGTGAGTGTTTCTCCTTCTGGTAGATATGTCATTGATTCCTATTCTTCTTGGGATATTCCTCGCAAGATAGTGATTTCGGATGTCAAGAAAAACAAAGTATTAGAGACCCTGCTTGTGGCGGAGAATCCTTATAAGGAGTATGCTATGCCGGAGGTGGAACGTGGGCAAATCACGGCCGCGGACGGGAAAACGAAGCTGAACTATTTCCTGGTTAAACCGTTGGATATGGATAGCACAAAGCGTTATCCGACTATTGTCTATGTCTATGGCGGACCTCATGCCCAATTGGTTACAGGCTCTTGGATGGGAGGCGTAAGCGGATGGGATATCTATATGGCACGTAGGGGATATGTAATCTTTACGGTAGACGGACGTGGTTCGGCCAATCGGGGGCATGATTTCGAGTCGGTTATCCATAGGCAATTAGGCGTATGCGAAATGGCGGACCAGGTTAAGGGTGTCGAATTCCTGAAGACAAAACCCTATGTTGATCCGGATCGTATTGGGGTGCATGGCTGGAGCTTTGGCGGGTTTATGACGACCAACTTAATGTGCTCTTATCCGGATATCTTTAAGGTGGGAGTAGCAGGCGGCCCGGTTATCGACTGGAGTAATTACGAGATTATGTATGGCGAGCGTTACATGGATCGTCCGCAAGAGAATCCCGAAGGGTATAAGAATTCGAACTTAAAACTCAAGGCAAAGAACCTGAAAGGTCATTTGTTGTTGATTCATGGCGATATAGACCCTGTTGTAGTTTGGCAACATAGCTTAGGATTCCTCAAGGCGTGTGTAGATGCCGATACCTATCCGGATTATTTCGTCTACCCGCGTCATGAACATAATGTCATCGGAAAGGATCGCCCGCATCTGCATGAGAAGATAACGCGCTATTTTGATGATTATTTAAAATGAGTTGGCAAGAGACTTAGAAACTAAAAAACTAAAAATATGAACATATTATTGTTAGGTTCCGGGGGGCGCGAGCACGCGATTGCCTGGAAAATAGCCCAAAGTCAGAAGGTGGACACTTTGTTCATCGCTCCCGGTAATGCGGGAACGGCCCAAGTGGGTACGAACGTGAATATTAAAGCGGATGATTTTGAAGCCATCAAATCATTTGTCTTGGATAATCAGGTGAATATGGTCGTAGTAGGCCCGGAGGATCCTTTAGTGAAAGGGGTATATGATTTCTTTAAGAACGATGAAGCGTTGAAAGAGATACCAGTTATCGGTCCGTCCAAGGCGGGTGCGCAATTGGAGGGAAGCAAAGACTTTGCCAAGGCATTCATGCAGCGCCATCATATCCCGACCGCACGTTATAAGAGCATCACGGCCGGGAATCTGGAAGAGGGATATGCCTTTTTGGATTCACTCTCCGCTCCGTATGTGTTGAAAGCCGATGGTTTAGCGGCTGGAAAGGGTGTGCTTATTGTTGATTCGTTGGACGAGGCGAAGAAGGAATTGAGCGATATGCTTCAGGGAATGTTTGGAGATGCCAGTAAGACGGTAGTTATCGAGGAATTCCTGGATGGTATCGAATGTTCGGTATTTGTGGTAACCGATGGCAAAGATTATAAGATTCTTCCCGTAGCTAAGGACTATAAGCGTATCGGTGAGGGGAATACCGGATTGAATACCGGAGGTATGGGGGCGGTTTCTCCCGTATCTTTTGCCGGACCTGATTTTATGCGGAAGGTCGAAGAGCGTATTATCCGTCCTACCGTTGAGGGATTGCGCGAAGAGAACCTGGATTATAAGGGATTCATTTTCTTCGGATTGATTAACGTGAAGGGTGAGCCGATGGTTATCGAATATAATTGCCGGATGGGCGACCCGGAGACGGAGGTGGTTATGCTCCGCATCCAAAGCGATTTGGTGGATTTGCTGGAAGGTATCGCGAAAGGTGATTTGGCATCCCGTACGTTGGTGAAAGATCCCCGTTATGCCGTAACCGTGATGCTGGTTAGCGGGGGATATCCGGAAGCGTATGAAAAGGGAAAAGTCATTAGTGGATTGGATAAAGTTTCATCGGATAATATTTTGTTCCATGCCGGGACAAAAGCCGAGAATGGGTCTATCGTTACCAGTGGAGGACGGGTGATAGCCATCAGTTCGTACGGAACGACTCAAGACGAAGCGCTTGCCCGTTCGTATGCCGGTGCTGAAACGGTTGATTTTGAGAAAAAATATTTCCGCAGAGATATCGGGTTTGATTTGTAACTCTATATATTTTAAGACGGATTTTATCCGGTAAATCGTACACGAGAAGTATCGGTTATTTTGAAAAAATGTCCGATATTTTCTTGAAAATAACCGATGTTTTTTGAAAAATGTCGGTTATTTTTTTTCTATAGTCCGTATGGATTTGTATTTCTATTCCCCTTTCTTCCCCATATTAAAGATAAATTGATTACTTTTGTCTCTCGTTAATAAGAAAAAGATGAATTACGAAGAGACGTTGCATTATCTATATACCAGCATACCGGTGTTTCAGCATGTCGGGGCTTCTGCTTATAAGCCGGGGTTAGAGACAAGCCGGGCATTGGATAATTATTTGGGAAATCCGCACCGGGCTTATCAGACTTTGCATGTAGGTGGTACGAACGGGAAAGGTTCGACCAGCCATCTGCTTGCGGCTATTTTGCAATTGTCGGGTTATAAGGTCGGGCTTTATACTTCTCCTCATCTGGTGGATTTCCGGGAACGTATCCGGGTGAACGGAGAAAAGATTCCCCAATCGTATGTGGTGGATTTTGTGGAGCGATATCGCCGGCAATTCGAACCCTTAAAGCCTTCGTTTTTTGAGTTGACCTCAACGATGGCATTCGCTTATTTCCGGGATATGCATGTAGATTATGCCATTATTGAGGTCGGGCTGGGCGGACGTTTGGATAGTACTAACATCATTACCCCGGTTTTGAGCGTAATCACCAATATTAGTAAAGACCATACCCAGTTTTTGGGAAATACGTTGGAGAAAATAGCCGGAGAAAAGGCTGGAATCATCAAGCCGGGTGTTCCGGTGGTGATAGGTGATGTAGACAAGGAAAATGTGATGCGGGTATTCCGGGAAAAAGCCCAAGAAGTGAATGCTCCGCTCTATGCTTCCACAGAGCTTGCTCCTTTGCAAAGTTGTGAATTGGGGGAAGATAACCGATGGCATTTCCGGACGAAAGATTTTGGCGAGTTGACGGGTGAGTTGGGCGGAATGGTCCAGGCACGAAATGCCTCTACCGTACTGACTTCGGTATCAGTCCTGCGGGAAATCGGCATCCCGATACCCGTCGAGGCCGTACGGGACGCGTTTGCTCGGGTCGTTGAGCTTACCGGCTTGATGGGGCGTTGGCAAACGGTGCATACTTCACCTCGTGTGGTGTGCGATACGGGACATAACACGGGCGGATGGGAGTTCCTTTCCCGGCAATTGGCAGACGAAGCTAAACGATGCCGTACATTACGGATGGTTGTGGGTATGGTGAATGATAAGGATATCGATGGGGTTTTGTCCTTGATGCCCAAAGAGGCGGTCTATTATTTCACGCAAGCCTCAATAGCACGTGCGCTTCCGGTAGATGAGTTTGCGGAAAAGGCTTGTAGGCATGGCTTGAAAGGTGGTACTTATCCGAATGTTGGCGAGGCGGTCCGTTCCGCCCTACAGGATGCATCGGAGAAGGATTTCATCTTTGTTGGAGGAAGTACCTTTATTGTAGCGGATGCTTATCTTTTGTTGGAAGGAAACGAGAAAACGGAGCAATAAATACGAGAGGACGAGTTAACCAGGCTTTAGATACAAGGCTTAGATAGCCTGAAGCCTGGTCAACTCGTTTCCTCGTCAACTTATAAACTAACAAACTAATAAACTAAAAATGACAGAACTGATTCAAAAAAAACTAAGTGATTCGAAAGTTGCCCGTTGGACGGCACTTGCCATTGTCGCATTCACTATGTTGTGCGGCTATTTCCTGACCGATGTCATGTCACCCCTAAAACCGATGCTGGAAGAGGAGTTGGCATGGACCAGTACCGATTTCGGATTTTTTACCAGTGCCTATGGATGGTTTAATGTATTCTTCCTGATGCTGATATTTGGAGGAATGATATTGGATAAGATGGGAGTGCGCTTCACCGGTATGATGTCTTGTATCTTGATGCTTATAGGATGTGCCATCAAGTATGCGGCCGTGGCCGGTTATATCGGTACAGAAGGCGAGATTCTTGGTTTTAAGTCACAAGTGGCTTTAGCGGCATTTGGGTATGCCATTTTTGGAATGGGTGTAGAAATTGCCGGTATTACGGTATCCAAAGTTATCGTAAAATGGTTTAAAGGCAAGGAGATGGCTTTGGCCATGGGCTTGGAAATGGCTACGGCACGTATCGGAACGATGCTGGCTATGGCGGTTACGGTTCCTTTTGCGAAATATTTCCAAAGTGTATCGGCCCCGGTGTTGTTGTGCTTGATTATGCTCTGTATCGGCACGATTTCGTATATGGTATATATTGTCATGGACAAGAAGCTGGAGGCTTCGATGGAAGGAGAAGAAGAGGAAAACGAAGAACCGTTCCGTTTCTCGGATGTATTCTTGATTATCAAGAACAAAGGATTCTGGTTAATTGCTCTTCTTTGCGTGTTGTTCTATTCGGCTGTATTTCCATTTATCAAATATGCCACCGATTTGATGGTGAATAAATATAATGTAGAACAAGAACTGGCTGGTTTTATTCCGAGTTTGCTTCCATTAGGAACTCTTTTCCTGACTCCTTTCTTCGGGAATCTATATGATCGGCATGGGAAAGGCGCAAGCATTATGCTCCTTGGCGCGGTGATGCTTATTGGTGTTCATCTCCTGTTTGCTTTACCTATATTGAATGTATGGTGGTTTGCTACGGCTATCATGATTGTGCTGGGTATTGCTTTCTCTTTGGTTCCTTCGGCTATGTGGCCCTCTGTACCTAAGATTATTCCGGAAAAGCAATTAGGTACGGCTTATGCGCTTATATTCTGGGTACAGAACTGGGGATTGATGGGCGTTCCGGCTTTGATTGGTTGGGTATTGGACAAGTATTGCAAGCTGGACACTTCGAATGGAGGACCGGCCTACGATTATACGCTTCCGATGGTCATCTTCATGTGCTTCGGTATCGTGGCTCTCTTCATAGCTATTCTTTTGAAGCGTGAGGATAAGAAGAAAGGATATGGCTTGGAATTGCCCAATATTGAACAATGAGCTTAGGAACTTCGTAATCCATGATTCATTATGATTTGTTTCCCCAATGCAAAGATAAACTTAGGATTGAATATTGTCCGTAAACGGGCGGACGGGTATCATGATATTGAGACCATCTTTTATCCGATTCCGGTAAAGGATGCATTAGAGATAACTTTGGCCGATGTTACTTCTTTCACACAAAGCGGTATACCGATAGATGCCCCGGCGGAAAAGAACCTGGTGATGCGGGCATTGGCTAAGTTGAAAGAGAATCATCCGCTCCCGGAGCTTCAGGTCGGATTGCTCAAGGCGATTCCTTTTGGTGCGGGATTGGGGGGAGGCTCATCAGACGCGGCCTTTATGTTGAAGCTGGTCAATGATTTTTGCGGGCTTCATATCCCGGAAGGAGAACTGGAGGGGATGGCTTCGGAATTGGGAGCGGATTGTGCTTTTTTCATCCGCAATACTCCGGTATTCGCTTCGGGGATAGGCAATGTGTTCGAGCCTGTCGGACTCTCCCTGCAAGGATGGCACCTTTGTCTGGTAAAGCCGGATGTATCGGTTCCCACCTCTTCTGCTTATTCAATGGTGAAACCTCAAAAGCCCGCTTTATCATTGAAAGAAATCATCCTTCGCCCCGTAGAGGAATGGAGCGGATTGATGGTAAATGACTTCGAAGCCAGTGTGTTTCCCAAGTATCCTATCATCCAACGTATCAAAGAGTTGCTCTATGATGAGGGGGCTGTTTATGCCTCAATGTCCGGTTCGGGTTCTTCGGTCTTTGGTTTGTTTAAAGAAGAAACAGACCTGAAAACACGCTTTCCCGATTGCTTTGTTTGGGAGGGTGCTTTATCGGTATAAATTCATGCCTACCTTTCGTTCCGTTTATGCCTATCTTTCCGGGAAAACATAGGCATGAATCCAAACGAAGGTAGGCATGAATTTTTTAATATATTTTCACCATAATCCGATAATGAGTTTTCCTTTTTCTCCTGTCTTTATCTAAAAAGGGAAACTTATGCAAGATTATAATGATTTATTGGAGCGTTTAGCGAGATGTACTCGTTCTCCGCGCGGGAGGTTCTCGGCCGAGAATAGCTGGCCTTTATTGGAGAGGAGGATTCGTCCGGGGCGTAGGGTTTGGACCTTATGGCGATGGATTGGTTCGTGTGCGGCTATCTTTCTTTTGGTGATAGGCGGATGGCTTTTACGGGATAGCATCGGGAGTGAGAATTGGCAAGAAATCCGCACGGAGGCGGATATCAGAAGGGTGGAACTTCCGGATAAATCTCTGGTGGTGTTGAATCGTTATTCCTCGATTTCTTATCCCCAAGATTTGGAAAAGGAGGATAAGCGCGAGGTCCGATTGGAGGGAGGAGCCTATTTCGAGGTAAGTAAAAGTGCGGAGCATCCATTCCTTGTCCGGGCCGGAGAGGTGCAGGTACAGGTATTGGGTACGCATTTCGAGGTAGAGGCCTATCCGCAAGATACATTGGTGAGTACTTTCTTACTGGAAGGCAAGGTGTCGGTCTCTACTCCGCAGGGCGATGTTTATTTATCTCCCCGGGAACGGGCAATCTATCATACCGGGCGGAAAGATTTGCGCACGTATGCCGACCAAGTTTTGGAAGAGGTGGACTGGATATCGGGTGAACTTCGTTTTGACCAGGTGCCTATGCGTGAGGTGATGCGTCGGCTCTCTCATGCGTTCCATACGGATATCCGGATTGAGGATAATTCGTTGGCGGATTATCGCGTACGAGCACGCTTTACCCATAAGGAGGAGTTGGAGGATATCTTATACTTATTGCAAAATATTACTCCCTTTGATTATACGTACCGGAATGACCAAATTATCTTAACTCGTAAATAATGAAACACTTAGCTTTATATCTATTTTCTTTTAGTATGATGGTCTCAATCTTGCCTTTGTCCGCTCAAGAGGCGAAAAGATATGATTTGGCATTAGAACAGGTCGCTTTGGGGGAATTTGTCCAAATCGTAGAGCAGATTTCCGATTATTCGTTTCTTTATGGGGAAGAAGTGCGGTTGGTGCACCCTATCTCATTGGCTATGCAAAACCGGACAATGGATGAAATCATAAAATATGCTTTCAGGAACCAGCCGGTGCGTTATCAATTTTCAGGTAATCATATTTTGCTTTATTCCAGGTCTTTGCCCGTAAAACGCAAGGTGACGATTAGCGGGTATATTACGGATGCATCCTCTTCGGAGACCTTAATCGGAGCTAATGTTCTGGAACGTATGCGTCAGACGGGCACTTATACCAATCCTTTTGGCTTTTATACATTGACCTTGCCGGAGGGGGAGGAGGTATCATTGGCTTTTTCCTATTTGGGATATGACACTTCTCACGCGCGGTTCCGATTGATGCGCGATACGGTACTGAATGTGAGACTTAAAGCGAATAACACATTACAAGAGGTATTGGTCTTGTCCGACCGGAAGCAGGCCGGGATATATGCTACGGCTATGAGCTCACATGAAATACCGGTTACCCAAATACGCAATACGCCCTCTTTGATGGGCGAAGCGGATGTATTGAAGACCTTGCAATTATTGCCCGGTGTACAGACCGCTATGGAGGGGTTCAGCGGATTGTATGTGCGGGGTGGGGGAGCCGACCAGAACCTTATCCTATTGGATGGGATACCTATTTATAATGCCGACCATCTGCTTGGGGTGTTTTCTATCTTTACGCCTGAAGCTATCAAGAATGTAACCTTATTCAAAGGCTCATTCCCGGCGCGTTTTGGAGGAAGATTATCATCGGTGGTGGATATCCGCACGCATGATGGGGATATGCGCGAGTTTCATGGTACGGCCAGTATCGGGCTATTGACCAGCAAAGTACATATCGAAGGCCCTATCTGGAAAGACCGTACTTCGTTTTGTCTTACGGGAAGGCGTACTTATATCGATTGGATTGCACGTCCGTTTATGGATGAGGATAAGGATTACGGGTATTATTTTTATGACATCAATGCGAAGTTGAATCATAAATTCTCGGATAGGAGTCGGGTGTATTTGGGCTTTTATAAGGGAAAAGACCATTGTGATTATAAACGGGGAGAAGCATACGAGTATGATTATGCTTCCTACTTTTATAATGACCGGTTGGATATCAATTGGGGAAATACGGTGGCTTCGGGACGTTGGAATTATGTGTTCTCCAATCAGCTCTTCAGTAATATGACGCTGGCCTATAATCATTATCAGATGTTGATGAATACGGGGTATCGGAACATAGATCGGTATCATCAGGGTGATAATGTGTATAACTATGATTCGGACTATCGTTCGGGGATTCATGATTATAGCGTGCAAGCGGATTTTGATTATACGCCTCTTCCGGAACATCATATCAAGTTTGGTTCCTCTTATCTTTACCATCGTTTCCGTCCGGAGGTCATGATATCGCGGGTAAAGGAAACAACTCCGGAGGAGATAGCGCAAGACACGACTTATAATGCCATTACCAATGGAGATATTTATGGTCATGAGTGGACTTTGTATGCGGAAGATGATTATACGCATGGAGCGATAGGGGTGAATATCGGATTGAATCTCTCTCTATTTCATACGGAAGGGAAGGGTTATGTCTCCGCTCAGCCCCGGGTATCCCTTCGTTATAAACCGGACAAGGATATCTCGTTGAAAGCCTCTTATACCCGTATGACGCAATATGTGCATCTCTTGTCTTCATCGACCATAGCCCTGCCTACCGACCTGTGGGTCCCCGTCACACGGCATATCAAACCGATGCACGCTTCGCAATATGCTTTAGGGGCTTATTATACCGGTGTGAAAGGATGGGAGTTTTCGTTGGAAGGGTATTATAAGGATATGCGTAATGTGCTGGAGTATCAGGACGGAGCGTCGTTTTTTGCTTCTACTACCGGATGGGAGGATAAGGTCAGTATGGGGCGTGGACGTTCGATGGGTTTGGAGGTCATGGCACAAAAGACCTGGGGGAAAACTACCGGATGGATTGCTTATACCTTGGCCAAGAGCGATAGAATCTTCAAAGATGGGAGCATCAATGGAGGGCGACGTTTTCCCTATAAGTACGACCGGAGGCATAATGTGAATGTGTGCGTGAGCCATACGTTTAATAAGCGATGGGATATTGCGGCTTCTTGGGTGTTTAATACGGGTGGAACCGCTACGGTGGCCGAGCAAAGAATCATGGTGCAATATCCGCCCAGTAATATGTACATTGATGGAACATTGGGTGAGCAGGATTATATCTCCCAACGTAATAATTATCGTTTGCCTTGTAGTCATCGGCTAAACTTGGGAGTAAATATTCATAAACAAACTCAACGGGGTGAGCATATCTGGAATATATCGGTGTATAATGCCTACAATGCCATGAATCCGAATCTGGTTTTTATGGATAAGGAGATTATCGAGCATCAGGAGTTGAGACCGAATGGCGAATACGATTATTGGACAGAGGTAAAGACACATCTGAAAAAGATGACACTCTTGCCTTGTATTCCATCATTTACCTATACATTCAAATTTTAATAGAGAGAAAGAATGAAAAAAATATTTTATCTGATAGGATTATGGCTGGTTCTTGTTTCTTGCGAGAATGAATTGCCTTACCAACGTGAGGAGCAGGAAAGCATGTTGGTGATGAATGCGTTGATGGAGTGCGGAAAAACCGAAAACCGAGTCTATCTCAATCTGAGTGGGACGGAGATGACGAGCGATATTTACCAGGGGCGCGTTAGTTTGTATGTCAATGGCGAAATAAAGGAAACCTCTAAGGCGGAGTATAAAGATGAGTGGGATTATACCCTTCGTCAGATGAGTTGCGTGTTGCACACAGAGTTGCATCCGGGTGATAAAGTCCGCTTAGAGGCATCGGCTAACGAGGGGGATTATCATGCTTATGCCGAAGTGGGTGTGCCTTATCCCATCGAGCCTATAGAGCAGGTGGATACCCTGACCACCAAACGTTGGGATGGTTATTCGGAGCAAAGTGTCATCCAATATCGCATTCCCATCAAGGATCGTCCCGGAGAGCGAAACTATTATCGGTTGGTTATCGAGAGTGATGAATATGCGAGGTGGGAGAAGAAAGAAATCGATAATCGGGATGAAATCGTTTTGAGTGAGGGCCATTCCGCCTTGCAGGATGATGATGATTACAATGTGTTCAGCCAAGAGGTGGAGAATATTTATCAATTATTCACCGATACCCGTTTTGAGGATAACTTGTATACGTTGAAAGTTTATACGTCCTATCGTACTCCCGATGATTATTGGTATGATTGGGACAAGCATGTGTATGCTCATGCCCGGATTCATCTGATAAGCCTTACGGAAGAGATGTACCGTTATATGCGTGCCTTGACCCTTTTGCAATCCGATTCGTATGACGAGTTGCTTATGGAACCGGTCATTATCCCATGCAATGTGGTAGGAGGTCGAGGTTTTGTCGGGGTTAGTTCTGAACAATTATTCGAATTGCAGATCATGGATCGTCCGCCGAAAAGATAATTTCTCGAAAACGGATAAACAAGGTTCTAAAAACCAATCATGGACAAATAAAGCAAAGCTTTCTGGCTCATGCTCCCGCGTCTAACCATTCGGATATATCGGTCGGTGTTTTTCTTTGGAAGTGAATAGTGCATTTCCAATAAATCACCGACATTATCCAAGGCATAATCATCTGTTTGCATGCTTTTGAGATGATATTTCTCCAAATAATGCTTTATTATCGAACGCCCGTCATGGTCCAGGAAACGCGCTAATAAACCATGCATAGCGGAGGGCGCCCTATTAGGCTTTTCCATTTCAACGTGGAAAGGCATGAAATAATGCCGGAACAGGAACCGGTTGTATAGTGCTGATCCTTTTCATCGCTCACAGGGGATGGATTCCCAGAATTGAGCATATTCATCGTCCCAAAGAGGCAAAGCCCATTCCCAGCCTTGGAACTCGTATGCTCGGACGGAGTTGATGATAAAATTGCTTTGTCTCGCATTTTTCCCCCAATCGTAAAAGGCTTGCAGGCACTCCTCCTCACTTGTTATATCTTGAGGGAGATTGTTGTTCAAAAGAGCTAAAGCTTGTGCTTTATAAGTTGGCTTTAGGATATTCAGTTCATAATATTTTTCATAGATGGATAGAGGCAAGTTGGATGGGGTGAGTGTGTCAAGAGGCAAATGGCTTCCTCCCAACACGTCTCCCGTATGTCCCGGTACGATAATTGAATCCGGAGGAATAACTCCTTTGTGCCGTAATTCATGAATGGCCAAAAAGTCTTGCAAATGCCCTATCGCATTCAGGTTTCCGGCAAAGCGTAAATAGCTTTCCACATAGCCGTTCCGGATGATGGATGCCCATTTCTCGGTTGTATATTCTACATAATACCAGGGATATCCTAATTGCCGGGCTATTTGCCTGGCGATTTCTGTTTCCGGGTTTCCTTTTATCCCATACGTGTAACAAATCACTTGCCGGAATCCGAACTTCTTGCATAAACAAGCCAATAAGCGCGAGTCATAGCCTCCGCTCAGTGGCAATACTACAGGACGGTTTTGGGCTATGTGGGATAAGCGTTCGAAAGAATGCATCAAGGCTATGTCGGCTTGCCTGGCGATTTCTTCCTCGGTAAGTCCTTGAGACAATGCCGGTTTCTTTGCGTAGGATATCGGAAGAGCAACATTCTCTTTGATACGGACATAGGTGGAGCCCGGTACGATATGGCATTGTTCATAAAGCGTATTATTCCCCCAAAGGTAGCTTAATGCCAAAAAGGTAGGCATGAACGTTTCGTTTATTCGAATACTTTTCATCCGTTTATGCGGAACTTCTCCTTGATTGCATACGAAGAATTTCTCGTCTTCCTGGAAATAAAGCAAAGGGTAGCTTTTCAGCTTGTCGGAAATTAATATAACCTCCTCATTTGTTGTAAGTATGATACTGAAAAAACCATTTAATGCTTGTAAGGTTTGCTTGAAATGCTCATCTCCGGATAGGAAAGCTCTGGCTAAATAATCAAGTAGGGACTTCCCTTTCAAGAGGTTCCCCTTATGGAAAGCCCATCCTTTGACATACCCCGACACGTCATCTCTATACCAAGAATCTTGTTGCTCTAAATAAACTTGTACCATACATATACTCCCCAAATAATGAATAATCCTGTTAAATAGGCCATGAATAGCCATCTTTTTTTAAGAGGAATGTTGACTATGCGAAAGATGATAGCTCCCTCGATCCACCAAATGACTACACCACCAAGCCCGTACCCCAGGATGACCTCTTGAGCGGATAATGCCCAATATCCTCCGATAAGGATAACCGCTACACGTGTGGCAAATGCCGCTATGTTCAGGTACATCTCTGTGCGTTGTCGGTCTTTGACGTCAAAGATAAGACTTAATGGTGAAAAGCAGAGGACAAATGCAAACCAGGGAAGCAATAAAATGGCATAATCCCCAATTGTACGCCACTCCTCTCCTAAAAGGAAAGCAAATAAAGTATTGCCTATGCTTAAAAGAAATACCAGTATCAATCCGGACAACAATCCGTTGAAGCTGAGGATAGACCAACCGAAACGAGCCGTCTTGCCGGAACCCCATATTGAGGCTTTCTTGTAAAAGACTTGCCCGATTGAATTGCTTACCAAGGAAACCGGCAGATAGAGCAAGGTAGTGGTCATCGTAAAATAGCCCACCTCTTGCTTAGTGTAGAAGAGAGCGAACAAGATGACCGGGAGATTGGTGGATAAGCTATTGAATAAGGATGATGGTAATGCGTATTTGGGGAAATTTGCGTATTTCCTAAGTACATAACCTATCTTTCTGGGGGTGACAAGGCGCCAAGGGAGGGCCAATTTTGGGGCAAAAAACAGAAAACAACCTCCGGCAACTCCGGTCAAAGCCCCCCAAATCAATCCGTTTAGGCATGATGCGAAAGAAAATAATACCCGTGAAATAGCTTGGATAATATTTCGGAATACCGTGAAATAGGCAATGGATTTATACCCTTCTGTATAGTTCTGGTAATTTACCAGGACCTGAAATAGGGCGGAAAGGAAAACAAATGCCGGTAACAGGTATCTTCCGGACAATCCTCGGATATATTCCCACTGAAATAGGTCGGTGATACCAATCAGTAGGGTAAGGAGAATACAAAATAAGAATGCTATTCCCATGGATAGAACCGAAACAGATGCGGCTTCGCTATGAGTACGTGCCCGAACTATCGCTAATTCATAACGTGCCGAAGCGATAATCAATAATATGCCGGCATAATTGATAAATAACCCCAACTCTCCGAAATTTTCCGGGGAATAGAGGCGGGCTAAAATAAAAGACATGACAAATGGAATCAGTTGTGCGCATACCGAACCTATCCCTAACGTCAGAATAGGGCGGATTACTTCGGAATTTTGGGCGACAATCTGTTTCCAAGAAGGCATATCACGCTAAATTTAATCTGTCTAATAAGCGCACATAGAGGTCGATTGCCTCACGGATTTCCAATAAATTGATGTATTCATCGGCTGAATGGGAGCGAGAAGATTCCCCCGGACCTATTTTTACGGAGGGGAAAGGCATAAGTGCCTGATCGCTCAATGTAGGCGAACCGAATGGCTCTCGTCCTAACAAAATGGCACGCTGAACAAAAGGATGATTCAAATCTGTACGGGAAGAGTTCAGACGAAAACTCCTGGGCTTCACTTCGCATTCAACATGATGTTGTATCTCTTCAAACAATCGCTCGTTGGAATAAAACTCATTGGAACGGACATCTACTACAAATTCACATCGATCCGGTACAACGTTGTGTTGTGTCCCGGCATGGATTACCGTAACACTCATCTTTACCTCTCCCAAGAAATCACTCTTTTCCGGGAATTGATAAGTCCGGAACCATTCAATATCCTTCATTGCTTTGTAGATGGCATTTATTCCCTCATAGCGTGCGGCATGTCCGGCTTTCCCTTTCGCGACACAATCCAAAACCATCAACCCTTTTTCGGCAACGGCCGGACGCATTCCGGTAGGTTCTCCTACGATGGCAAAGGTGATGGGAGGCAATAATCCTAAAACACTTTCCAATCCGTTTTTTCCGGAAACCTCTTCTTCGCAAGAGGCTAAATAGATTAAATTATAGGGTTGTTCTTTCTCTGTTAATAAGCAAAAGGCGGCATAAAGAGAAACCACACTTGCACCGGCATCATTACTTCCCAATCCATACAAACGATCTTCTTCTGTCTCTTCCGGAAGGAATGGGTCTCGAGTCCAACCGTTGGCAGGTTTTACCGTATCTATATGAGAGTTCAATAGGAGTGTCGGCTTTTTTGGGTCAATCATACCGGTCGTAAGCCAGATATTATTCCCACTTCGATAGACGAAATGTCCTTCCTCTTTCCAATAGTGTTCCAAAAAATCCGCTACCTCTTTCTCTTCCCGGCTGAAAGAGGGCTTGGAAATCATACCTTTTAATAAATCTATCGCTTTGTAGTACATTTGAGTTTTTAGTTTGTGAGTTTATTCGTTTGTTTGTTGGCAAGATACAAATTGACATCTCCAAATTATAGTTTTGTGCCTATTGCTTTGTCAACTTAATCTCCTATTTACCTCTTTCCGGTCTTTCTCTAACTGTTCTTTTAGTGTTTCCAAACTATCGAATTTGATATCTTCACGGATATGATAGATGAATGAAACGGAGATTCGATTATCATAAATATCTCCGGAGAAATCTAAAATATGGACTTCTACCGTTTGATTATTTCCGTTATTGACCGTTGGGCGCTTGCCGATATATAACATTCCTTTATATCGTTTTCCGGCAATATAGACGAATACTGCATAGACACCAACCTTGGGCAAGACTTTATACGGTTCGTCTACTGCAATATTAGCCGTAGGGAAACCGATAGTCCGTCCTACTTTATACCCGTTGACTATAGTTCCTTGTAACGTGTATGGATAAGTCAGTAATTCTTGAGCTTTCTCTACATTTCCTTCTTGCAAAAGCCGGCGTATTTCCGAGGAACTGACTTTTGTCTTTCCTTCGTTATAGGGAGAGGCTTGTATCACTTCCATACCCAGTTTGCGTCCGTAGTTTACATATTGTTCGAATCCGTCTTCCCGATTATGCCCGAAACGATGATCGTAACCGATCAAGAGCATTTTTACTTGATACTTTTTTGCCAGTATTTGGGTAATGAACTCTTCGGCGGAATAGTGGGATAGCTCTTCCGTAAAATCAATCAGAATGCAATAATCCACGTCTAATTCCAACAAGTGCGTCATTTTTTCCCGAAAGCTATTTAATAATTTCGGTTGGTAATCCGAATGGAGAACGGCACGCGGATGCTGGGCAAAGGTGATAACGGCTGAGGCCAGATTCCTTTTTCCTGCCTCTTGTTTCAATTCCTTGACCAAGAAACGGTGTCCTAAGTGTACCCCATCGAAGAATCCAATTGTTGCAGCTAATTTCTTTCCTGCTAAATCTTCTAAATTGTCGTGTATTATAATCATCTGTTTCTCATCCTTTCTTTACGAGCTCTTTCTTTGGCTTTCAGTTCGGCTTTACGCGCTTTTTCACGCTCTTTCAGCTTTTTCTTGTAAGCACGTTCTTTCTCTTTGAGCTCTTTTTCCCGTTGTTTGATTTTCTCTTTGTAAGCCCGTTCTTTTTCCTTGCGCAATTCTTCACGAGCTTTCAATTTTGCTTTTCTTTCTTCCTCGGCTTTTTTCAACTTCGCTTTACGTTCAGCTTCTTGTTGCTTTTCGCGCTCTTTTTTTGCTTTAAGCAAGGCTTCTTCAGTCGCTTTTTGCTGAGTTTCCAGAATAGCGCGTTCTTCCGCGTTCTTTTCTAACTCGGCTTTCTCGGCGGCTTGCTCTTCCGCAAAGGCCTGGCGTGCCTTTTCCTTTTCGGCTTCTTCAGCTTCAGCTTGGAGCCGGCGGATTTCTTCGATATCTTCCAAAGTTAATCCTTTATCTTTTTCCGGCTTCGGGGCCGATAAGATAGGTTGTTCTTCCTTTTCCGGAATCGCTTGTTGCTGGATAACCGGTTGAATCGTATCTTCCGGAGAAAGTGTGAATGAGTCCGCTTCGATTATGGGTAATATGGGTCGCCCAACGCTTACCGAATCTACTTGTTCCGGTATGCTATCATTCTTCTCTTTTTCCGGTTCTTTTGCATTCAGAGCCGCTTGACGAGATTGCCAACGTTCTTGCAACTCCGGAGCTATATCGTGGAAGTTCTGGTCGAAAAAGGCCATGTATTCATCCAGTGTTTTGCCATGCATCAACGTTTCGTAATTTTCATCCGAGATAGGAAGGATGGCAATATTTCTATCCAAAGCCGAAGCGTATCCTTCTTCTCCATAAATCATCTTGTAATAGTGCCAAACCTCATCGAAATTATAGAATCCGCTCAAGACAAACACACTCATCATGCCGGCTTCTTCAAAGGTCATATCCAATTGCTTCACCATAAAATAGGCAAAGTTATAAGCCGCAACCGAGAACAACAATTGATTCCGGTCGATAGTACCGGTCGGATAAATCATAACCATCCGATAAGGCACATTTTTGTCCGCCTTGAATACCCGGGCCGAGTCTGCGGCTGAAAGCGAACCATCCTCGCCCGTTCCGAAGCGTAAGTTCCAGGTCATTCCCGTAACTCCGCCCTGTACCATTTGTCGTCCGCGCAATACACCCTTCAACATTTCGCCCGCCAGTTCGGAAACATCTTCCGAAGGATATTTATCCAACAAGGCTTTCAACGCTTGCTTGAATCCTTCCGGATCGCCGGCCTGCACATACGTCAACGCATCCAGGAACATAAATTTAGGCAATAATTTAGCCAACGGATACTTCTCGCTTACCGAACGATAATTCCGACGGACGGCTGAGGTGTCTTCGGCCAAATAAAGTTCGTATGTCTCTTCATAAATTGAATCCTGGACAACATCCATCATCCGGATATTGTATTCATAATTCGGGTCGGATACCGCAATCGTATAATCGCTTGTCGGGAATTTATCTTTCATTTTCTGAAGATATTCTGCGGCCAAATCCGTGTCTTTGAGGCGTAAAGCCATCAAATATATCTGATAATAACTATCCAAAAGATGCTGGTTGTCCGGGAAGCGCTTTTCCAAGTCCTCAAAAGCCTGAATAGCTAACGGCAAATCCTCCAGTTTATCCTTGTAAATCATGGCCATATTATACAAACCATCTTCAATGATAATATTGGATGCAGCGACATCTTCCGGAGTCATAGGGAGTTGCTGGAGATAATACTCACGGCTCTTCGGGTCGTCCGAACCGATGGAGGCGGAATCTCCGGATGCAATAGATGCAGAATCCCCCTCCATAGTCCTATCTCCATTCTCATCCATTTCAGATGGGTCTTGGAAGGTGGTCAATGTTTTCTTTCTTCGGCGCCAATCATCCTCTAAAGGACGGCGTCCCCACTTCCGTTGGAATTGCGTTTTTCCTTGTGCCACGGCTTGCGGATTGTAGAAATAGAACGTATTCTCTCCTCCAGCGGTCGGGATAGTTACGGTAGGTGCCTCCGTTCCGGGGCGGTCTATCCCTGTTCCTTTAGCCGCTTGTTCGGCAAGGAACGCCTCTTTCTCGGCCTCTTCTTGTGCCCGTTTTTCCTCTTCTATGACCTGCTCGATGATTTTGTCGATTACCGCTAACCGCTCTTTTTCCGGCATTTTGGCCAGAGTCTGCAAGCTATCCTGCAAATGAACGGCTTCGGCATGGATTACCAGTTCGTCTAACACGGCTGAGAGTTTGGAAACCCGTTCGTAATCCTTGTATTCCTTTTGGATTCCCGCCAATGCTCCGCTAAAGTTGGGTTGTGCTTTGATATAATCCCGTTTTTCGAAATAGATATCGCCCAATTTGATTTGGCACATCGCCTTATCCAGTCCGTTTTGCGTACTTTTCTCGACCCCTAATTCATAGCTTTTGATAGCTTGAGCCGTATCCTCCTGGCTCATGTAGAGATTTCCCAGCGCATAATAAACCTGGTCTAAATAATCTTTGTTTTTCTGGTTCTTTGCCATGCGCTCCAGTTTCTTTACCATTTTCTGGAAGTTCGTTCCGGTAAAGACTTCGGTCTGCCGGATACGGGCTGCAAATTCCAGTTCATAGGGGGGATTCGAACGGATAACTTCACCAAAAGTCTTGTAGGCCATACCATCCATTTCGAGAGTTGCATACATCTGTCCCAAAAGATACTTCATGCGCTTCTTCTGCAATCGGTTCTTTTCGGCTTTGATGGCCGTTTTCATATAGGGAATCGCCTCTTCGAATTGGCCGTTCTTGATTAAATAATCGGCATAGACCGTAGCATATTGGTCCAGATTCTTTTTCGGAATACCCTCCGTATTCAGTTTGTTTAAAATATCCTCAGCCTCATAGTTCCATCCCATCTCGGCATAACAACGCGCTTGCCAGAGCTTGGCCGAAGCTACAATCTCCGGGTCTTCCTTATAATGGCGGGTGATATAAGAGAACGTAGCTGAAGCCTGAAGGAAATCTGCGTTGTAGAATTGTGCTTCTCCCATCAGCATCCAGCATTTTTTCAGAAAAGGGTTGTATTCTTCCTGGTTTTGCCAAGCCACCTGTTTGGGATCATTGCGCCATCCCGGTTTCTTCTTCGGTTTGGTTTGTATAGAATGTAGTTTTATCGCCTTGTTGCTCTTCTCGATCGCCACATCGAATGGGCCTCCCGGCTCGCTTTTGTCTTTGGGTTGCGCGCTTATCGGATACATCAGAATCATGTCCGAATAGTTTTCCTTATAGCCGGTTTGCATGGATAATAAAGCCTCGTCAAACGCTGTTTTCCCATTGAAATAGATATTAAAACGGGAATTCAACGCATGATAAAAACGGTTCATTCGCGTATTCTTTTTGGTGCTGCACGACCAACAAAAGCTCAAAACCAGCAATGCGACTATATAATAAAAACCTTTCCTCAACGCTTTTCTTCTGATATATGCTACATTAACGTATCAACCTTGGGTTTTATTGCGGACCTTTATCCTTTCTTGCAACATTTTACAATCAGGAAAAAGAGGACCAGAACCAATATGATGAATGCTCCCGACGGGATATTCAAGTAATACGATAAAACCAATCCGACTATTGAACCGATAAAAGCAATCGCCATACTTCCCCACATAATCTTCCGGTAGTCAGATGTCAGGAGATTGACCGTTATTTGGGGCAAGGTGAGCAGACTCATCAACAACATGATTCCGACCATGCGGATGGAAAGCACAATAGTTATGGCGATAAAACACATCATGACATATTCGAAAACCTTGACCGGGAGCCTCTGGGTTTGTGCAAAGTTCGGATCGAAGGCTATATAGACGATTTCACGCAGGTAAAGCCCGAAGAATGCCAGAAGCGCGAGCACTAACCCTGCGCTTGCTCCGATATCTGTTGGAGATATGGTCAGAATATTTCCGAATAGATAGGCGGATAGGTTGGGCGCGTAACCGGGGGTGAGGAAAATGAATATGACACCTAAAGCCATGCCCAACGACCAGACTCCCGCAATGGCGGAATCTTCGCGAATCTGCTGGGATTTGCTTGCCCATTCTACGCCAAATGCCGCCAGGATGGAAAAGACCATAGCCGTTAATATCGGATTAATCCCCAAATAAAAGCCCAGTCCCAAACCGCCGAACGATGCGTGCGTGATTCCTCCGCTGATGAATACCAGCCTCCGTGATACGATGTATGTCCCGACAATCCCGCAAGCTATTGCCGTAAGCAAACTCCCCAATAGGGCGTTTTGGAAGAATGTATATTGAAATAGGTCCATCTTTTTTAATTGACAATTCACAATGGACAATTGACAAATCGTTTCTTGCCCATTGTATTAATGAATTCTCCTTTCTCCTACGATTAGGAATGCTTCGTCCTTCAGGGCATCCGGAAGGTTGACCCCTCGGAGTTGTAAGCTACGGAGCCATCCGGCCACCTCGACCTCTTGCAAGGTGTACAGCACCTCACGAAACTCCTCCACATCGGCATCTTCGTAGGCATCCGGTTCGACCCCTTTGAAGCGGTCCAGCTCTTCATCATCGTAATATTCTATCTGCTTGCTGACTGCGGCCAACAGGCTATCCCGTTCACAGGTCTCATGCTGGCCGCAACACTCTTCGGGGATTTCCTTGGGTTCGGGGATTTCCGAGATTTCCCCACGCTCCAGCATCCGTTCCAGCTTCTTGTTCCGGAAATAACCGAGTATAGCGGCTATTACCCCCAATGCGACTAAACTTAATATAATATATATCATATTGCTTTTTTAGTTTTAAGTTCTTAAGTTTATAAGTCTTCATATTCCCCGTTTACTTAACCTTATAAACCCACAAACTCATGAACCTGCTTGTATTTCAAATCCCGCTTCTTTCAAATCATCCCAATAATGCGGATAGCTTTTGCTCACCACTTCGGGATGAGCTATCCGGATTCCTTCGGGACGAATCAGAGAGGTGGGGGCAAAAGCCATGGCCATGCGATGGTCTTCGTAGGTGGCTATCAGCGGATTCTCGTCCGGTTCGCATCGTTCACCATTCCATTCCAGAATACTTCCGCACTTATCGGTCAGGAGATACCCCAATTTACGCAATTCGTTCTTCAACGCCTCTATGCGGTCGGTCTCTTTTATTTTCAGGCTTTGCAATCCGGAGAAGTGAAAAGGAATGCCGAGCAACGCACAGGTCACCACAAAGGTTTGTGCCAGGTCCGGCTCATTCACGAAGTCATAAACCAGCTTCTTGCACCGGTTCCCGTTCTTCCGGAGCATTACGCCCTCCGGGGTGTAGGTCGTTCCGACGCCAATCTGGGAGAAAAGTTTCGCGCCTGCGGCATCCCCTTGCAGGCTGTTCTTGACCAATCCCTCCAAACGTACCTCCGGATTGCGCCCCAAAGCCGTCATCTCATACCAATACGAGGCGGCGCTCCAATCGGATTCTACGCGATAGTGCAATGGCACATATTCTTGTGGCGCGACATGGATGGTGTTTCCCTTCCATTCCGCTTCTACGCCATATTGCTTCATCAATTGCAAAGTCAGGAGGATATATGGTTTCGAGATGGTACGCCCCGTCAGATGCAAGGTCAGTCCCTTTTCCATGGTCGGGGCAATCATCAGCAAAGCGGAGATGTATTGCGAACTCACGCTTCCGTCCAGGCTGATTTCTCCTCCTTGCAAAGCGCTCCCGAAGATACGGAGAGGCGGGAATCCCTCTTTTTCCATGTACTCTATCCGTGCACCTACCGCATTCAGGGCATCGACCAGTATCTTTATCGGCCGGTTCTTCATGCGCTCTGTACCGGTGATGGTCCATTCGCCCACGATTTTCGATAAGAATGCCGTCAGGAAACGCATCGCCGTACCGGCTGCATGGATATCAAAGTCGCGTCCTTCCGCAGAGTGGAGCGCGTCATACAGCACCCGCGTATCATCGCAATCCGCCAAGTTTTGTGCGTCTACAGGATTGTAACTCAGCGCGTCCAATATCAGCACACGGTTTGAAATACTTTTGGAAGCCGGCAATCGCACGGATGTTTTCACGCCCGTTGTGGGCGCTTTTATCAAGTAGTTCATGTATCGTCGTTTTATTTTTCGACAAAAGTACGCAATTATATGGTTATAAAAAATAATTTGGACTTGTGAATTTCCAATGATTCAAGAACGTATGATCTTTACCTGTTGATAAACACACCCAGAGATAAGCGCCTTTATAAAGGCCGGATGATGACCCTTTTCTTGGAAAAAGCATTGTCGTTTTGCTGTTTGGGCTCGATAATTTCACACCGGATGGGTGCCGTCTTTTCCAGCAAAGAGAGGACTTCGGCCAGCGTTTCGGTGGTAAAGGTGGCGGAATAGGTGTATTCGTATATATCTTTTCCTTCCAACAGAATCTCTACGTTGAAGTGCCGGGAAAGTTGCTTGGCGACCTTCTCCATCGGAGTTCTTTGGAAGATGATTTTCCTGTCTTTCCAGGCGGTTTCGGCCAGTAGGCTGACCGCGCGGAGGTTTGTTTGTTTTTTAATCTTGGAATAATAAAGTTGCTCGCCGGGCTTTAAGTCCTGCTTTATGTCTGCTTCGGGATGACGTACGGTGATGTTTCCTTTGGCCAGGGTCGTTTCGATGGATGACTCTTCGGCGTATGCCTGCACATTAAACTCTGTTCCGTAGGCGCTTACCGTTAATCCGTCTGACGTCTTTACATCAAACCGGTGAGATGGGTCGGATTCTACCTTGAAGTAGGCTTCGCCCGTTAGGTGGACTTCGCGTTTCTTTCCTTTGAACCGTTTGGGATAGACTAATTTCGAACCGGAATTAAGCCAGACCTCCGAACCATCGGAAAGAGTGATTTTTGCGATAGTGCCGTATGCCGTAGTGAGTTCGACTGGTTCAGCGGGAGCGGACAGTAATTCGTGTACGCGATACCCCAGATACCCGGACAAGACCAAAAGCGGGAGCCATAAGATAGCTGCTACCGAACGCATCTGTTGATAGATACGATTCCGGCGTTCTTCTTGTCGGATGCGCCCGTTCAGCTGCTCCCAGTTCTTATCGACATCCACCTCTTTCTGGGCCATAAGCCGGTCAACCAGCTCCAGTACGCGCTTATCCTCTCCGTCTGTCCAATCTTTTTCTGCTTTCATACTTTCTCCCTTATATAATATAGACGCATATCTTTCTCTTTACCCTATGATATTAATATAGAAATAGCATTAAGAAAAGTAAATAATCCCTTAGTTCGATGCGTAAGAACTTCAGAGCCTTCATCATATAGGCTTCAATAGTCTTGATGGAAAGCTGTTTTTCCTTGGCTATCTCGGCATAAGTCTTCCCCTCGAAGCGATTCTGGCGGAAAGTCGAGGCTATCGCTTCCGGCAATTTGTCTAATGCGGCATTCAATAGATGCTCCAACTCGGCCGTAGTGTAAAGCTCTTGTTGGGGATAAGCCTCGTCCGTCCTTTCCTGCACGTATTCGCTCCAGCGCATCTCGGTCGCCCTGCGGCGCAGCCCGTCCAAGCAACTGTTTCGGACGCTGGTAAGCAGGAAGTTGCGCGCCGAAGTGTCGATGCATAAGGACTTTCGGTTCTTCCAAATCCGATAGAATGTTTCCTGCACAATATCCTCGCAACTTTCCGGCTCATCTATGTAACGATGTGCAAAGACACATAAAGGAGCAAAAAAGTCATAAAACAAAAGACGAAAAGCCTCTTCGTCATCTTGTAAAGAAATTCGCCTGAACAATTCATCCGTCCGATCCACTTTCGGCATACTTTTTCCCTTTTGAAGCGTAAAAGTAAGCAAAAAAACGTTATTCTGAATGCGGAATGGGGATTTTGTTCCTATAATTTTTTTATTCCCTGTATGCAAATGTTATTTTTGCATTTAAAAGTTACCGTTGTAGAAATTACGGTGGTGTAAAAAAGAATGCTTATGAAGTTTTATAATCGGGAAAAAGAGTTGGATTGGCTTGGGCATACCCGTGAGATAGCTTTCGGGAATCATTCGCAAATGACGATGGTGACCGGGCGCAGGCGCATCGGTAAAACGAAGTTGATACTGAAGAGTTGTGAAGGGACTCCTACTGTCTATTTATTTATAGACCGTAGCAATGAGGCCATGTTGTGCGGTACATGTGCCCATGAGGCTTCCGAAGCATTGGGGATTTATATTTCACCGGAAATTACCTCTTTTGCCAGCCTGTTTGAAACGTTAATGAACATAGGGCGCAATAAGACTTTTAATTTAGTAATAGATGAGTTCCAAGAGTTTTTCTATATTAATCCATCTGTATATAGCCGGATACAGGATATATGGGATCGATATAAAGACACTACGCATGTCAACTTTATTGCGAGTGGTTCGGTTTATACCCTTATGCACCGCATTTTTATGGATTATAAAGAGCCATTATATGGCAGGTGTGACAATACTATTAAGTTACGCCCTTTCGGTACAGAGGTACTGAAGCAGATAATTTCTGACCATAAGCCGGATTATACAAACGATGACTTGCTGGCTCTTTATACATTCACCGGCGGCATCCCTAAATATATTGAGTCGTTTATGGATAACGGGTGTACGGACATGGAATCTATGGTAGATTGGATGATGCGTCCTAACTCTTTATTCCAGAACGAAGGCAAGGCACTGTTGGTTCAGGAGTTTGGGAAGAAGTATGGCAACTATTTCGCCCTCCTTTCTGCCATAGCTAATGGGGATAATACCCAGCAAAAGCTTTCCGGATTGATGGGAGATGTTTCTATAAATGGACATTTGAAACGTTTGGAAGAGGATTATGAGCTGATAGGACGTAAGCGTCCTCTATTCGCCAAAGAAGGTACACAGACAGTCCGTTTTGAAATTACCGATCTGTTCCTTCGTTTCTGGTTTCGCTATTTCATTAAGTATCATTATCTGATAGAAATAGAAAATTTGGAACGGTTGGGCGAAATCATCAAGTCGGATTATCCGACTTATTCTGGATTAACCCTTGAAATATATTTCCGGAAAAAGTTGATGGAAAGTAAGATTTTTGACCAAATCGGATCCTGGTGGCAGGCGAAGCAGGACGATCCGTGCGAGGTGGATATCGTGGCAATTTATGCCGAGAGAAAAAAGGCATTGGTGGCGGAAGTCAAACGCAAGCGGAAAAATTTCAAGCCGGAAGATTTTAAACGGAAAGTAGAAATACTCCGCACGAAGATTCTTTCCAAGTATGAAATAGAACCGGTGCTTTATTGTCTGGAGGACATGTGAGTTTTATTCCGAATGCGGAATGGGGATTTTAACACGAATGTAGGGGCGCAAGAAAAGAGGCCCCAATAAACCGGAAGGCAATAATTCAACATCGGGCTTCCAATAGTTCCACGTTGTAGATGTCTTTCTTTTATCGGGATGCCGTTTATCTCCTATCAGACGGTTTGGCCAAAGATTGGTTATCTGGATTTCCAGTTTATTCTCGCCCTTTCGCACGGCTTTATGTACATCTATACGGAAGGGCTTTCTCCAAAGGATGCCTACATTCTTGCCATTAAGCCTGATTTCCGCTATTTCTCGGACACTTCCTAAGTCCAATTCCAAGGCATCTATATTGTTTAAGGTCTCTCCGGATAAATGAAAAGTCGTCCGATATATCGCTGTACCTGAGAAATAACGGATTCGCTCGTCTTCTGACAAAGGCCAGGAGGTTAAGTGCTGAAATGTTTTATGGAAAGGTGTATCGACCGGAGACAAGAATGTAACATCCCATTTCCCGGTTAATCGAATAGCTTTCGGAACACGCTTTACTTGAATTTCGCCACTCTTTCCAGAAGAAGAGTGGTAACTCAATTTACCGGCTATTGGTGTTTTCCAATAAAATTCTCCGTCTTGAGATTCCAAGACGGGTTCGGGAGATTTTCTTGCTAAAAAGATGTCACTCCCTTGTGGTGCAGACAGCTCGAAAGTTTCTCCATGGGAATAATAGGCTAAGCGTAATTCTTTTTCTTGATTTTGCTTTTGAACATTTTTATCTTTTACCAAATAATCGTTTACAGGAATCTTGTATTGCCCCTGTTCAAGCAATTCTTTCACCTTTTCCGTTACATTATAAATAGGATAAGACGATGGAATACTATCCATTTCTTTGGGGAATTTTCCATAAACGGCTTTCTCTATCTCCAAATGTGGTGCCTCCGCTTTGAAGTGCTCATTTTCCAATACACTCGTCTGGTAAATGCCGGAACCGGATTGGTATTTTACACGTAATTCTTTAACCGATCCGGATGCGGGATCATAGCCGGAAAGATGATTCCCGGCCTGGATGTCAACCTTTCCCGCTTTTACCTGTTTCTTTACTTCCGAGGTGACATCGACTAATCCGTTCGGGAAGAACGTACCATATTCGGCTTTCAATAAATGCATATCCGGAAAAGGTTCCGGGCTCCGGGGAACCGTTTCTTCATTTGCCCAAATCAAGTGTTCTTTCATTGGTTTCCGGAAAACGAAAAATGCCGAACCTCCCGCTTCTAATCGGACAGGGAGCTTCGTCATATCATTCCCGACATTTTGCCAGACCGGCACGTTTTGTATTTCTCCTGTTTCCGGATTCCATAACTCTGGTTGTTTCCCAGAAACTCGGAAATAGCATGTGTCCATATAGTCTCTTTGGGAAGAGTTTGCTACGAAATAAATATCGGTATCGCCTACCTGGCGATGGATGAATCCCAAGTCTTTTGTTTTGCCTTTTAGGAATATATCAGGAAGTAGCTTTTTCTCTTTTATGATACTTTGCAGAGAACAATCTTTAATCCATTGCTTGCCCCATAATAGGCTTGCCAATTGAGATATTTCTTTATCGCAATCGGGATAATTTTCCAAGCTGGGTGATTTTTCCGGGCGTTTTCCGATAATAGTCGCACCATTCTGTGCCAGCTTCCCGATCAGGTCAAGTATTTTCGGGCTCATCCATTGGCTTTCCGGTAATAGCAATAACGTATATCTGCCACCGGAAGGCGTGCAGATCAATCCATCTTCTACATGCAAATCTTTCATATTGGGAGTACCGATTAAATCATAATCCAAACCTAATCTTTTTATTTCAGGTTTTAACCATGCGTCATTCGGGGAAGATTCTCCGGCAAATACCAAAATATCTGCCACAAATCGGCCTTGTTGAAGCAGATATTGGGAACGGGCCAAATAATCCATATAAGGTTTCCCTTGATCCCACCAGGTATTCAAGCGATTGGCCTCCATACCATGAATCCCTAAAGTTATTCCAGGAGCCGAATCTGTAGGTTGATGAACATAAGTATGGAAGATAATCCGATTGATGCCCTCTATCCAAGCCTGGTCTCCGATAGGTTTCAATGTTGCAGGATGCTCTTGCCAACCTCCTACATTGGTGAAAGACTCGGCTCCGACAATCGGTTTCCCGTTCACGTGTGCGATGGAGGAAACGAATTTGGGCGAATCAAAGAATATTTCTTTCCCGGACCAGAACTCGCTCATGACAATGTCTCCGGCTGTCCCTACCTGGAGGCATTCGAAAGGGCCTCCATAAGGTTCGACCGAAAGCTGTAATCCTACTTTATGACAACGCTCAGCAAAGTAATGGTAATAGTTTTCTGAAATTAAATCCCCAATAGTCCGACGAAAATCCCATAAGAAGCGCTCCGTGATTTCTCCGCTTTCCACATAGTAACCAGCCAATGTTGGTAAATATGGCCAACAATCGTACCCTCTGAGCCGTTCAAATTCTTTTTCGAATCCTTTAGTCCAGTTATTACACCCTACTTCATAACTATCGATGATGCAATTTTTGAACGTAGATCCTACTTCTTTGCCCAATTTATCTAAAATGGGCTGAATGCCTCCGTCCCAATATGCATCTATAGCCTTTTTGTTCATTTTATCGCATTCCAGTCCTCGTCCCTCTATCGGAGAAGGTGCATTCATGGCACCTGTTGGTGTATGGCCTAAACGCAAAATAATCCATTCGCCTTCCGGAGCCATCCATTCTAAAGTACCCTCTGACTGGAGAGCAGAAGTTAGGTCGATGATATCTGCCAAATGGATACAAACATCCGCATTTATAGGCTTATCATCCGGCATGAGATGATTTCGGAAAGAATGCCCGGATAAAGATTTTAATTCCAATTTATCCAGCTTGATGTTTTGTTTTGGCTTAGGGAACGCGAGCACCGCGATGTCCTGATAATAATCGTAACGGACCTGAGGTAAAGGCAACTTCGCTTTGAATATTTTTCCACCTGTACATAAAGTATCAGAGTAAACGACCTGTTGCATAGCATATTCAGGAGTTATCCAAGGACCTCCGGAAGAAGACCACCCCGCACTATTATTCAATCCGATTTCCATTCCTAAACGCTTGGCTTCGGATACAGTAAACGCTAACATATTCAACCATTCAGGACTCAGGTATTTAAGTGTACCGCCAGAAAGCCCTACATCGACATTAAATAATTGTGCCTCTTGGATTCCCAACCGATGCATGGCTTCCAAATCGGCTGTAATCCCTTTGCGGGAGACATGACCATTTACCCAATGCCACCAAGTACGAGCCTTAGCTTCAGCCGGTGGATTTTTAAATCCTGAAGCCAAAGTGTCTTCTTCCGCAAAAGAATTCAATGGGCTTATCATGGCGATAAGTCCCATGAATACAATGAATAATACAAAATATCTTCTCATACTATCATGGTATTTAGTAATAATAAATGAACAATATTTATCCTTAAGAAATTCATGCCTATCTTTCTCCGGGAAGTTAGGCATCTTCGGAAACAAAGATAACTATCTTCTCTCACAAAGATAGGCATAAATTTTGGTCTATTTACCTACAAGCCGATAATGCCCGGAAGGTAAAAGAATTTCTTTCTTTAAATTCGATTCTATTCCATTGATAGAAAGCGATTTTACTTCGATAGGCAAGATGATTGTAGCGTGGCTTCCAATAGGTATGTCCACCTCCAAAGTGTAAGTCGGAGGTTCTTTTTCCCAACGTACACTCAATGGACCGTAAGGGGTATCTTTGGATGCTTCTGCCCAAGAGACCTTTTCCGGTATTTGAGGCCGGATGAAAAAATGTTTATATCCGGGTTGTTCCTCATCCGGAATGATGCCTCCAAGAGCCTGATAGAACCAAGAACCGATTCCATTGTAACAATTATGGATATGGCTTCGTTGCCCGTTCCAATGCTCCCATGTCGTGGTCGCGCCATTGTCTATCATATACAGATATCCCGGATAATCACGCTTTTTAAGCATATTGTACATGAAATCGACTTTTTGATTCCGTGTTGCCCATTCGGTAATTACAGGAATACCTACCAAACCGGCGGATAAATGTCCTTTGAATCGTTCCTCTGTTATTTGATACAATGTCTTTTCTACCTCCGGAATCAAATCTTTCGGGGTAGCGCCGCATAACATGGGATATACCAGATCGATTTGTGTACCGGTAGAATAGCTTTTGTGATCCGGGTCATAGAATGCCTCTTGAATCCGTTTTATAAGCTCTTGATAACATTGTACATAGTGTGATTTATCCGTTTCCTTCCCTAGCACTTGGGCTATCTTCTCCATAGTTTGGTAACAAATCGCTATGAAGCTATTGTTTACCACGTCAATAGAAGACGGATCAGTCTGATCTATTCCGATAGGAGTAGCCCAATCTCCTAAATACCAATTGCGATAGGTCTGTTCTGGCCATTTCCTTAATAATCCATCCGGTGAATACCTTTCTACATACTCCAACCAACGTTGCATATAGGGGTAATAACGCTCCAATAATCGGCTATCTCCGTAATTCACATACGTTTGCCAAGAAGCTGTTATAATAAATCCACACCAATAGGGCCCTCCTCCGGCGGAAAACGGATTCGGGGCCGTATGAGGCAAGTCTCCGTCTTCACGCATACAATCCCCCCAAGCCTGCATCCAATTGGTATAGGTAGGAGCTAAATTAAATAAGGTTTGTCCGGTCAACGTGGAGGCATTTCCGTCTCCGCCATAACCTAATCGCTCGACATGCGGGCAATCCACCATATCTCCTCCAATCATCAGGCATTCCAATGTATGATGGATCATATCATGAATCGCATTCAAATCTTCGTCCGAACAAGCGAATGAAGATTTCCCGGAATAATCGGTATGAATCAGGCAAGCCGTAATATCCGATAATGCCGGAGCCTCTTTCAGATTCGATATTTTCAGATAACGGTATGCATGATAATTGAACTTGTTACAAAAGAACTCGTTTCCCATTCCGGAGGCTATATAATAATCTTCATAAATGCCATCCCGGAATTGATCCTGCTCATCCAGGAAATCGCAATAGCTGATTCGTATGTGTTGACCTGCTTTTAGTGGTGGAAATTTAATCTTGGTCCATCCGGTAAAGTTTTTTCCCATATCGAATATCCAAGCCGTGTCACCAGATGCTGTAATCGTTTGAGGATGCCATTCCTCTTGAATCCGGTTCATCTCAACCATTTGAGGGGTAACCTTATGCTCAGGAATGGACACAACCCTGACCTTGCCCCAATCCACTTGGTTCAATGATTTAGAGTCCATATCTGTCAAGAGTCGAGAAGCTTCTATAACTTCTCCTCCCAACCGATATTTTCTCCATGTAGATTGATATCCGCTTTCTCGGGCATTCCAAGAAGAATCTGTAATTAATAGAGTAGAACTGTTCCCCTCTTTGACATCTTCTAATTGTGCTCTAAAGAAAGGCCCTCCTTTTTCTACACCTGGCATACCGTCATGATACCAACCTTGTCCGAGCCAGATTACCAAATCATTTTCACCCTCGTGCAATAAATCGGTTACATTGTAGGTAACTACCAAAGAACGCTTATCATATTGAGATACCGCAGGAGTCAGTACCGCATTGCCTATTTTTTCACCATTCAGATACGCTTCATGATATCCTAAAGAATTGACATGCAGCAACACTTTCCCTCCGGAACGTTTCCAAAGAAAAGTCTTCCGGAACTGAGGAGATTTAGGTTCATCTCCACTCGTTTCGATTCCAATGTATTGTGCCTTCCAATCTTCCGGATTTAATAATCCAATCGCAAAACAAGCCGGTCTACTCCAATCCGTTACATTTCCTTCTTTGTCCCAGACGCGCACTTTCCAATAAGCCATATCCTTAGAAACTAATGGTTTCCCTTGATAAAGAAGCCCTATGGACTGTTCCGAAACCACTTTTCCGGAATTCCATAAATCCGCCTCATCTTCTGATAATAAATTCTCTGAAGAAGCGACCAAAACCTGATAGGCCTTTTGTTCCTCTCCCAATTCATTGGAGGTTAGAATCCAACTGAAATGAGGTGAAGTATTATCTATGCCTAACGGATCAACCAACGCTTCGCACCGCAACTCCCCGACCTGTAATGTAGACGGAGAATTGCACGAGATTAATAAGGTGGTGCAAAGCAAGTAGAAGATATTTTTTATATTCATATTAAATACAATTTACCAACCTGGATTTTGTTCCAATTTCACATCCTTATTTGTATCTATTACTGTTTGCGGAATAGGCCACAAATTGAATGTCTTGTTTAAAGTCGTACGCGGATAATCCCAATAAGAATATTTTTTAATACGATCAACCGCTACCGTTCCTCCCATTCTTAATAAAGTATTCCAGCGACTTTCTTCATAAACCAATTCTCTTGCTCTTTCATCAAGAATTAAATCAATACTCATATCTGAAGCTGTTACTTTATATTCACATTGAGCACGTTCTCGCAACAAATTTATATCATTTGCAGCAGATTGTAAATCTCCTAATCTTAATTTTGCTTCCGCTCTCAATAATATTGTTTCAGGTAAACGGATCAAGTAATGGTCCCTGAAGATATGAGAACGATTCTCTCCGTCCTCAATACCAACATAGTAATCCGGACCAACTTTACAAGAAATTGGATATAATTGAGTCGTTGCAACATCATTTTTCTGTCCTGAAGCATCTTCTCGGTATAATACAGACCAAGGTAATAATTTACCATAGTATTCTGTTCCAGGAACATTCCCTAATATTGTACGACGAAAAACAGCATCTGAATTTCGCATATCAACGTTCCATTTGCCTTCATAAATCAAATCTCGAGTATAAAAGGTCGGTTGTACCGCGCAAGTCCCTAAACCTCCCACATCTTCCATAGATCCGGTTGCAAACTCGCCTCCTTGATCCCTAAATACAGGACAATAATATCCTGCATAAATTGTACCCTTTGAACCTTCTTGTTTATAAACATCATAGTCAAATTGAATTGCCCATATCGATTCTCTATTTCCTACTTGATAATCTTGATTACCTACTTGGAATAGATCCCAAAATACATTCCCTTCTATTTTATAGCCTGCAGTTTCATACAAATGATCTTCTGTTTGTTCTGCATCGGAACTTGCATAATAAAAAGTAGGATTTTCTGTAGCTCTTGTTCCAAAACGTTCTGTCATCAAAGAATACAGTCCGCCATCAATGACAGCATTAGCATATTCAATGGCTTTATTATATGCAGCATTAGCATCGCCTCCGCCTTCTTCTGACAAAATAACTCCCTTATCTATATATAATTGGCATAAATTGTGCTGTGCTGCAGCTTGAACTAAACGCCCAGCTTCTGCTGTAGTTTCAGGCAGATCTTCCAAACATGCTTCTAGCTCGTCTATTGCGAATTGATAAGTTTCTAAGCGGGTCGAACGCGCATAGTCATAACGAGGCTCTGTTGCTAATTCTGTCACGATAGGAACTCCTCCGTATAATTCGCCCAAATTCCGATATGCAAATGCTCTGAAAAAACGAGCTTCTGCTATTACTTGAGCTTTTTCTTCCTCTGAAGCCCAAACAATGTTATCCAAATCTGCTGCCATCAAGGCTGTATTTGCAATATTGATTAACTGATAAAATGCAGAATATACAGAATAAAACCCTTTCGTTTCAGAGTTTAGAATACTATAATCATTAAAACGATTGGCTAAACGAATGGTCGCAACATCATACATATCAGTTCCGTTTCCCAAACAATATGCATAAAAATCTAAATCCCATGTTTCTTGTGGACAATAGATATATCGTACTTGTTCATAACAACTTGTAACAACTTGTTCTACCTGACTAGATGTCGTAAAAATATTATCTATTGTATAAAATGTTTCGGGATTTTCGGTTAAAAAATCATTGTCATTGCAACTGAATAACATAGAAAACAATGCTAATAATCCTATATTGATATTAAATTTCATAACTATAATGATTTAAAAGGTTAGAAACTAACATTTACACCTAAAGATAAAGTTGTTGCAACAGGATATGTACCGCTAGTTAACGTGTTTCCTAATTCAGGATCACCACCTTTCCAACCAGTAATTGTTGCAATATTTTTACCTGTAAAGAATACTTTCAAATTATTAATTCCTATATTTTTAATACAAGGTTGCCTAAATGTATAGGACAATGTTATATCTTGCAATCTTACATAGGAACGACTTTGTAATCCAAGAAATTTACTATCTCCTGTGAACCATGCAGCTGGATATTCATTCGTTGGATTTTCTTCAGTCCAATAAGGAACATAAATATTATTTGCACTAAAGAAGTCCGCTCTGCCGCCAGCCATATATGCGGGTAGATTGGCCTCTTGAAAATAACCATTCCCACCAAATGTTCCTGTAAATAATATATATAGCTCAAAGTTTTTCCACGAAATCGTATTTCCTAAACTTAATTTAAAGCGTGGATCCTTATTGCCTATAATAGAACGATCATTAACGGTTATAACACCATCTCCATCCATATCCACATATTTAGGCGTTCCGGCTTCTACACCATTAGCTTCCATATAAGCCACATCACTTGTTTGCACAATGCCATCTTGTTTATACCCATAAATAGAGTGAATAGAATGACCTATAAACAAATTATTTCCAATATCATCATCTTCGATGCCATCACCATCTAAGTCATCTCCATACAAATGAGTCAATTTATTGCGATTAAGCCAAAATGTCAAACTTGTTTGCCAATTCCAATCTTCTGTTTGTATATTAACTGATTGTAACGTTAATTCTACACCTCTATTTTTTACTTCGCCCATTGATGATTTCATTTGGGTAAAACCAGTCATTACAGGTATAGTCCTGTTAAATAATTGATCATAAGTTTTAGAGAAATAAATGTCTAAATTAGCAAACAAGCGATTATTCAACCAAGAAGATTCAAAACCAAAATTCCAGGCTTCTGTAGTTTCCCAACCTAATAATGCATTGCCGATTACCGTTTGTTTAATACCATAAGATGGTGTTCCTGTGTTGCCAAACGGATAAAATACACCTCCGGAGGAACCTGTACTTACCGTAGATAATGTGCCGTATGGATCAAGTCCTTGATTTCCATTCTTGCCATACGATAGTTTTAGTTTTAAATCATCCAAAAAGTTAACAGATTTCATAAAAGATTCGTTAGTCATACGCCATGCAGATCCGATTGCCCAGAAATTTCCCCATTTGTTTTCCATTCCGAATACAGACGCCCCATCTCTGCGGTAAGAGGCAGTTAAATAATAAGTGTCATTAAAAGAATAAGAAGCTCGTCCAAAATAGCCAATGTTTCTTCTTTTGACATTATTATTGTTCCATTTCTGTATTTTTGCATAATGTAGACCGTCCATACCTAAAATAGTATTCCCATTAGAAGAAAAATCAGACCCCGTCATTTTCTCGTCTTTTACAATTTTACTATCTCGAGTTGCAACAGCCGTCAAATCAATGGTATGCTTGCCAAATGTGTTTTTATAATTTAGAATGTTATCAATAACCCAGCTGGTTGTTTTGATGTTTTGAACAAATCCGTTAGCGCTCGCCAAATAATTTTGTTGAGTGGTGATGGAATAACGAGAATCGTCATCATACGGACCAATAGGGGCATAATAATTTTCATGATAAAATTGGCCCACTCTTTTATAGTCTAAATTACCCGCATAATTCAAACGATAGCTTAATCCTTCAACCCAAGGTAATTTTACAACCATAAAGGCATTCATTCTAAAGTTATTCCTTAAATCCGTATCATCAACTCCTCCAGATTCCACATCCCATAATGGATTCATAGCCTCACTTTGACCATTAGGATATTTCTCTAGTAATGTTGAATTTGCTCTATACATCATATCATACGGAGTAAGGATTTCCGCATTTGTAAGATTTGCACCTATGCCGGAATAATCAGAATGGGTATAAGCTGCATCTACACCTATTTGTAACCAATCAGTAATATCAGTATTGATTTTCCCTAAAACCGTCATACGGGAAAAATCGTCTCCTTTAACAATACCTTGATTATCCGTATAAGACGCAGACATATAATAATTCATTTTCTCACCTGCCCCTGAAACTGATACTTGATAATCTTGCATCCAGCCGGTACGTGTCGATTCATCTAACCAGTCTATCTCACGGCCAGCTTCATAATTAATTTTTTCTTGACTGAATAGAAAACTATAATCTTCATATTTGTTCTTATCACGAACCATATTCAACCATTGTTCACCCTTTAGTAATTCAGGACGAAGATGCCAATTTTGCATACTACCTGTTACATTTAAATTAATAACAGGTTTTCCTGTTTTTCCTTTTTTAGTCGTAATAACGATCACTCCATTAGCAGAGCGTGAACCATAGGCGGCTGCTGAGGTCGCATCTTTCAGTACATCAAATGAGGCTATATCATTAGGATTAATATCGTTAATACTTCCCATAAATATAATTCCATCGACAACTATCAACGGATCATTTGATCCTGAAATAGAGTTTTGTCCACGTACCTGCATAGATGGTTGGCCTCCAGCTGAATTTGTCGCACCGATATCTAATCCAGACACATTCCCTTTAAGAGACTCTAATGCATTTGTATTAGGCGCTAGTGCTATTGGAGAATTTTCTAATTTTACAGAAGAAACGGAACCGGTAAAATCTTTTTTAGTTGTAGTTCCATATCCTATGACTACCACCTCATCCAAAGCCTCCAAGTCTTCTCTTAAGATGATATCAAGAGTGCTTTGACCTGAAATGTTTATTTCCTGCGTTTTATATCCAATGTAAGACACTTGTAGTACAGACGTGGCGGGGATGTCGGAGAACATGAACCGTCCGTCCATATCGGTGATGGTTCCGTTGGTTGTGCCTTTGACTAATATGTTTGCTCCGATAATGGGAACCCCGGATTTGTCTTTTACGATACCCGTGATGTTTTGTGTGTCGGATGCTGGAGATACGGATTGTAAAAGGATGATGATATGCCAGTTGATGACCGTGGCAGTACAGTTTGTAACGTTCAGATGTACTTCAAGTAAAATCTTGACCGTATTGGCTCCGGGGACTGATGAAATCACACGGGAATCATCAATGTCCTGTGCTTTATAGTCCACAAACAGGTTTGTTTGTTTTTCAATTTGTTTGAACGCTTCCTTCAAGGATACGTTATTGCCCGACAAGCGGACTTGCTGTTGTTGTGCAAACGTGTAAAGGCTGCACGATGATAAGGCTGTAACAATTAATAGCTTGGAAAATATTTTTCTATTTTCCCTGAGCATTAGATTGGGTAAATTCATATCTTTGTATGTTTGAAATTAAACAATAATAAATTAACTCTATGTGTTGTTTGTACGATGGTTGATTTTTTGATTTCAAATACCGGGAAGTAGAAGTTTGCGGCTTGTCTTTCCGGTTTTCTTTTTTACATACGCTTTGCCCTCCTATTGTTTAGTTGATAATTACATTATTCCCTTTGATGGTGTATTCCAGCCCTGTTAGCTGATGCAAAATATCCAGTACTTCTTTGAGGCTCTCACTGGGTGAGAATTTCACATTGTAAGATGTACCTGCATATTCCTTTGTATTATAATGAACCGAAACGTCATATTTCTTTTCAATTTCAGACATCAACTCGTTGAACGTTGCATTCTCAAAGATTAAATATCCTTTGCGTGCCATCTGATAATAAGAAAGGTCTACGTTTCGAAGTGTATATTCCTTACTCTCATGCGAATAGCGCAATTGATCGCTTGGCTTCAATATCACCGATTTCGTATCTCCTTGCTTCAAATTGACCAAAACACTTCCCTCTTCCAACGTTGTTGCGGTAAAAGAGGCGTTGGGATAGGATTCTACAGTAAAGGTTGTTCCTAAAGCCTGAACGTCCATGTATGCCGTTTTTACAATAAAAGGCTGTACCTTGTTTTTTTGTACCTGAAACGTCGCTTCGCCGGTCAGATAAATAGTCCGGGTGTCGGTATTCTTAAAGTTTTCCGGATAAACCAATAAAGAACCGGCTTTTACCCACACGTCCGACCCATCCGGCAGAGTGATTTGCTGATTTTCTCCAAAAGGAACGAAAAACTCTACCATATCTGTTTGCCGCATGGGTGTGGATTGCTGGGTGGCCCAGTAGGTTCCGCCTATAGATAGCAACAACAGACTGATTACTGCGGCACATTTTGCCCAAGTCTGGAGGAATAAATAACGTGAAGGAATAAATTCCATTTTGCGTTCCAGCTTATTCCAATCCCGTTTCGTTTCCAAGGTTGCTTCTCCTCTCGTTTTTCGCCAGAGTTGTTTGACCAGCGCTGACTTCTCCTTTTGGTGCTGTTCCGCCAAAAGCCACCTTCCGAATAGGATTTTGCCCTGCCGGGAAAAGTCCGTTCCGATATATAGTTGAAAAATTCGTTTTGTCTGTTTGTTCGCTTTCATTTTGTTCCTGCTTTATATATATGTAGGTTGAGGAGCAAAATACGCACAAGTAAAAATTGATTTTTTTCAATAATTAACATTCTGCTTGTGTGAGGGGTTTGATTTCATTCTTTTTGATTACCCCTGTCTTCTACCTTATATATCCTTATATTTCTAAATAAACTTTAAAAAACGAGGCGGTTTGTTAGGGGAGACGTATCTTTATTGCGTCTTACTAAAAAAGCAATTTATTTATTAACATAAAAACGGACATTTGTACCATGAAACAAATCCTTTTTATTTTTTCTTTGGTAGTAGGATGGCTGACTTCTTGTACGGCTCCTCAACAACAATCTTCGGAATATTTCACTCCGACAGATAAAAATGACTTACGGGCTCCGGCCTGCAGAGTCCAACAGCAAATGCAACATTACGAAATATTTTTGAAAAAACACAATTTAGGAGTATCAAATTGTAGTT
>URGO01000007.1 GCA_900547435.1 uncultured Parabacteroides sp.
TGGTAAGGCTGCTGAAATAAGGAGTGTTGCTGTGAATGGGGCTAATTCTGAGGTAGCTCATTGGGGAGATACGAGAGGCATTTTATATGCTGGTACGACGGATAATAATGGAAACATAACAGAAGGGCGGGATTGGTACTCCAGACCTTCTAAAGTGACATTTATGCATAAGTATGATAGTTATGATAATGAACGTTTTGGTGTATATGTTGAATTGTTAGCTGAAGATGGAACTTCAATCGCTCATGGTAATATGGTTTCAACACATGGCGAGAACATCTCCACTTTTACTAAAGGAATAGTTTCTTTAAAATACACAAATATGCAGTTAAAAGCGTCCAAGATAAAGGTCCGTTTTGTATCTGTTGCTGATGGAGAATCTGTTAGTACAAGGAAACAAACTATTATAATACCTGCAGGTTCTCATAAAATATATGGTGGAAGCGTCCTAACCATCGACGACATCCAATTAATCTACGACAAATAATAAATTATGAGACATACATTATTATATATAGCAACATTATTCCTGCTGACAGCCTGCCAGCAGGAAGAGCTTCCGCAGGGTGCGCAAGCTCTGGGGTATTTATCCCTCTCGGCGGTCGAGATCGAGGCGGGCGATGTGCAACTTATCTCGACGCGAGCGGAAGATACGGATAATTTAATGGTCACCCTAACACCGACAAATGGCGACGGAAAGCTAACGGAATGCCCATGCTCTGAAACGATTTCTTGCCAGCCGGGCACGTATACGCTCGAAATCTATAATCAGGCTTATAAGGACAAAGCCGATGCTGCCCAGTATTATTATAAGCATGAGGAGCCGGTCGTAATAACAGAAGGTGAAACAAATGACGACGTTGAGCCTATTAGTGTCCCGATGATAAATTTTGGTGTTACATTCTCTTGGCCAAAAGATCTGGAAGGGTTTACAGGGATTAAGTTTAAAGTAAGCTATGGCTCCGTATTAAAAGAAATCCAAACAGGCGAAACCGCCTACTTTGATGTTTTAACGGAGGAGAATAAGATCTCTTATACATTAAGCGCCCAAAATGCAGATGGCGAAGATATGGAAACAGCGGGTTCGTATGGTGATGGAGAAAACGAGGCCATAAAGGCCTGTACGATTTACACCGTTACCTATTCATTAGAAACGCAAACATTGGAAGTAGAATAAAGAAAGTAACAACCCCTCACCCCTACGGGGAGCTCCCCTAAAACAGGGGAGCTTTTTAAGAATAGCTTTTTAGTCACTCTTCGATATTATGATAAGGAAATGTCTGATACTATCTAAAAGCTCTAACCTCCGCCGAAACGGTATCTTCTTACAAAGAATATACCATACAATTAGAATATCGGGATTATCGTAAACCGAAATACCTCATTATTGTAGCTTCGGCAAGTAAGTATGGTGACTTCTTTACCGGAGGCGATGGCAGTACGCTCTATTTAGACGAATTGGAATTGCTCTACGAGTAAAAGAAACATTCCTTTCTACTAAATTCTCTATAATCCGTAAAAAAAAATACGGAGGTGTAATTTTTTATCTCTATATTTGCGTCAAATAAGATATGCTATGTTGACTAAATTTACTACTTCCTACTTTAAGTGTTTTGAGAAAGATTTCACATTAGATCTTTCTACGACAAATGGATATACGTTCAATCCTGAGTGTATAAAGAATGGTAATGTGAATTGTGCCATTATATATGGATACAATGGCTCCGGAAAATCGAATTTAGGATTGGCTATCTTTGACATTATAGAGCATTTAACGGATAAAAATCGAGAAGAACATCATTACAAACATTACATCAATGCTTATAATGATACAGACATGGTTGATTTTTGTTACGAATTTCTCATTAACGGTCTGACTATAACCTATAAATATAGTAAATCTGATTATAAGCACTTAGTTTACGAACAACTTTGCATTGATGGTGAGGAAGTTGTTTCTTTTGATAGAAGGGGAAATACTATTTTTAAAGTCAGTCTTAAAGGGAGTGAAACGTTGAATAAAATTATTACCGACAATCAGCTTTCTGTATTGAAATATATTAAAAATAATACAGTGTTGGAGGATAATGCTATAAATCGTGCTTTTTATGCTTTTTTTGATTTTGTAGAGCACATGTTGTTTTTTCGTTCACTGGAAGATAGAACATATATAGGTCTTTATAATCATACCAAGCGTCTGACCGATGACATTATTGAAAAAGATAAAGTACAAGATTTTGAGGACTTTTTAAATGAAGCTAATATAAAGTGTAAACTTTGTGTTGTAAATGTCTTGGATAAAAAAGACTTGGCTTTTGATTTTGGTAAAAAGAAAATATTGCTTACAGAAATAATATCAACGGGAACAAGTTCTCTTATGTTGTTTTATTTCTGGTATTTACAAATAGTAAATTCAGAGGTTTCATTTGTGTTCATTGATGAATTTGATGCTTTTTATCATCATGAATTATCGAGGCTTATTATCAAAAAACTGAAGCAAAGTGGGGTTCAATTCATTGTTACTACACATAATACTTCTATTATGAGCAATGATTTGATGCGTCCGGATTGTTATTTTCTTATGAATAAGAAACGGATTCAGCCTTTATCAAAATGCACAGAACGCGAATTGAGGGAAGCTCATAATATTGAGAAAATATATAAAGCAGGAGGATTTAATGTCGAATAAAAGTAAATACCTTTTTGTTTTTGAAGGAAGGCGTTCAGAATTCAAGATAGTTCAGAAACTTGAAGAGAATTTCTTGGGTGAGAACTTTGGCATTAAATGTGTATTTGATGCCGAAGTTTATCAATTATATTCGAAGATGAAACAGAGTGGAGATTTTCCATTAGATTTAGTTAACTTGTTAAAGGAAAGATGCCCGGAGAATGAAAAGGAACTGAGTGGCTTTACACGTGATAGTTTTGAATCTATATATTTGTTTTTTGACTATGATGCACATTCCTCATTGGCGGATGATGAAAAACTCATAGAAATGTTGGAATATTTTGACAATGAAACTGAGAACGGATTGTTGTATATTAGTTATCCTATGGTTGAAGCCATTCGGCAATTTAAGGACGAAGAGAGTTTTAAGGAATGTATCGTTAAATGTAAAGGACGGAATTGCAAGCTTTTAAATAGTTGTGAAGAAAAGGATTCATGCCTGCAAGAACCACATTATAAGGCATTTGTTAGTGCTAATTATCCACAAATGTCTAATATAAATCAGTTTACTACCGTTGTTTGGAAAAGATTGATCAACGCTCATTTGGCAAAGATGAACTATGTTGTCAACAAAAATTATTCTTTTCCATCCCATTTAGAGCCTCAATTAAATATCTTTAAGAAGCAGTTGGAAAACTATATTATACAAGATTGTCCAAAAGTTGCTGTATTAAGTGCTTTTCCTCTATTTGTGTTGGATTATTATGGTTGTGAAGCATTAAAGCAAAAATTGATGTAAGGTTAGGATGCATTTCTTCCACTTCTTTTCACGCAGACTATTTAAATGCTCGATTCTTTTTCGTATTTTTGCCAAGATAAAAACCAAGCGATGCGAAAAGTTCATTTAATTTCAATTACGGATCCTCTGATGCTTGATTTGGCTATGGCTATCCGCGACAAAGGGTATGAAGTCAGCGTGTCGGGCAATCGGTTGTCATCGGAGCAGATGTGTTTGCTGGAAGAACGGGGAATCATTTGCTACGGAAACGGCTGGTTCCCTGAGAAACTGACCAAGGATACTTATTCCATTGTGCTCGGGTGTCAAGTCTCGTTGGATAATCCGGAATTACAACGAGGAAAAGAGTTGGGGCTGATGATTTCATCGGTTCCTGAATTCATATATCAATGTACGAAGTCGAAAACGCGGGTCGTTATAGCCGGAAGTCATGGCCGACGCGCCATCCTGTCATTGATGGTCGCAGCTCTCTCCCGTCAGAAAATGGCGTTCGATTATGCGACAACCAGTCGTGTGGTACAATTGGCAAAGACGCTCCAGTTCAGTTTTGAATCACGCATCGCGTTGATTGAGGGCGACGAACATATCACGTCTGTTTTGGATAAGCGTTCCCAATTGGAATTTTATCGTCCGCATATTGCCGTAATGACCAATATGGTATGGGATTCGTCGCATGACCATGCGACACCAGAGGCTTACATGAAGACTTACCGGTATTTCTCGACCTCTATCGAACGCGAAGGAAAATTGATTTATTATGGAGGAGATCCGGTCATCGGTGAATTGGTGGAAGATATCCGTGCCGACATCACGGCTATTCCTTTTGACAAACACCCCATAACGGAGCATGATGGGCAGATTTGTCTTCAGACGCGTTACGGAGATTATCCGGTGTATGTTCCGGACGATGATTTTCTAGTGAATGTCAATGCCGCCCGTCTGGCCTGTCGCCAGTTGGGGGTAAAAGATACGGATTTCTATCAGGCGATAGCTGATTTTACCTTATCGTTGAAACAATGATTATAGCAAGACAAAAAAGGAAAGAGAATATATGCGAGTATCTGCTCTATATGTGGCAGGTCGAAGATTTGATCCGTGCGAATCATCTCAACATGGATGAGATTCGCCGGAATGTGCTTTCGCGTTATCAGCAACCGGAACCGGTCATGCGTGAGATAGAGCAATGGTATGAGGAGCTGATTGAGATGATGCGTAGCGAGGGTGTTGCGGAAAAGGGACATATCCAGCTGAACAAGAACGTGATTATCACCTTGACCGATTTGCATCTCCGCTTGTTGAAATCGCCGAAAGAGATGATATACGGCGCGGCTTATTACAAGACACTTCCTTATATTGTACAGCTTCGTTCCAAGTCGGGTGGGGAGGAGGTCCCGGAATTGGAGACCTGCTTCACCGCGGTGTATGGCTATCTGGTATTACGGATGCAAGGGAAAGAAATCAGTGCCGAAACGCTGGAAGGCATCAGGCAGATCAGTTCGTTCTTAGCTCTGTTGGCGGCTAAGTATAAAGAGGATATGGAAGGAAAATTAGAAGTAGAAAATTGAAAATATGAAGATAGTAGTAACCGGAGCAAACGGGCAATTGGGACGCTCTATCCGTCGATTATCTGTCGAGCACCGCGAATTGGATTTTATCTTTACCGATATCGATTCGCTGGACATTGGTAATCGGGATGCCGTCCTTGCGTTTGCCGAAACTCATCCGGTGGATTTTATCGTGAACTGTGCGGCTTATACAGCGGTCGATAAAGCGGAGGAAGAAGAGGAACAATGCCGGAGAATCAATACGGATGCCGTGGCTTATTTAGGAGAAGCAGCACAGCATATCGGGGCGCGTATCTTGCATGTCTCGACCGATTATGTGTTTGGCGGGGATTCTTATATGCCTTATCAAGAGAGCGATTCGGTTTCGCCGACATCGGTTTATGGACGCACCAAGCTGGCTGGAGAAAAGGCCTTGTCGGCTGTTTGTCCGAATGCAATTATTGTGCGTACTGCTTGGCTTTATTCGGAATATGGGCATAACTTTATGAAGACCATGTTGCGATTGGGAGCCGAACGGCCGGAAATTCGGGTGGTGAACGACCAAATAGGTTCGCCGACTTATGCCGGTGATTTGGCAGAAGCGATTTTGTCTTTATTAGAGAAAGAGCGACAAGGTGAGCAAAATAGCGGTATTTATCATTATACGAATGAGGGAGTGTGCAGTTGGTATGATTTTGCCCACTCGATTATCCGAATTGCCGGACTTCCGGCAAAGGTGATTCCTATACCGACACGAGAATATCCGACAGCCGCCAAACGGCCTGCTTATAGCGTGTTAAGCAAAGAGAAAATCAAGCGGGAATATCATTGGGTGATCCCGCATTGGGAGGATAGTCTCCGGAAGTGCCTGGCCAATATGAATGTAGTAAAGGAAAAAGAATAAAAAGAAAACAATGGGTCAATATTCAGCAGAAATCAAGAGAAGAAGAACATTTGCGATTATCAGTCACCCGGATGCGGGTAAAACAACATTGACCGAAAAGTTATTGCTTTTCGGAGGGGCTATCCACGTGGCGGGAGCTGTAAAATCGAACAAGATAAAGAAGACGGCGACATCCGACTGGATGGAGATCGAGAAGCAACGTGGTATCTCGGTGGCTACTTCCGTCATGGCATTCGATTATGCCGACCATAAAATCAATATCCTCGATACGCCGGGGCACCAGGATTTTGCCGAAGATACCTTCCGTACCCTGACGGCAGTGGACAGTGTCATCATCGTTATTGACATTGCGAAAGGTGTCGAGGCGCAGACGCGCAAGCTGATGGAGGTCTGCCGTATGCGTAAGACGCCGGTGATTGTCTTTGTCAATAAATTGGACCGTGATGGAAAGGATCCGTTCGATTTGTTGGATGAAATCGAAGAGGAATTGCATATCAAAGTGCGTCCGTTAAGTTGGCCGATAGACATGGGACAACGTTTCCGGGGCGTGTACAATATTTATGAGAAGAAACTGAACCTGTACACGCCAAGCAAGCAATATGTGACGGAGAATATCGAGTTCAAGGATATCAACAGCCCTGAATTGGAGAACTATATTGATCCGGCTCAAGCCGAGAAGTTGCGTGCCGATTTGGAACTGGTCGAAGGCGTTTATCCGGATTTTGACGTAAATACTTATCTGTCCGGGGATATTGCTCCGGTATTCTTCGGTTCGGCATTAAACAATTTCGGCGTAAAAGAGCTGCTGGATTGTTTTATTCAAATCGCTCCTTCGCCACGCCCGGTACAGGCGGTGGAACGGGTTGTCGACCCAGAAGAGGAGGCTTTTACCGGATTTGTGTTTAAAATTCACGCGAATATGGATCCGAATCACCGAAGCTGTATTGCTTTCGTGAAAATCTGTTCCGGTAAGTTCGAGCGAAACGTAAACTATAAGCATGTCCGCTTCGGAAAGATGATGCGCTTTAGCAGTCCGACCGCTTTCATGGCGCAGAAGAAGGAAGTGGTTGATGAGGCGTATGCCGGAGATATTGTCGGTCTGCCCGATACCGGGAATTTCAAAATCGGGGATACTTTGACGGCTGGCGAGGAACTTCACTTCAAAGGTTTGCCCAGCTTCTCTCCGGAGATGTTCAAATACATAGAAAATGCCGACCCGATGAAAGCGAAGCAATTAAACAAAGGTATTGAACAACTGATGGACGAAGGTGTAGCGCAGTTGTTTGTCAATCAGTTTAACGGACGTAAGATTATTGGAACCGTAGGACAGTTGCAGTTTGAAGTTATTCAATACCGTCTGTTGCACGAATATGGCGCACAATGCCGCTGGGAGCCGTTAAGCTTGTATAAGGCTTGCTGGATTGAAAGCGATAATCCGACAGCTTTAGAGAATTTCAAGAAACGGAAAGCGCAATACATGGCACTCGATAAGGAAGGGCGGGATGTCTATCTGGCTGATTCTGGATATGTACTGATGATGGCACAACAGGACTTCCCGGACATCAAATTCCACTTTACATCGGAATTTTAATAAATGAAGAATGAGGAATTAAGAATGAAGAATTACATTCTATGGGTGTGGCTGGTCGTTTTGCTGGTGGGCGTCACCAGTTGCCAGCAGCCCAAACAGTATTATGCGTACAGCGGGCAATTGCATACGCCTTATCATATCAAATATGAATATAACAAACCTTTGGATACGGAAATCAAGGCGGAGTTAGACCGTTTTTATTATCTGTTCAATGTATTCGATTCGACATCGGTGGTATCTCAAATTAACCGGAATGAACTGACCACGTTGGAAGATTCCACGTTCCGTACCCTGTTTCGCACGGCTATGTTGGTTTCTGCCTATACAGATGGGGCTTATGATATTACTTGTGCGCCGTTGATTAACCTTTGGGGATTCGGATTCAGCAAGAAGGACAGTATTACACCGGAGCATATTGATAGCATCAAACAGTTTGTCGGGTATAAGAAAATCCAGTTGGACGGAAATAAAATCGTGAAAAAAGATCCGCGCCTGATAATGAATTGTTCTTCGTTGGCCGATGGAACAGTGTGCGATATGATTGCCGATATGTTTGATAAGCATGGTATTGAGAATTATATGATTGAATTCGGAGGTGAGATCGTGACCAAGGGGGTGAATCAACGAGGCGATTATTGGCGGTTAGGCATCACACGCCCCACGGACGACTCGACCGGATTGTCCCAAGACTTACAAGCCACTATCCGTCTTTGGCCCGAAGGTCAAACGCCTGAGAACGCAAAGAACAATGGGCGGAGAGGCATGGCTACATCGGGTAATTATCGGAATTTCTATGTGAAAGACGGGAAGAAATATGCGCATACGATTGACCCGCGCGAAGGATGTCCGGTGCAACGCGACGTGTTAAGCGCAACAATCATTGCGTCAACCGCCCAATTGGCCGATGCTTGTGCTACGGCTTGTATGGTTTTAGGCTCGGAGGGCGCAGAACTTTTGAAACAGAAACTCCCCGAAATTGAATATTTCCTGATTTGTGGAGGTGATTCCACTGGCTATAAATACATAGAATCTTCCGGATTCAAGAAGTATTTGATTACATTGAATAACTGAAAATATCAAAGAGGGTGTGTCAAAATGAGGAAATCTCATTGAGACACACCCTTTTGAATTGCAGATGAAAAGGCTCATTCTTCCGCCAATATCCGTACCGGTCCCAAAAGTCCGGATGGAAGTAATGGAGAATCTGCCTGATAATGTTTGAAAGTCGTATAAGTATAACGCTGTCCCGGATTCCGCTCATCTCCTATCAGGCGGTTTGGCCATAAATTGGTCACTTCTATTCGCAACTTGTTACTACCCTCCTTTAAGGCCGTTGTTAAATCCACGCTCCAAGGAGTTGTCCACACGATACCTAAATCTTGACCATTCAGATAAACTTTCGCCATATTCTTCACATCGCCCAGATCCAGGTAATAGTTACGTTGTTCCGGATGGAATTCGAAGCGGGTTGTATAGACAGCCGTGCCGGAATAGTACCGAATACTGTCGTTGGGGTGTACAGACCAATCCTGCAAGGTTGGAAATGATACATTTCGCGGGCCTCCCCATGCCGGGTCGAAACGGACATCCCAAGGCTGATTCAAGGTCATGATTTCTTTTTTCGCAGCAAAATTTATATTCTCTATTCCTTTTTGCGGTATATTCTCGCCGAAGAACAGAAAATAGCTTTGATGGGGCTCAAACGACAATTCCATGGAAATGGTTTCTCCGTTATCCGTGTAGTCGGGAATAATAAATGTCTCACCGGTTAGTGGATCCCAGAGTTGAGGTTTCTTGTCGGAAACACGGAACGTGCAAGTCGTTTGTTGCTTGTCGGCCGTGCGGTTGGCTATAAAATAGTAGTCCAAGTCACCACGTTGTTTGTGAATGTACCGGATTGTTCCGGATGCAGAAGTGAAATCGTCGGTTCGCCGTTTCTCTTTGAGGATAGTTGCTGTAAGCGCGTAGTTAGGATAAAGATTATCCGCCTGTTCGCTTAAAACCTTACCGGAGTAGATTATCCCTTTTCCATATTTATGCTTCTCCAAACCGGATGATAACTCTTGCTCTCCCCACATCTCTTGGGTGATGCGATTCACTTCTTGGTCATTATGCGGATAATCGCTTAATCCTGGAGCTTCTTTAGGAGGCAGTCCAACGAGCGTAGCTCCTTCTTTGACTAACGTTTGTATTTTGGACAATAGCTGTGGAGTCATCCGTTTGGAATCCGGCAACACCAGAAGCTCATAACATGCACCTGACGGGAAACAGATTTTTCCTTCTTTGACTTCCGCTTGATACAAAAGACTGGCCGGGCAAGCATCAAAGTTATATCCTTTCCTGTCAGGCAGGTATTCTTCCGTTCCTTCTAAGGCCGATTCCGGAGCACGGAATACAAACGGAGCCTCCTCCGGAGCCAGGTAAAGAATATCAGCGACTGTCCGCCCGCTTTGTAACAGATATTGGCAACGTGATACATAGGTATGATACCCCGAAGCATACGGCCACCATGTCTGATTCCGGTCCCAATGCACTCCATAGGGACCCATTGTCATTCCGGGACGCAGACTGTCTGGCAAGGCTTGATGCTGGAACGTATGGAACGTTAGCCGATTGATACCGGCAGCAAATGCCCAGTCTGTCTGATTCTTCATGGATGCAGGATGTTGCCGCCAACCATCAAATGCGGCTGTAAACGCCTCGGCCGGAACTAACCGTTGTCCTTTGATGTTTCCGATAGAACTACCTTCGATAGCACTGAAAGAGGTATTGTAACCGCCCGGGCTCCAGAATTCGCACATCGGAATTTCTCCGGATGCGCCTAATTCCAAGTCCTGCATCGGATTCATATCGTAAGGCTCGATGGATAAGCGCATTCCCCGCTGATTGGCATAGCGCTTGACATATCCGGAATGATTCTCCAGCATAAGTTCCTGCATGGTCTGACGCAAATCCCACAAGAAGCGTTCGCTTAGTTCCGGGCTTCCGATGATATACCCATCGTAAATCGGATAATAAGGTTGCGGGTCATAACCTCGCCGTTTCTTAAATTCTTCACGCAAGTGAGGAGCCCAATTCTGAGCCCCCATTTCCCAACTGTCCATATGCAGGTATTTCAGTCCGCCGGGCAGCGTGGTGTCCCGTTCTCCTACCACACGCAGCAACTCATCCGTAAAGACTTGTAAATGCGCCTTTAAAGAAGTCGTGTCTGTCTTGTCGCATTCAAATCCTACACCGGGCAAAGGTGCCGGACGAGTTACGGCACCGTTATTCCGGATGCCTAAACGCATCACTGTCCAGTTCCCGGCAGGGACCTCCCAGGTGATACTTCCATCTTCCTGCAGCAGCGAAGTCAGATCAATCACTTCATCCGCCTGTATAGTTTTTCCAATAGGCTCGAAGTTCTCGCGCGACAAATAGGGTTTGACGCCTGGTACTGAGCTATAAGGCGCACGGTAGTACAATGCTTTTTCTCCTATATCCTTGATACGGGAGAGTTCACCCGGAGAGGGAAAAGCCAAAACAGCTACATCTTCATAATACTCCTCCCACTGTTTTTTCAATTCCGGAGTAAAAGCGCCTTCGCCAAAATAGGGCGCTTTGGGTGAAGGTTGGGCCAATCGTATTGTCTGCTGTTTGCCGGAGCCTTTCACTCGTGTGGATGAAGCAACCAAATGGCGCATGGATTGCTCCGCTTTTACCCAAGGACCTCCGCTTCCGGTCCATCCTGGTCCGATGCCTAATGTCATTCTTATGCCCAAACGTTCGCATTCCTTGACCGCATGTTTGAAACACAATTTCCATTCTTCACTAAAGAAATCGACCTTACCTCGTGGAATTCCCACGTTTACTTCCAAAAAGACCACCGATCCGATGCCTGCCTGTTTCATGGCTTCCAAATCTTTTGTCATCCCCTCTTTGGAAATATTACCATCCATGAAATACCAATACACGCCGGGTCGGGAGGATTCCGGCGGTGTCTGAAAATTGTTATGAAGTTCGTCCCAGTCCTTATTAATAGCAGGCTGACAGGCGGATAGGCCTACCGCACCCAAAAAGCTGATAATCCATTTTATATTTTTCATAAGTCTGCTGTGTTTTATAGATTAATTATTTTACCTCAACCATTGGAATACCCAAGAGAAATGCCAATTTCCGTAGTTTGTCGGCAAGATGTCCTATGCCGATGGCGCAATGGTGTGAAGGGCCGGCCTTGCTCCATTGGTCGATGAAAGAACGGATTCCGCAGGCGAAACGATACCGGCTGTTGGTGTTACCAATCTGAAGAGTGTCCCCTTCAACGGCTTCACCTTCGGCCACCAGCAGTGAGATGCCGTTGGCTTGTTCGCAAACGGATAAGAGAGTTATCGGACCGGGCTTTACGCTCATCTGGATGGATAATCCTTTCCCGGGTTTGCCGTGATAGACCGGAAGGGGCACTAACTTTACTTTATCCTCTGCCATCAGGAAATGAGCCGGTCCGTCATGGCCTAACAGAATAACCTCATCATTAAAGTCAAACGCATACAATTCGGCAAACGACCCTCCAGCGTTCAGGAGCGAGAGGATTTTCATGGCCTGTACATTTTTTATCTCGCACTCTCCGGCGATGGGTATTCCCCGTCCGGTAAGCAATGTGTTTCCGGCGATGACAGAGGTGACAATGTTTTCATACGCGTTTCCGGCATATCCCTCATAGTAATAGGCCATCGAACCCAATTGATGAGTTTCGATTAATTTATCTAAAGCCACCGAAGTGCGTGCGGCACGCTTCAATTCCTGAGGATCACATTCCGGTACGACATCAAAAGAGGTTCGGAACTCCATGATTTTCCGTGCGGTTTCATCCGGTGTGACACCATCGCGCAAGGCTTTCAGTTCGCACATCTCCAACAATTCGATATGTGTTCCGAAAGTAGTTGATTGCCGGGTCAGATCAGAATAAATATCCAGCATTCCACAATAATAATGTCCCAAGACGCCCATCCGGTTGTAACGCATCTTTTCGGCTGCCACGATAACCTCCATCCATTCATTCAGCTGCCTCCACGTTTCCTCATCTTCCAGATGACCTGTGACAATTTCATACCGTATTCCGGCACGGTTGAACACATTGGCAAACTCCGGTACCGAGCAAGCCTGACAATAGGCAAGCCATTCTCCGGTCATTGCTCCACGATCGCCCAGATTGTTCACATAGTTGTAGTCAATATGCGCCGATGGCTGTATGTTCAGCACGATGACAGGCACGTTCAGTCGCTGTACGATAGGAAGTATCGTAGAAGAAAGGGCGTATGTGGAGATATAAACCCATAAAGCCGATATGCCCGCTTGTTGCAGTTCCGAAGCTGTAAGGCTTGCTTTTTCCGGTGTGTCTACGATGCCGACATCAACAAGCTGTATGTCCGGGCGGGCAACTCTTTCCGCAATCTGATGCTGATACCCGCATAATCGCTCACGTAATCCCGCGAATTGAGACCAATAAGTATGTAGTCCCACACCTACCAATCCTACATGTATCCGTTCCTTTTCCATATATCTGTTCTCTTTTTATGTTATGTGCAATTTTCTTTTTTATTCTTATGCACAAATATACGTAAGGGCTCCGGCCCAAAGTTTACGGATATGATATTTTTGTTTTGAAAAATGTTTTTTCTCAGAATAATCCTTACCTTTGGCTCAGACTTTATCATTTACAAACATGAGAACACGAGAGAAAAAAGAGCAGAATACAATCCGATATCTCAATATTGGTCCTACCGATGAACTTTGGGGGCTGAGCGTCACTACAGCCGGATACCAGCGCATACCGGCACATACTGCCTATCCGAAACAAGAACAGCATCCGCAGGGGTATTCCTTTAATCCGCAAAAAGGTAGGATATTGACGGAATATCAGTTGGTATATATTTCGGAGGGAAGCGGATTCTTCGAGTCTAAATCCTGTGCGCGTCGGCATGTCAAAGCCGGTACGATGATATTGCTTTTCCCCGATGAATGGCATACTTACGCACCGGATGAATCAGGCTGGTATGAACATTGGGTAGGCTTCAAGGGAGATTTGATAGAGTGCTGGATTTCCAACCGTTTCTTCTCGAAAGAGAAGCCTGTTTATGAAATCGGTGTGAATGCCACGATAATTAGTTTGTATGAAGAGATTGTTACACATGCTGTTCAAGAAAAAAGCGGATACCAGCAACTTATCTCCAGTATTGTGCTGTACCTGATGGGGGAAATCTATTACAAGGAAAAGAACCTTGCTTTTGTAGAACCGGATATGGTGAGGAAGATTGACAGGGCGCGCGAAATCATGAAAGCCAACATCGACAATCCGATACCGGTCAAGAATATTGCCAAGCAACTGCATGTCAGTTATTCTTGGTTCCGCAGTACATTCAAGACTTACACCGGGGTATCTCCTGCGCAATACCAGATGAACTTGCGTTATCTCCGTGCCAAGGAACTGCTTACCTCGACCAATATGGCTATTACGGAGATTGCTTATACCCTGAATTTCGAAAACGTTTCGCAATTCTCCTTCTTCTTTACGAAGAAAGAAGGCATATCGCCATCGGTATTTAGGAAGAGGAGCTTACAATGAAAACGGTTTTGTCCGTAGTGGATTTTGACCTCCAAACCTACCCGTTTCGTATAGAAAACCCCTGGATTTGGAAAAAATTATCCGTTTTCTCTTGCATATTCATTTTTCCTCCTTACCTTTGCAGTGATTCCGCAGCGGATAGCGTTCCGTGAGGGGATCGTTTATTACATATTGTAAGCATTTTACGGAGATTATTCCTAAATTGAAAATCGGCAAAATTTTGAATCAGACGGAATGATGGACAGTAAATGCTTGCGCGGGTACGGACTATGTGAGATAGCCTATGTTATAGGTATATCGTATTATATCGTACAAGCGCGGGCTTTGTTCTATTATTGTCTGATGGGCGTTTGCCGATGCCTCAATTTAAATAATAGACAACAAGCCCGCGTTTTTTTATTGCTTTGCTCATAACGCGGGAGGTGTTCTAACTTCTTCGTAAAATTTGATTGTTGACTCTTTTAATCATTTTATTTATTAACAATTAAATTTTTAGTTATGAACAAAAAAGTACTTACGCTTTGTGTCAGCGCCCTGCTGGCATCTACTGTTATGGCTAGTGCTGCAGATCCTGTTTTACCTCAGGATTACGTCCCTGTGACGATAACTCCGGGTAAAGTGATTGGAGATGCTGTAGAAAACTTGCCATTAGAAAGTGATGGAAAGTTGTATCATTTAGCTGCTGAAGGAGTTTATGTAGGCGGTGAAAAATCCGACATTTCTGTTCAAAATCAAGTTTTGTCTTTAACAGAAAATGGTACTATCCAGCTTACAGATTTGAGTAAAGCGGATGCAAGTTCTGTAGGAACTGATAATGCTTGGACTTCTTCTCTTTGGTGCGTACATATCACTAAAGAAGCTGCTGGTCAGAATATGATTTTTGACTTTACAAACTCGATGAGAGGAATGATGTTGAGTGTTTCTGTAGAAGGTTGGGATAAATGGACTGGAACAGAAACAACAAAAAGTGGAGCAACTGTTAAATACAATCCAAGCGTTGCTGCTAATTCTGACGGTGGAGAAGTTTCGGGCTGGAAATTTTATCCGGTTTATGATAAGATGACTGGATCTTGGTTCTTAGGCTCTTACGTAAATGACGATGGCCGTACAATGGCTGTCTTAGCTTATGATAAAGCTGAGGGGAAAGATGCTGTTGTTGGTGTAAAAGTTATTGATAACGCAACTTATGCTAACGAAGTTTCCGGATTGCTGAGATTTACATTGAATGAAGCTGTTGATAAAGTATTAACAGCTGATGAATTCAATACAATCTTAGGAACTTTGACTGAAGATGAGGCAAAAGAAGGTGTTCAATTAACTTTTGTAGAAGATTCTAATCATCCGGATTTCCCGAATTTGTTTTCGCAAACGAAGATTCATGCAGAAGAGGCTGGTGATGGATTTGTATATCTTTACAAAGTTGCAGATTATAAAGATGATGTAGTAGCAAATCGTTCTTATATCCACGTTGATACCGCTTATACCAATGCTAATAGTTCCAGCAAGTTCTTGCAATTTGCTTATATGGAGCAAGGTAAAGGTGCGTTCGGACAGGATAATAGTAAATTAACCTACATAGGTGGTTTAGGTAAATTTGTTATCTATTACAATGCGACTGAAAAGAGAATTTATCTGCGTGCTAAAGCCGTTTATAACAAACCGGAAGGTATAACTTATTGGAGTCAGTTGAAAGATACAAATGCAGAAGTGATTAGCATTAACGATCTGACAGCTGGTGAAGATGAAAAAGGTTTGAAGAATTGGGTGGATTTGCAAGATTTAGTAGGTTCTGATGATTTACGTATCATCACTATTAAAACAGACGAGGAATCTTACATCCACACCAAAGTTGACTTCGGTTTCGGTTCTTGCAATGTAAATCCGACAGATCGTACCTCTGAAGATAATGGTTTGTATGTAATTTCAAACGAAAAAGGCCAGGTATTGGCTGCACCGATCCATGCTAATTATGGAAATGGTCAAACTGTAGAATGGGTTACTTTGGATGAGCAAGATCCATTGCATATGCCGGCTTATCAATGGGCTGTAACAAAAACACAGAAGTCTGAAATTCTCCAGCCGACTTCTCCTTTGAAGATTGTAAACCGTGAGTTTACTGCTTTGAACGAAAGTTCTATCCAATTGAGAATTGATGATGAAACGGGTGCATTAATTGCAACTGGCGGTACATCAACTACTAATGTTGATGATTTGTTGAGAGGTGCAAAATCTCTGACCTTTACTCAAATTACAGATACTGCAATCTTAGGAAATCCTTATTTGGGTTACAAGCATTTGAAATCTTCTGATTTGCAAGTAACGAAATATACTTTCAATTATCTGAATCCGTTTACAATGGATCAGTGGATTGCTAATGGTACAGGCAAAGATTCTGTATTATATGTAAATGAAACTGCTTCTTTATTTGCTTTGGAAGAGGGCTCTACTCGTCCATACGGTATTACGGCTAAAGATTACGAAAAGACTATTCCGGGATTGGCTCAATTGGTAAGAACTACTTATGCAATTGCACAAGGATCTGATAATTTAGTTGAAGCAGCCGAAAGCAAGTATGCAATGGGAACCGCAAATGTAGGTACAAAGAATCAAGTAGACACATTCTTCTTGAAAGAGAATAACCATTATAATGATGCTCATTTCTATGCTATCATAGCTGCTAAGTGGACTAACAAGAATAAAGAAGGTGAAACTCTGGATATTGCAAAGAATGCCAACAAGGTAGGTGTTACTGATGATGGTATGTCTAAAGCATTAAAGGTACAAGTTTTAGGTGAAACCCGTACTTCTGCTTTCGCTATCGAAGAAGCTGAATCTCCATTATATCGTCGCTTCAACAACGTTGAGTTGGAAGGCAATGAAGGCGATGCTTCAGATACTTTACGTTTCGTAGAAATCTATCGTAACGAAGTACTTCAGATTGAAGGCAATGAGAACTTCAAAGTTCCGGGCATTGACTTCTTGGGTATCTATACAGAAGATAAAGCTCCTTCAGGATTGTCATTCATTGTAGATACAGCTTGGGTAACTCGTGGTTTAGGTTATATCAAACCGCAGTACTTAATCTCTATCGAACGTGATGATGTAGCTGCAACTCCGGGTGTTCCTTGCGATGCAACGAATCACAAGCACATGGACGTAAACGGTAATCCGACAGATTCAGCTCATTGTTCACACGCTATTCCGGCTACTCCGGCTATCAAGTTCGGTAAGTATTTGGTTAACTTCCAGGATTCTGTAAACAACGATGCACTGAACAATGTAACTTCTAAGTATGCTTGGAAAGAATATACACGCGCCGGCTTTGTTAAGGCTATTAACTATGGCGATAGCTTGTATATCTTGAAAGATCAGTTCGCTGGTGTAACTAAAGCTGATGTAAACGAAGATCTGTTGGAAGAAATCATCGCTGCTAACAAGATTGCTTTGGCTAAGGGCGAACCGGCTTACATCGTGAACTTGACAGGTGATGCTCACAAGTATGTAACTTGGTCAATGCGTTACGTTAAACCGGGTGATGCTATCGACAAGACATTCTTGATGGAGTCTATGAAGGACGTAGAAAATAACCATCCGATAGTTGCAGGTAAATATGATAACACATCGAATGGTGATATCGCTCCGGAATATGCAGCTTGGTTGAAGATGCAGAATGGTTGCTTGGTATTGTCTGATAGCAAGACTTCACAATTCGAAGAAATCACAGGCGGTGATGACGCTTTGATCTTCGATGTTGAATATGTGGCTAACGATGAAATCGCAACTGAAAACGAATCAATCGTTGCGGGTGAAGTTTCAGTAGTTGCAACTGACGGTGCTGTAATCGTTAAGGGTGCAGAAGGTAAGAACGTAGTAGTAAGCACAATCTTAGGTAAGGTAGTAGCTAACGAAGTTCTGAACTCTGACAATGAAACAATCGCTGCTCCGGCAGGTATTGTAGTGGTATCTGTTGATGGCGAAAGCTTCAAGGTAGCGGTTAAATAAGTAGGAGTTAGAGGGAGTTAAAGGAGTTATTAGGAGTTAGAGCCAATACCTTTGGATAGTATAGTCAAAAAGCATTTGGTTTAACTCCTATAACTCCTGCGCAAAGCGCTAACTCCATTAACTACTCAAAAGAAAATAAGTTCATAATTAAATTATTTAGTTAGGTCTGCATCAAGTATTCTGTGAAGAGGAAAGCAGATAAGTAGTATTAATAATAGTGTAAAAAGTAGTCTGCCGGTAGCTCTGCGAAGAACGAAAGCAGGATTGATTAAAAGAAAGCTCCGTAATCTGGTAAGGGTTGCGGGGCTTTTTTTCTATAAGAATGGTATAAAACGAAAGTATTGTTGATTCACTCATTTACTATTCGTAACTTTGGCTCAATTTAAGTTTGTGGTTTTAGGTTAGTTTTTATGAAAAGACAAGGACTTATTTTAAGTATATTCATCTTTATGGTTCAATTTGCTTTCGGGCAGACCTTACGTGGCGTTGTGTTTGACCAAGAAACACATGAACCGTTGACGGGTGTCAATATATCCTATAAGAAGATAAACGGAGAGACCGATGGGACGATTTCGGGAGCCGATGGCTCTTATGAATTACACCTTCCGACGGGCGGTGTGGATTTGCTGTTCAGTTATATCGGGTATGAGAACGAATCTGTTCCGCTGGTGTTGAAGGGCAAGGAGGTCCGGGAACTGAATATCTATATGCATACCGCATCTACCCTGTTAGGTGATGTGGTCATCAGTGCCGGACGGTTTGAGCAGAAATTGAGCGATGTAACGGTCTCTTTGGATTTGTTGAAAGCCGCAGATATCGAACGGCAAGCTCCGACCGACCTGAGCGCGACCCTGAATACCATGCCTGGTGTGGACATCAACGACAAGCAACCCTCTATCCGCGGAGGAAATGGCTGGATGTATGGTGTGGGTTCTCGTTCGGCTGTATTGATTGACGGGATGAATGCGTTGAGCTCCGGTAATGGAGTAATCAATTGGAACATCCTGCCGATGGAGAATATCGACCAAGTGGAGGTCATGAAGGGGGCTTCCTCCGTACTCTATGGTTCTTCCGCTTTGAACGGTGTGATAAATATCCGCACCAAACGTCCGAGCCTGACACCTTCCACTACCGCCCGTGCTTATGTGGGCATCTATGGGAATCCGGCAAAAGACAGCTATCAGTGGAGCAGCAAATCATTTTGGAAAGAGGGAAAATATGAGGTAGAACCCTTCTTGCGCAAAAGCATCTTTTCCGGCATCCGGAATCCTTTGTACGAAGGAGTGGATTTCTCTCATGCGCGGAGAATCGGGAACTTCGATGTCTCTGCCGGAATGAATATCTTTACGGATGAGGGCTATCGTGAGCAGGGATATAACAAACGTTTCCGGGCTGGAGGAAATATGACCTACCATCATCCGCTGAAAGAAGGGGAATTGATGAATTACGGCTTCAATTTGAATTATTTGAGCGACCAATATGCCGATTTCTTTATCTGGCGTTCGCCCGTCGAGGCTTATCGCCCTTCTCCATTCGCCAATATGGGACGTGAAGGGAATACCTTTTACATTGACCCTTTTTTCAATTATACCAATCCGAACAATCAGACCTCCCATCGCTTGAAAGCACGTTTTTATTATCGGGGAGATAATATTATCCAGGGAAGTTCGAATCGGCAAAGTATTTTGGATATCTTGGGAAATATGGGGACAGATGTCGGTGCTATCAGCAATCTGGTGCAAGAAGTTCAAGGAGGCGATTACACATCTTTGCAACCTATCTTCTCTCCGATATTGCAAGGCAACTTGACCGGGGCGGTGGATGGTGCGGTCGGTCTGTTGAATACCCTTTTTCCGACGGCTACGACCGCTGATTATTGTGACTTATTGGCTTGGGTGATGCAGCACGGATTGCCGAAAGATGAATCGGATTTGATCCCGTGGCTTTCGCAAACGGCAGATGGAAAAGAGGAGCCGACTTCCATTGATAAGAACTATACGTATTATTTGGATTACCAGTTTACCAAGAAATGGGATAGTGGAACACAGATTACTACAGGTGTTACTTATGAGCATATGAAGAGCGTGTCGAAGACAACCGGAACGCATGAGAGCGATAATGCTGCTTTCTTCCTGCAATATGACCAGCGTTTCTTTGACCGGTTGAGTGTCTCGGCCGGAATGCGTGCGGAATATTACCGGGTAGACGATTATTTGCGGGAAGCGGAGACGAAAGTGTTCGGGACGAATATTCCGGTACGGCCTATTTTCCGCGCCGGATTGAATTATCAATTGGCCGATTACAGTTTTCTCCGTGCCAGTGTGGGGCAGGGGTATCGTTATCCCTCTTTGACCGAGAAATATGCGCGTAAGGATATCGGTGGAGTTGGTGTTTATCCGAATGCCGACCTGAAAGCCGAGAAGGGCATGAATGCGGAACTGGGATTCAAACAGGGATATAAACTCGGAAATCTGAAAGGCTTCTTGGATGTGGCGGGCTTTTATACGCAATATTCGGATATGATTGAGTTCCGCTTCGGTTTCTTCAATAATACTACTTTCGAGCCGATTAATGGAGTAGGGGACGTAATCGGTATGGCGCTCCGGGGAGAGATGCCGGGGATAGGGGCACAGTTCTATAATGTATCAAAGGCACGGATTTATGGTGCGGAAGTCAGTACGAATGGCGTATATGAATTTAATCCGGATGCTTCGCTGACTTATAATTTAGGGTATATCTATCTGGAGCCCGAAGATGTGAATTACAAGGAAAAGAACGAGCAGGAAGCGACTTATACCGATCCGTTGCAGATGAAAGAAAAGTCGAATACCTCCAAGTATCTGAAGTATCGCCAGAAGCATACCTTCAAGACGGTACTGGATTTCCAATGGAAACGGCTTAGCCTTGGTACGAATATCATTTGGAAAAGCAAGACCTTGGCGGTAGATTACATTATGGTGGACGAACGTCCGAAAGCTCAACCGGAGATCATGGATTATGTGCGCGATATTATCTTCGGGAACATCGAGGGAGAGACCTTGCATTCCTATTGGGAACGCCAGAACACGGATTATTGTACCGTAGACCTTCGCGCCGGTTTCCGGATAACCCAATCCGTGTCCTTGCAATTCATGATTAATAACCTGTTCAATAAGGAATACAGCACGCGTCCGATGGCCGTAGCTGCTCCGCGAACCTATGTGATGCAGGTGAATTTGAAGTTTTAATCCACGTGTACCTTTATCGTTTCGGTTCCTTGCTGGCTTCGCAGGTTTATCAGGTAAATACCTCGGCTTAGTCCGCTGATGACTCTATTCCCGTCAATAGACGCGGAATAGATTAGGCGTCCGGATATCGTATATAGGGATAATTCTCCGGCTTTCGGGCTTTCAATGCGGAGACATCCTTGTCCTGAATAAACTTTCAAGGCACTTTGTGGGGCGATGGCTTCGTTTCCGGTGGCCGGAGTTTCGGAATAGTAATAAGAAGCGGTCTCGCGGAGCGTCCACTCATCCCATAGTCTTCCGGCATCATAGGAGGAATGTATCTTCGGATTCACCCCGCTGACCTCGGTCTTTTTGCCATTATTGACAACCCATGCGTTCTCTTCCGCATCCCAAATGGCATAACAGGAGATGGCATTCCCTTCCTCGTCCGATTCGTTGAGGTACCTTCTCCCGCTATTCAATACCCAATCATTGGCATCCGTGCTCCAATCGTAATCGAATCGTTCGAAATTATTTTCATCGCCTTTGTTGGTTTGCTTACGTCCGTTACTCTTTACCCATTCCCCATTATCACTTAAATAGGAATAGATGTACGCATAGTTGGTCGAATCGGTCTGGGTGTAATCATACTTCGTGCCCCCATGGAGCGTCCAATCATCTGTTTCTTCATCCCAATCATACGTGCGGGATTCATAGTTTATGCCATTATCACCATAAATCCATTCTTCTTTGGTTCTCCAGGCCAGGGTGTCTTGCTCATATTCACTATATATTTCCGAAGCCTTATGCCCGTTCTCGTCATAGGTATAGGCAAGCTCATTGATTTTATAGGCACGCTCTCCGCTTTCCGGATTTACGGCATATCTTGTCTTGCCCAACAAGCGTCCTTCCGTATCGTATAGACAATCCGTGCTATAGGCCGCTACACTGAGCTTGTCGTTATCGGTCCGGTCGATAATCGTATCCCGTTCCTCATACAACCCTTTGTTATCGGCTCCGTAGCTCCAAGTTTCGATAAAATGCTTATAAAAGGAAGTATTGTCCACGATCCTTTCCTGGAGAGTCTTGCGCCCTTCCGCATCATACTTTAGGTTGTAGATATCTGTCCCGTCCTTATCTTTGTCTTCGGTATAGACCAAGCTATCTTCCGCGTTAAAGGCTACATATCTTCCCCATTGCAATTCCAGTTCGGAGCCATTCCATTCCCAACCCTCATCAGAGGTCATTCTTCCGGCATCATCATAGCCGGACACATATTTATAATAGGGATAAAATTCGCCCTCCTGATTTATCTCATAACTAATACGCTGGATCTCTCTTCCTTCGGAATCGTAAACATATTCAGACTTGCCCTCCGGTTCGCCTTGAAAATAGGTCGTGTTACTTGTTCTAATTAAATTCCCGGAGGCATCATAGCTGTATTGATTATCGAATATCGGCTTGCCCGTAACGTCCGATTGCTTTTCCCGGATGCGGTTTCCTTCCGTATCGTAGGTATAATCGGTATAGGCGGCCATTCCCCACGCCCCATTGGTTTGTACATAGAAAGTTTCACGCGTTGCCTGCCCTTCCGGATTATACGTATAAGCATATTTGTTCGGAGTCTTTCCATTATTAGGGTAAGTGTAGATGATGCTATCCAACTTCAGCGTTTGTGCCTCGGTCATTCCACAATTCAGCCCGCACAGAGCCAATACGATAAAACCAATTTTCTTCATAATAAACTCCCTTTCTATTTTAGTCTTTAGTCGTTCCAAATATCGGAATTTATCCGAAGAAAAGAATTACATTTTTGTTAAATGGGAAGAATAGGACACAAATTTCATCTTATTGGATAATCCGATGGATTCGAACGGACAAAAGAATCGTCTAACAGCTGTGCAACTTGCGTCTAACAACTGTTAGACGCAACGGACACGGCCGTTAGACGCAAAGTGCACAACTGTTAGACGAAAAAGACACCCCATGTGTTTTTTCAATTAAGCGTTGCTTTTACGGGAAGGAAGGGCGTTTCATCATTTTTTTTCAGAAATTCCTATCGGAAAAGGAGTATTGTATATTATTTTTTAAGATATTTGTAATCAAAACTTCAAAATAAAAGTTATGCGTAAGATTTTTTACACTTTAGGGTGTTTTGCTCTTCTCTTTTTAGGAGCTTGCACACCCGGCGGGGGCTCGTCAGTCCCTTATGAATCGGTTCCGAACGACCCGATGAAAGCCCGTATCTATACGTTGGATAATGGCTTGAAAGTTTACCTCACCGTAAATAAAGAAACCCCGAGAATCCAGACTTATATAGCCGTTCGCGTGGGCGGAAAGAATGACCCGGCCGAAACAACCGGCTTGGCGCATTACTTTGAGCACATTATGTTTAAAGGAACGCAGAAGTTCGGTACGACGAACTACGAAGCCGAGAAACCGATGCTGGATGAAATCGAACGATTGTTCGAGGTATATCGCAAAACGACCGATGAGGCGGAGCGCAAGGTGATTTATCATCAGATTGATAGCGTTTCGTACGAGGCATCGAAGCTGGCTATTCCCAACGAGTACGATAAGTTGATGGCGGCTATCGGAGCGAATGGAACCAATGCTTATACCGGTTTTGACCAGACGGTTTATGTGGAGGATATTCCTTCGAACGAGGTGGAAAACTGGGCGAAGATTCAATCAGACCGTTTTCAGAATGCCGTAATCCGTGGTTTCCATACCGAATTGGAGACGGTTTATGAGGAAAAGAATATGTCGTTGACGAAAGACGGGCGCAAGATGTATGAAGCAGTGCTTCAGGGATTGTATCCGGATTATCCTTACGGAACGCAGACCGTATTGGGTACGCAGGAACAATTGAAGAATCCGTCTATCACCAATATCAAGGAATATTTCAAGACCTGGTATGTGCCGAACAATATCGCCATCTGTATGTCGGGTGATCTGGATCCGGACAAGACCATCGAGATTATTCAGAAATATTTCGGCACGATGAAGCCGAACGAGAACCTTCCGGCACGTCCGGAACCGAAGGCGAACCCGGTTACCGCTCCGATAACGAAGGAGGTTTTAGGTCCGGATGCGGAGAGTGTGGCTATTGCCTGGCGTATTCCGAGCGATATCCAGTCGGATAATCTGATGGCATTGGCAAGTGCGATGTTATATAATGGTAAAGCCGGTTTGCTGGATGTTGATTTGACTCAACAACAAAAGGTGCTTTATTGCTATTCGGGTGATTTGGGCTTGTCGGATTATAATACCTACATGATAGCCGGAGGCCCGAAGCAGGGACAGACCTTGGACGAAGTGAAAGACCTCTTCCTGGCCGAGGTGGATAAGTTGAAGAAGGGCGAGTTTGACGATGACCTTTTGCAGGCCACCATCAACAATTATAAGCTGGCTTATATGCAGCAATTGGAGGACAATAGTAGCCGTGCGGATATGTTCGTATCTGCGTTTATTGATGGAGATGCTTGGAAGGATGTCGTTAGTCAGATTGACCAGTTGAGCCAAATCACCAAACAGGACATCGTAAACTTCGCCAACCAATATTTCGGGGATAATTATGTAGCGGTATATAAGAAACAGGGCAAAGACCCGAACGAAAAGAAGATGGACAAGCCGGAAATCACGCCTATCGTGATGAACCGCGATAGCTCCAGCGCATTCTTGCGGGAGATTCAGGCTTCGAAGGTAGAACCTATTGAACCGGTCTTCCTCGATTTTAGCAAGGATATGCAACAATTGAAGGCGAAGTCCGATATTCCGGTGTTATATAAGGAAAATACGTCCAACGATTTGTTCTCGTTGATGTATGTCTTCGAGATGGGAACCAACAACGACAAAGCGATGGGTACGGCGTTTGATTATCTCTCTTATTTGGGGACCTCCAAGAAGAGTTTGCAGGAAATCAATCTGGAATTTTATAAGTTAGCTTGCCATTTCGGGGTTTATCCGGGGAGCACGCGTACCTATGTAACACTGAGCGGATTGCGTGAAAATATGCCTCAGGCGATGGCTCTGTTCGAAGAGTTGCTGGCCGATGCCCAGGTTAACCAGGAGGCTTACGCGAATTTGGCGAACGATATCCTGAAGAGCCGTGCGGATGCGAAGCTGAATCAAAGTTCGAACTTTAGTCATCTGATTCAATATGCCGTTTGGGGCCCCAATTCGCCGGTGACTCACGTGCTTTCGTCGGCTGAATTACAACAGATGAACCCGCAGGAACTGGTAGATCGTATTCATAAGATCAATACTTTTGAGCATAAGATATTGTATTACGGTCCGGAAAAACCGGATGCCTTGGTCGAGATTATCAATAAATATCACCAAGTGCCGGATCAATTGACTCCGGTTCCGGAGGCTCCTGATTTCCAGATGTTGGAAACGCCGGAAAATAAGGTTTATTTCGCGCAATATGATGCTAAGCAAATCTATTTGGCTTCTATCTCCAATCGCGGAGAAAAATTTGATAGCGCTATTGAGCCGACATTGAATATGTATAATGAGTACTTCGGTGGAGGTATGAACTCGATTGTTTTCCAAGAGATGCGTGAGTCGCGCGCGCTGGCTTATTCCGCCGGAGCTTATCTGGTATCTCCGTCTAAGTTGAAATATCCTTATTTCTATCAGACATTCATTGCGACACAGAATGATAAGATGCTGGATGCTATCGAGGCATTCAATGAAATCATCAACAATATGCCGGAGTCGGAACGTGCGTTCAATTTGGCGAAAGAGTCTTTGATTACGCGTTTGCGTACCGACCGTATCACGGGTGAGAATGTTCTTTGGGCTTATCTGGATGCCCAGGATTTGGGCTTGTCCGTAGACCAACGCAAAGCCTTGTTTGAGCAAGCTCAGTCCATGACACTTGACCAAATCAAAGCATTTCAGGAGAAATGGGTGAAAGGACGCACGTATGTCTATGTGGTTTTGGGTGACGAGAAGGATTTGGATATGAAAGGATTGTCCAAATACGGGAAAATCCAGAAACTGAGTCAGGAAGAAATATTTGGGTATTAACAATTAAATAGCAAAACTAAATTTATGAAGACAAAAACTTTATTTGCAGCGGTTATGGCATTGGCCATAGGCATGGTTTCGTGCTCGAACGAACCGACCTCCAAGATTCCGGTGTATGGCTGGCAAGGTGAGGGGGAAAATGTTACGGCTGAATCAATTGATTCGGATTTTAAAAAATGGAAAGAGCATGGATTGGATGGTATGTGTTACAATGCCGGCGGGTTTAATGCGGAGAAACATGCGCGTGCCGCTAAGATCGCTCACGAGAATGGCTTGGAGTATCATGCGTGGATTCCCAGTATGTTGAAAGGGGACGCGGATTCTACCTGGTATGCCGTGAATCGTAAAGGGGAATCGGCCTATACCGTGCAGGCTTATGTGCCTTATTATAAATGTATGTGCCCGAATAATCCGGATGTAATCAATTATCTGGTTACGGAGTATGGCAAGATTGCCGATATTCCGGAGGTGGATTATGTGCATTTGGATTATATCCGGTATGTTGATGTTATCTTGGCTCGCGGATTGTGGGACAAATATGGTTTGGTGATGAACGAAGAGTATCCTACGGCGGACTATTGCTATTGTGATAAGTGTGTGGCCGACTTTAAAGAGGCTACAGGTATCGACATCAAAGCGGTAGAAGATCCGTCGACTTGCCAGGAATGGAAGGAGTTCCGTTATAATGTCATCACCAGCTTGGTGGGCAAGATTGCAGATGCGGTTCATGCTAAGGGCAAGAAGATCAGTGCAGCTGTATTCCCCGGTCCCGAATCGTATGCTAAGAAACTGGTGCGCCAGGAATGGAACAAGTGGAATATCGATGCGTTCTTCCCGATGAACTATAACGACTTCTATTTGGAACCGGCCTCTTGGGTAGGTGAGATAACGAAAGAAGAGGTCGCTTCCGTAAACGGACAGAAGCCGGTATATAGCGGATTGTTCATCTGTAAGGATTGGAAGAACAAAGCGAATATCAAAGACCCGGAAGGACATGGGTTGATCCCTTCCGAGATAGCCGAGGCGGTACGCGGTTCCATGGAAGCCGGAGCAACGGGTGTGGCTTTGTTTATTCCTTCGAACATGACGGATGAACATTGGGCTGAGTTTGATAAGGCAATTCATCAGACTTATCAGGTGAAGAAATAGGGTTAAGTTTTGAGTTTATGAGTTTTTGAGTTTATGAGTTTTTAAGTTTATAAGTTTTTAAGTTTTATATGTCAACTTACAAACTTAAGAACTTATAAACTCAAAAACTAAAAACAGCTAATTTTAAAGCAGAAATCAAATGAATACCAACCGTAGGGAGTTTATCCGAAAAACGGCGTTGGCCGGAGGATCGGCCTTTATAGCTTCTTCCGCTTTAGCCAATCCGTTGTTGAATGAACCGGACCGGGAAAGTCCGGAGGAGAATCGGTTGATTGTCCCCAAAGGAAACGGACTTCGGATAACCGGTACTTTTTTAGATGAAATCTCACATGACATCCCGCATCAGAATTGGGGAGAGAAAGAGTGGGACCGGGATTTCCAGTATATGAAAGCTATCGGAATTGATACGGTTATCTTGATTCGTTCCGGCTATCGGAAGTTTATCACTTATCCTTCTCCTTATTTGTTGAAACAAGGATGCTATATGCCTTCCGTTGATTTGCTGGATATGTTTTTGCGCTTGGCCGATAAACAGGGCATGACTTTCTATTTTGGCCTTTATGATTCCGGGAAATATTGGGATACCGGAGATATGAGCTGGGAAGTGGAAAGTAACAAATATGTAATCGATGAGGTCTGGAAAATGTATGGTTCCCGGCATAAGAGTTTTGGCGGATGGTATATCAGTGGAGAAATCAGTCGGGCGACAAAAGGTGCTATCGGCGCTTTTCATACCTTGGGCAAGCAATGTAAAGAAGTGTCTGATGGTCTTCCTACTTTCATATCTCCTTGGATTGACGGGAAAAAAGCAATCATGGGGACTGATAAACTTACCAATGAAGAGGCGGTTTCCGTACAACAACATGAGAAAGAATGGGATGAGATATTCGATGGGATTCATGATGTGGTGGATGCGTGTGCTTTCCAGGACGGGCATATTGATTATGATGAATTGGATGCGTTCTTTTCCGTCAATAAAAAGCTGGCTGATAAGTATGGAATGCAATGTTGGACAAATGCGGAATCTTTTGACCGGGATATGCCTATCCGTTTTTTCCCCATAAAGTTTGATAAACTCAGAATGAAGCTGGAAGCCGCAAAACGATGCGGATATGATAAAGCCATAACCTTCGAATTTTCTCATTTTATGAGTCCGCAATCGGCTTATTTGCAAGCCGGACATTTGTATGAGCGCTATAAAGAATATTTTGAGTTGTAACGTTCCGTTCATGCCTATGATTGTTTCCGTTCATGCCTATGTTCTCTTTCATTGATGCCTATGTTTCCTTTCGTTCATGCCTATCTTTTTTGCGGAGAGAAAGCCGCTTTGAATCAATGGGTTAAAAAATATGTGAGATAAGAAATATACTTTTTTCGGCTTTTCTCCGTTTTCATTAGAGGAAATCAATGTATCTTTGAATTCGTTTTTGGAATTATATATGAGGAGATTCTTATACATTATTTATATATGCTTGTTGGCAGGTGCGGTACATGCCCAGATAGGCGATGAGGCTTATAGCTTTTTACGCCTTCCGACCTCTACCCATGCCAACGCGATAGGTGGGCATACCGTTTCGCTGGTCGAGGCCGACCCTTCGTTGGGCTTCCATAATCCGGCTTTATTGGGCGGAGAAATGGATAATATGCTAAATCTGAACTATATGAATTATATTTCGGATGTCAACGTGGGAAGCGCCATTTATACCAAAGCGTTCAAAGACAAGGGGGCATGGGGAGTAGGAGCGAGCTTCTTCAGTTATGGGAATATCCAGGAATATTCGGAAGAGAATCAATATTTGGGTAATATTTCCGCCAAGGATATTGCGATACAAGGTTTCTTCTCGTATGATTTGAGCGAGAAATGGCGCGGGGGCGTGTCGCTTAAATTGCTTTATTCGGCTATTGCCGATTATAATTCGTTTGGTCTGGGTGTGGATGCCGGACTGAGCTACTACGATTCGGAAAAGAAATTTTCGTTCGGATTTGCCTTGAAGAATATCGGTGCGCAATTGAAGGCCTATTATGACGAGCGACAAAAGATGCCTTGGGATATCCAGTTGGGAATCACGAAGCAGATGGAACATGCGCCGATTCGCTTCTCGCTTACGGCTATGTATTTGAACCGTTGGAAGTTTGATTATGTTGATACGGATTCGGAATATAAAGGTGATAACTTCGGAAAAGCCCTGTTGAAGCATTTTGTTATTGGCGTGGATTGGGTTCCGTCGGAGAATTTCTGGGTAGGACTCGGATATAATCCCAAACGGGCGATGGATATGAAGTTTGATGGAGGAAGTGCCCTGTCCGGATTCTCGGCAGGTGCCGGCCTACATATCAAGATGTTTGATGTCAGTGCTTCGATGGCCAAGTATCATCCATCGGCGCTTTCGTTGATGGTAAGTGTCTCAACAAGGTTTGCGGATTTTAAATTGTAACGAGCAAGGAGTAAAAGGAGTTAGGAGAAGTTATAGGAGTTAGATCCAAATGCTTTTTGATGGTATTATCTAAATAGTATTGGCTTAACTCCTTTAACTCCCATAACTCCTTTAACTCCTCAAAAATAGAAATATGAAAAAGATAGTAATAGCAATAGATGGCCATTCGTCGAGCGGGAAAAGTACGATGGCTAAGGATTTGGCCCGCGAAATAGGATATATCTATATTGATACGGGGGCGATGTATCGGGCGGTAACCCTATATGCCTTGCAACATAACTATATTCAGGGAGATATAATCGATGAAGAGGCGTTGAAGGCGGATATGGATAAGATTAATATTTCGTTTCAATATAATGTGGAAACCGGCCGGCCGGATACTTTCCTGAACGGAATAAATGTGGAAAAGGATATCCGGAGTATGGAGGTGTCGGACAAGGTGAGTCCGATAGCGGCTTTAGGGTTTGTACGTCGGGCTATGGTCGCCAAGCAACAGGAGATTGGCAAGGTGAAAGGAATCGTTATGGACGGACGGGATATTGGTACGGTGGTCTTCCCGGATGCCGAATTGAAATTGTTTGTTACCGCTTCGCCTGAAGTCCGTGCGCGTCGCAGATGGGAGGAATTGCAGGCAAAAGGCGAGCAGGCATCGTATGAAGAGGTGTTGGCCAATGTCAAAAAGCGGGATTATATCGATTCGACCCGCGCGGAAAGTCCGCTTCGCCAAGCTCCGGATGCTATCGTGTTGGATAATTCCAACATGACGATTGCTGAGCAAAAAGAATGGCTTATGCACCAGGTACAATTAATAATGAACAATGAATAATTAAAGACGACGAAAATCTCCCGTTTTTACTTTTTATCTTTTAATTTTTAATTGAATAACGTGGTTATTGAAATAGACAAAGGTTCCGGATTTTGCTTCGGTGTGGTGAATGCCATCAGTAGTGCCGAACGGGAATTGGGCAATACCGATATTTTGTATTGTCTGGGCGATATTGTGCACAATAGTCTGGAGGTAGAACGCTTGGAAGCGTTGGGATTGCGCACTATCGGACATGAAGAGTTCGCTCATTTGCAAGGTGAAAAGGTCTTGCTTCGTGCGCATGGCGAACCGCCTTCCACTTACCAGACGGCCGAGCGGAACCATATCCGGATAGTAGATGCCACTTGCCCAGTTGTCCTGCAATTGCAAAAGAAGATACATCGTTGCTATGAGGAGACGCGAGAGAGCAATACGCAACTGGTGATTTACGGGAAGAAGGGTCATGCCGAAGTAAATGGATTGGTCGGACAGACCGACGGCACGGCTATTGTGATTGAGAAGCCCGAGGATTTGGACCGGCTGGATTTTTCCCGTCCTATTGCTTTGTTTTCGCAAACCACAAAGTCGTTGGACGGTTTCCGAAGTATTGTGTCTGAGATAAAACGCCGTATCTCACCGGATGCTGCATTCAATTATTATGATACGATATGCCGTCAGGTGGCAAACCGACTACCCAACATACAGAAGTTCGCTTCGGCGCATGATTGGGTCTATTTTGTTGCAGGGAAAAAAAGCTCGAACGGAAAGATGCTGTTTGAAGAATGTCGGAAGGCAAATCCGAATAGCCAGTTCATTTCTGCGGCTGACGAGATAATGGAACGCTTGCCGGAATTTGTATCGAAAGTGGGGGTGTGCGGGGCTACCTCTACACCCAAATGGTTAATGGAAGAGATTGCCGAGAGAATCAAACAAATTAATGCTTGATAATTGATAAAATTGCGTTTCAATCCGTAATTTCTTCATTCTATATAGGTCATTCTTCATTTATAAGTATTATTTTTGCGTTGAACTTTTAAACAGAGAATCCTATGCCTGCTATTAAGTGTGTTGGTATTTTAACATCCGGAGGCGATGCTCCGGGAATGAATGCAGCTATCCGTGCCGTGACACGTGCTGCTATCTATAGTGGTATTCGAGTAAAGGGAATTTACCGCGGTTATAAAGGTATGATTACCGATGAAATCGAGGAGTTCAAGACTCAGAATGTAAGTAACATCATCCAGCGCGGTGGAACTATCCTGAAAACGGCCCGTTGTATGGAATTTAAGACTCCGGAGGGACGTAAGCAAGCCTATGACAAATTGTGCGAACATGGCATTGATTCGTTAGTTGTAATCGGGGGCGATGGTTCGTTGACGGGTGCCCGTATTTTTGCCGAAGAATTTAATATGCCGATTGTCGGATTGCCGGGTACGATTGATAATGACCTGTGGGGAACGGATATAACTATCGGATATGATACCGCATTGAATACTATAATGGAATGTGTGGACAAGATTCGCGATACAGCGACATCCCACGAACGCCTGTTCTTTATCGAAGTCATGGGACGTGATGCCGGATTCCTGGCCTTGAATGGGGCAATAGCTTCGGGGGCTGAGGCCGCTATCATTCCGGAAATCTCTTTGGAAAAGGACCAATTGGCCGAAATGATTGAGACGGGATTCCGTAAATCCAAGAATAGTAGTATTGTATTGGTAGCCGAGAGCGACGTTACGGGCGGTGCAATGGGAGTAGCCGAGCGTGTAAAGACTGAATATCCGCAATTTGAAGTGCGTGTTTCTATCTTGGGACACTTGCAGCGCGGTGGTTCTCCTACGGCTCAAGATAGAATCTTGGCAACACGTATGGGCGTAGCTGCTGTTGATGCTTTGCTGGACGGACAACGTAACGTAATGATTGGCATCCAAAACGATGAAATTGTGAACGTACCTTTCTCGAAAGCTATCAAAAATAATAAGCCGATTAATCGCGACTTGTTGAATGCCTTACGGATATCTTCTATTTAATAAATAGAAATCTTTTGTTGGTAATAACTGAAAGCTACCTGGGTGAATTTATACCCATGGTGGCTTTTTTAATAAAATGGGTGTTCGATATACTTGCATAGCTGAAAAAAATTAACTTTGTGGAATAAAAGTATTCCATAATCCCTAAATCGATAAATATGAAAAGACATCTTCTTTATGGCTTAACTATTGGAGCTTTGAGCTTGTTTATATCAGCATGCCAATCTACTTCATCTAATGAAATAGGTACAATAACTATACCCGTAAACAAGAATTTAGTACAAACTGATCAGATTTCCTTGAAAGATGATGTGGTGAAAATAGAATATATACCATTAGAGACTAATGATTCTTGTCTTATCAGTAATGTTTTATCCTTACAAGTTAGTAAAGAGTATTTGTTTTTATACAATGGAAAAACGAATCAAGTACTTCAATTTGATAGAACAGGAAAATATATAACGACTATCGGACGTACAGGAAATGGACCAGGTGAATACGGGCTTGTCAGTGATTTAGCTATAGATGAGAACAACCGACAACTTTATATATTCCAATTAGGAAAAGCTCCTGTAGCTTATTCATTTGACAATCAGTTCTTATTTGCAGATACTACCTTGCAAATGGTTTCTAATATGGCTTTATTGAGAAATAAAAGACGTGCATTAAAGGGGCAGATATTGGTACCCAATGCATGGTTGGCTGCGATTCAAAATGAAGAAGGGGTTATTGTAGATGAGGTTTATCCTTATCCTTCTACACTCCCCAAAGAAGTCTGCTACATGGGAAATGTGATTTTCTCATCCAGTGGGAATAATGCATTGGCTTTTACAACCTGTAATGATACGGTTTTTCGTCTAACGGATAAAGGAATCATTCCGGCCTATTATTTGGAACGGGAAAATAGAAAAGAATTTTATTCTGATGTAGCAGATATACGGCAAAGGAAAAATACCCCCATACAGGATGCTGACATTGATTTATATGACCTGTTCGAAACGCCTAATTATCTTTATTTGCGTGTGTCGAAAGCGGGCCAAATATATATTCAGCGTTATTCCAAGAGCGGGCATTTAGGTCTTTCTTGTCAAGTTCCGGACGATTATTTGGCTTGTAGTTTTGGTATTCCGGGTAATAATGTAATTGGTATTACCAATGATGTAGATAACGGTGTTCCTTTTTGGCCGGAATTTTCGATAAACGAAAATATGCGGGCTCAAATGCTTACATATGATTTGATAAGCGGTTTACAGGAAAAAGGTTATCTGGAAGATATGCCGGAGGTATTGAGGGCTGTCAAGGAGGATGATAATCCGATAGTTATCTTATATACGTTTAAATCTGCAAAATAACGGTATTATTTGGGGGATAACCGGACGTAATTCAGGCGCGTATATTTCGTACCTTTGTAAAGAAAGGTTTGGGATATGCGAGCTGAAGCTATATGAATGATTTCGCCTATTCGAAATGCGCGTTCCATGGAGGATAAATGCCCGGACTCCATACTGGGATATTGTGCGGCAATAGAGGCAATGGCCCGATTCCCCTCGCGGTCTCTCAGGTAAAGTACTTGGGTGACATAAAAATAAGCAGTCGTACCGCTAACTCGCGTTTTATAAGGGTCATCTTGTAAGCGGATATGGGTGATTTGGAAATGGATATCTTTCAAGGTTTCTCCTTTCTTGCCTAAGTAGCGCGAAGTAGTTTTTTCTTGGTTCTTTTTTTGTTTTGCCAAATCCAGGAAAACCGATACATAGGCTTGTGCCATGTGGACAAAACGTTCCTGTTTGGGGATTTTGGGTGTATATTTATTGGCAATCCAAATCAGATAAGAAGGGTCGATGCGGAATATTTCGTGCAGATAGTGTCCTCTATATTTCCCGAATCCGATTAAGTCGTCTCCTTTTGTGGTCATACGTTTCTCGTTATATTCCACCAGAAATACTTTTCTTGGAGACTTAAAGAATAATGCGCTCACCTTGCGTAACGATTCTTCTATGGATTCTGTTAAATCATAAAGATATAAAATCGTAGCTCGTTCGATTAAGGGGGAATAGAACCACAGCGAATAACACGATTTGCCGGTATGGGGCAAGACAATCAGGTAAGCGCCGGAAACCTTATAGGATTCGCGTCCCTCATTGTAACGCAATAACTGTTCATAAATCTGTTGTTGCTCAGCTGCATTTAGTCCGGGTATAATCGGTTTTGCCATATTTCTATATGAAAAAATCAGGCGCGGAATCCGCAGATAGGTTCTGCGATTCCGTGCCCAATAAAATTATCAACGTGTTTTTATTGTCAACTTAACGAATAACACCTAATTTGGATGCTTCGACAAAGTCAAGGATATGTTGTATCTCTTCACTCATCGGCACTTGGTCTTTAATCATAAACAACGCATCCAGCACGCTCGTATTACTTTGGAACAAAATCCGGTATGCATGGCTGATATGTTTGATGATTTTCTCAGAAAAACCTTCGTGCGCCATGACGACGGCGTTGACACCGTGATATACGGTCGGTTCGCCTGCTCCGATAATATAAGGCGGTACGTCTTTCCGGAAGCGGCATCCGGTCTGTACCATCGCCCAGCGACCAACGCGCGTTCCTTGACTCATCAGAATGTTACCACCGAAGATTACACAATCCTCGATTACGCAATTACCTGACACCTTGCAGCCATATCCCAATACGCAATGGTTGCCCACTTTCGTATCATGACAGATATGGACACCTTCGTGCAAGAAACTGTTGTTTCCGATTTGCGTCTGTCCGTCTGCATAAGTTGCTCGATTGACAACTACATTCTCGCGGATTACATTGTTGTCACCGATAACACACAATGTATCGCCACCTTTATAGTGGAAGTCTTGCGGTTCTGCTCCCAGTACCGCACCTTGGAAAACACGGTTTGCTTTTCCCATCCGTGTGCCGCTCATAATGCTGGCATACGGCATAATTTCACAATCATCGCCAATCACGACATTCCGGTCAATATAGGCGAAAGGATGAATTGTAACGTTGTTTCCGATCTTAGCGGAAGGATCAACGTGAGCTAAAGGGCTAATCATAGCATTCATATTTAAGTTAATCAATTTCGACCACCACCTACAGCGCTATACAGACTGATGACAGCCTGAATGCGTTGGATGTTGTCTGACACTTCCGTCAGTTGAGCACTCAATAGGTTCTGTTGTGACGTTAAGATTTCCAAATAAGTAGCATCACCGCTTTGGAACAGATCTTTTGTGTAGACAACGGCCTTTTCTAATTCTTCTACTTGCGACTTGTCATGAATTAATTTCTTGTTGGTCGCGTCATATAAATGAAGCGCATCGCTTACTTCCTGTCCGGCTTCCAAGATAGTTTGTTGATAATTCATCTTGGCAATTTCTTCTTCAGCTTTCGATACCTTCAAGTTGGCAACTAATTTACCATTGTTAAAGATAGGTTGTGCCAACGAAGCTAAAGCCTGGAACATGAATTGTCCCGGATTGGAAATCTGCACGCCCGACCCGTTTGTCCAACCTGCCGTAGCCGTAATGTTGATGCCCGGATAGAAAGCTGCACGAGCCTGGTTGGTCGTATAATAAGCACTTGCCAGGTTCATTTCGGCAATCTTTACATCCGGACGATTCTCCAGCAACTGCAAAGGAACACCAGTCAGCAATTCTTCCGGCATCACTTGTTCGTCCAACGTTCCGCGGTCGATGTGTTGCGGAGCCTTTGCCAAAAGAACCGACAAAGAATTTTCCGTCTCGCGTACCTGACGTTGCAAATCAATCAACGAAGCCTGAACCTGGTGATAAGCAGCCCGAATTTGCGTTACAGCAGCTTCAGTGGTCATACCGGCAATCTTCATGGCCTCCATGGCACGGACATTTTCCTTATAAATAGCTACTGTCTCGGTTGTAATCTCCACCTGACGGTCCAGCATTAATAAGGTATAATAAAGATTGGCAATTCCACAAATGATTTGTGAACGAACGGCTTGTTGCGAATATTGGCTCTGCAAATAAGCTGTCTTCTGGCTACGGCTTGCGTTCAGCAATTTACCGAACAAATCCACTTCCCAGCTGGCAGCCAACGGAGTTGAATATGCTTTTCCCCAATCGCTATCTCCCATTGTAGTAAGAGAGCCCTGAGGAGCAAAGTTGATAGAAGGCAAGAACGACAAACGGGCTGATGTCAACATTACTTTTGCTTCTTCCACACGGAGGATAGCCGCTTGCATATCCACATTATTTGCCAATCCCTCTTCAATCAATACTTGCAACTTCGGGTCACGGAAAATTTCCTGCCAGGGAAGACTTCCGATATTCGTTGTATCCGTAACCGCTAATGTATCCGTAACGGAAACCGGATCGCGATAGATTCCTTCCGCCGAGATGTCTTCCGGACGATCATACGCTTTATAGATGTGGCAACTGCTAAGCAGCGCAGTTGCACACATCATCATAACTATATTTCTTTTCTTCATATTCACTTATTTATTCTTTGCGTATTGTTCAATTTCTGTATTCATATCGCTATTATCCAAATCATCCCATTCGAGCGGCTTAATCTTTTCCTGCAAGTACTGGAATGCAACGAACAATACCGGAACGATAAATATCTGACATATCATACCGATTAACATACCACCGATAGCGGAAGCTCCCAACGTACGGTTACCATGAGCACCTACACCGAAGGCAAACATCAACGGAAGCAAACCGATAATCATGGCCAAAGAGGTCATCAAGATAGGACGCAAACGGGCACCGGCTCCCAAGACGGCAGCCCAAGTCAAACTCATACCCATCTTACGACGGTCAAGGGCGAACTCTACAATCAAGATAGCGTTCTTTGCCAACAGACCCATCAACATGATCAAGGCAATCTGCATATAAATGTCGTTTGACATTGAACCCATAATCATCTTCAAGGCCGGAATGCTACCCAACGAGTTCATACCGTTTACGAACAAGAAGCTACCCAACAAACCGAACGGAATAGAAAGCAATACGGCCAACGGCAACATATAACTTTCGTACTGCGCACTCAGCAACAGGTAAACGAACACCAAACACAAGACGAAGATGATAGCCGTCGTATTGGTTGTCTGCGCCTCTTCACGCGCCATACCTCCTAATTCGTAGTCGAAACCTGCCGGCAAGTTCTGGTTTGCCACCTGCTCGATAGCCTGCAATGCCTGACCTGAAGTATAACCGGCTGCCGGAGAAACCATCACTTGAATAGACGTGTACAGGTTGAAACGGCTAATAACGTCCGGTCCATAAATCTTCTTGAAGGAAGCGAATTGTGAAATCGGAGCCATTTCTCCGTCACTTCCGCGTACTTTGATACGGTTTAGTGATTCCAAATTCTTGGTTGCATTCGGTTCTGCCTGAATCATGACACGGTACATCTTACCGAAGCTATTGAAGTTTGAAGCATAGATACCACCGAAGTAACCTTGCATTGTCGTCAAGATATCACTCGGACTGATACCTGCCTTTTTACAAGCTGCCGCATCAATATCGATTTGGTATTGCGGGAAACTCGGGTTGAAGTTCGTTCGAGCCGAGTTGATTTCCGGACGTGCTTCCAATGCAGCCGTATAATCATTTACAACGCTGAAGAAGTGGTTCAGATCACCACCGGTCTTATCCTGCATGTTCAACTCAATATCCGTAGAAATAGAATAACCCGGAATCATAGGCGGAGCAAAGAACAATACCTGTGCATCCTTAAACAACTTCTGCGAACGCATAAACAAAGTCGCTACCACGATATCCGAACTTTGCGTCATCGAACGTTCTTCCCAGTCTTTCAACTTGATGATGATAGAACCATAAGAAGGACCTTGGCCACTACCAATGAAGCTGAAACCGGAAATCACCGTACGCGATTGTACTGCCGGGTCTGCACCAATCAAGCTATCCACCTGTGCCAATACTTCGCGGGCACGTTCTTGGGAAGTTCCCGGTGGTAACGTTACAGCACACATAATCGTACCGGTATCTTCGTTCGGGATCATACCCGTCGGCGTCGTATTCATGAAGAATACCAACAACACGATAGAAGCAATGACGGCTATCGTAGATACCACCCTCTTCTGAATGAAGAATTGTACGGCTTTCTTGTATTTCTCCAAGATATTATCATAGGAAGCATTGAATGCCTTCTTGAACTTTTGGGTGGTCATACCGATGAATGCCAAAATAGCGATCAACGCAAAGACGATGGTCAGGAACGGATGTTCGTCAAAATTGAACATACCGAAAATCATACCCAATACAGCTACGACCGTAAAGAGAATAGTAATGCTCGGGTGAAGCAAGCGTCCGATGGCCTCGCTATACCGTTGGAGCATAATCTTGCGTGATTCCTTCATCGCCACGTCTACACGTTCCTTTAATGAAGGAGCCTCTTCACCTTCTTCCACATGCGGCTACAGCAAGATAGCACAAAGGGCCGGAGAAAGGGTTTAAGCGTTCAAAGCGGAGATACCAATCGCAAGTGCCATGGTCAAACCGAATTGCTGGTAGAACGTACCTGCCGTACCGGACATGAAACTTACCGGGATAAACACGGACATCATGACCAACGTAATAGATACGATGGCACCACCCAATTCATTCATAGCATCGATGGCGG